>JAEEJM010000109.1 GCA_016281895.1 Clostridiales bacterium
AGAGGGCGCAGAACTACTTCGACCAGCTCAGGCTCATGATCCAGGATACCAATTCCTGCCTTGACTTCGACACCGCCCACAGCATGGATTCTGCCGGAGCGGGGGCCTACGGCGACAAGTACTCGCACTGCAGAGGCCTCTTTGCCCAGGGGCACTTCCTCTTCGTCCACTCCAACATGAACTGCGCCGAGGAGTTCGTCGACATGGTGCACGGCTTCGGCGTCATCATGAATCCGAAGTACGACGCCGACCAGGAAGAGTACTACCACATGATGGACAACAACAGCATCATCTTCGCGCTGCCCAAGTTCGCGGAGGCCAATGCCCAGGATACCATCGACATCATGGACTACTGGGGCTACGTCTCCTCTCAGACCTCCATGGAAGCCTACTACGAGCTGACGCTGAAGACCAAGAGGGCCAGCGACCCGACCGCGGCCGGAGTGCTCGACACGGTCAAGGCATCCATAGGCTACTCCCTCAGCGAGGTCTATTCCAACGACAAGTACTCGTTCAACATCGGCGACTTCGTCAGCAACTCCTACAGCAGCACCGTCACAAAGGCCTGGGGCTCCTACAAGAGGAATATAGAGAACGCGACCAAAAAGATCCTTTCCGCGCTCGCTGAAGTGGAGTGAGTCCGGCTGCCGGGAACGCGGCGGACGCGCCATATGGACCGAAGAAGCCCGCGACCGCTCCGCAGGCCGCGGGCACGCCGGGTCGCAGACTCCCGCCCGTCCCGCAAGACCGTTTCATGCGATCATTTTACAGTATAATCTTTTTATATCCGGAGGGAATCAGTTTTGAAAAGAACCACTAAAGCGCTGTCGCTGTTTCTTGCGGCGCTGATGCTCCTGGCCATGCTTGCCGCTACCGCCTGCGGCGGCGAGACCGGCCAGAACGAAACCACGACCGGGGGCGGCCCCGCGGTCAACACGTCCGGCGAAGGATCGGAAGGACCCGCGCAGACCGAATACAAGTTCTCCGACAAGAAACACGGAGGAGCCGAATGGGTCATCTATATGCGCCCGCAGAACCTTCTCAATTACGGCAGCAAATACGTCCTTCCCTCGGAGGACGCCAGCGACATCATCAGCCAGCAGTCGGTGATCAGGAACCAGCAGACCGAGGACAGGTTCGACATCAGGATCGTCGGCATCGAATACGATCACCCGGTCAACACCATCCTGCAGGACGTCAAGAGCGGCGGCAAGCCCTACGACGTGATACTCGACCAGCGCCGTTATCTCAGCCCCCTGGGCCTCAGCGGGGCCCTGGTGAACCTCAACGACCTGGACGTCGATTTCAACACCCACTGGTGGGACGGCAAGGCCGCGTACTACTACTCGGCGGCAGGCAAGCTGTTCGTCATCCCCAACGACGCGTCCATCTCCAACCTCGGCGGAGTCCGCTTCTTCTTCTTCAACAAGGAGGTCCTTGAGAACTTCCGCCTCACAAGCCCCTACGAGTACGCCGATAAGAACGAATGGACTCTTGCCACGTTCTTCCAGATGGTCAAGAGCGTCTCGGCCCCCAACTCCGACGGTACTCTCGGCGTCTACGGCCTCGTGAACGAGGAGGGCGCCGTCCGCAACGCCATGCTGGTGGGCGCCGGGATCCCGTGGCTCACCAAGGTCGACGAGAACACCTTCGAGTGCCAGATAGGCACCGCGTACGCCCAGAGGGCCCAGAACTACTTCGACCAGCTCAAACTCATGGTCCAGGACAAGAACTCCTGCATCGATTTCGACACCGCCCACGGTATGGATGCGGCCGGCGCGGGGGCCTACGGAGACAAGTTCTCCCACTGCAGAGGCCTCTTTGCCCAGGGGCACTTCCTCTTCGTCCACTCCATCATGGACGCCGCGAACGAGTTCACGGACATGAAGAAGGGCTTCGGCGTCATCATGAATCCGAAGTACGACGCCGACCAGGAAGAGTACTACCACATGATGGACTACAACAGCATCATCTTCGGCCTTCCCAATTTCGCGGAAGCGAATCCTCAGGACACCATAGAAATAATGGACTACTGGGGCTACGTCGCCTCTCAGACCTCCATGGAGGCCTACTACGAGCTGACGCTGAAGACCAAGAGGGCCAGCGACCCGATCGCGGCCGGAGTGCTCGACACGGTCAAGTCCTCCATAGGCTACTCGCTCTTCGAGGTCTATTCCAACGGAACGTACGCGATCAATATCCCGGACCTCGTCACCAGTGCCTACACCACCAACGTCACCAAGGGCTGGGCATCCTGGAGAAAGAACATAGAAAACTCGATCAAGAAGATAATGGACGCGATCGCTGAAGTGCAGTGAGTCCGGCGACAGGGACCGCGGCCTTCCGGCCGCCCCGGATCGCCAGCCCGGCCGCGGATCCCGCGGCCGGCGAGGTCCGGACGCGGACGTCCGGTCCCGCATTACGCTTGATATGAACAACGCCCCGGGCGCCGATCGGCGCCCGGGGCGTTGTCTTTCCGGCGGCTGTGCCGCCTGATGGAACGTCAGTTCTCGAAGAGCTTGCCGTAGCGGACAAGTCTCTCGTATTTCTCCTTCGCGGCGGTCTCGGCCTTCGCGAAGAGCACCTCGGCCCTCTCGGGGAACTGCTGGGCCAGGCGGCTGTAGCGGGTCTCGCTGGTGATGAAGTCCCTGTAGCTCGCCGAAGGCTCCTTGGAGTCGACGGTGAGAGGATTCTTCCCCTCGGCCTTGAGGGCCGGGTTGTAGCGGAACATCTGCCAGTAGCCGGCATCGACCGCGCGCTTCATCTCGATCTGGCAGTTCTGCATGGTGCCCTTGATGCCGTGCATCTCGCAGGGCGCGTAGCCGATGATGAGCGACGGCCCGTGATAGGCCTCGGCCTCGGTCAGGGCCTTGAGCAGCTGGTTCATATCGGCGCCCATGGCGACCTGCGCGACGTAAACGTAGCCGTAGGACATGGCGATCTCGGCAAGGTTCTTCTTGGAGATGGCCTTTCCGGCGGCCGCGAACTGTGCGACCTGGCCGATCTGGGAGGCCTTGGAGGCCTGTCCGCCGGTGTTGGAGTAGACCTCGGTGTCGAAGACCATGACGTTGACGTCTTCGCCGGAGGCCAGGACGTGGTCGAGGCCGCCGAAGCCGATGTCGTATGCCCAGCCGTCGCCGCCGAAGATCCACACGGACTTCTTGGCGAGGTAATCCCTGGAGGCCAGGATGGCGCGGGCCTCGTCGCAGCCGCACTTCTCGAGCATGGCGATGAGCTCGGCGGTGGCGGCGCCGTTGGTCCTGCCGTCGTCGACGGTCTCGAGGTAGCGGTCGATGACTGCCTTCTTAGCGGCGTCGGCAGTCTTCTCTCCGAGGGCCCTGACGCGGGCTATGGCGCTCTCCCTTACGGTCTTGTGGCCGAGGGCGATGCCGAGGCCGTGCTCGGCGTTGTCCTCGAAGAGGGAGTTGGCCCAGGCGGGTCCCCTGCCGCTCTCGCGGTTGACGGTGTAGGGTGTGGCCGGAGCGGAGCCGCCCCAGATGGAGGAACAGCCGGTGGCGTTGGATATGAACATCCGCTCGCCGAACAGCTGGGTGATTATGCGGGCGTAGGAGGTCTCGGCGCAGCCCGCGCAGGAACCGGAGAACTCGAGCAGAGGCTGCTTGAACTGGCTGCCCCTGACGGTGCTGTTGACGAGCTCGGGCTTCTCGGCCACGCTTGCGACGGCGTAGTCGAAGGCGGCCTGCTGGAAGAGGCCCTTGGCCTGCGGGACCATCTCGATGGCCGATTTCGCGGAGGCGATCTTCGCGGCTTCCTTAGCGGCAGTCTTGGCGTCGTACTCGGGATGCTCGGCCTTGACGGTCTTTGCGGCGTTCTCGACGGCCTTGTTGGTGACGGGGCAGGCCTTCACGCAGAGCGTGCAGCCCATGCAGTCGAGGGCGGAGACGGCCATGGTGAACTTGTAGTTCGTCTTGAGGACCGGTCTGGCGGCAAAGAGGGTGTCGGACGGGGCCTTGGCGGCCTCGGCCTCGGTCATGGCGAAAGGACGGATCGCGGCGTGCGGGCAGACGAACGCGCAGTTGTTGCACTGTACGCAGTTCTCGGGCTTCCAGAGCGGCACGAACACGGCAACGCCGCGCTTCTCATAAGCGGATGCGCCCTGAGGATAGGTGCCGTCAGCGCATTTGCTGAAGACGGAGACGGGCAGACGGTCGCCGCGCATG
The DNA here is from genome assembly GCA_016281895.1 of Clostridiales bacterium. Taxonomy (GTDB): domain Bacteria; phylum Bacillota; class Clostridia; order Oscillospirales; family CAG-272; genus CAG-390. The sequence goes on from JAEEJM010000109.1 coordinate 4,182, forward strand.
GCGTCGACGGGCTCCACGACGCTGTTGACGAAGTCGACAAGGTCCTTGCGGGAGCCGGTGGCCAGAGGCTTCGGGGCGTCGTCGGCGCAGTCGGCCCAGGAGGCGGGGACGTCGACCTTCACGAAGGCGTCGGCGCCGGCGTCGATGGCCGCGTAGTTGAGGTCGACGATGGCCTGGCCCTTCTTGATGTAGGACTTGTATGCCATCTTCTTCATATACTCAATGGCGTCGGCCTTAGGCAGGATGTTGGCGAGCGAGAAGAACGCGGACTGGAGCACGGTGTTCTTGACCTTGCCGTTGCCTATGCGCTTGAGAGCGATGCCGGTGCCGTCGATGATGTAGAAGTTGATGCGGTTCTTTGCGATGTACTGCTTTACGGCCGAGGGCAGATGGGCCTCGAGCTCGGCGGGGGCCCATTCGCAGTCGAGCAGGAAGGTCCCGCCCGGCTTGACGTCCTGGACCATGTCGTACTTCGTGAGGTAGGCCTGGTTGTGGCAGGCGACGAAGTCGGCCTTGGTGATGTAGTACGGGCTCTTTATCGGGTTGTCTCCGAAGCGCAGGTGGCTGATGGTTATGCCGCCGGTCTTCTTGGAGTCGTACTGGAAGTAGGCCTGGATGTATTTGTCGGTGTGGTCGCCGATGATCTTGATGGAGTTCTTGTTGGCGCCGACGGTGCCGTCGCCGCCGAGACCCCAGAACTTGCAGGAGATGGTTCCCTTGGCAGCGGTGTCGGGGCACTTCTTCTCCCTGAGAGAGAGCTTGGTTACGTCGTCGACGATGCCGATGGTGAAGCCGTTCTTCGGGTTCTTTGCGGCAAGGTTGTCGTAGACCGCGAAGATGGAGGCCGGGGTGGTGTCCTTGGAGCCGAGGCCGTAGCGTCCGCCGTAGACCCTGATGTCCTGGCGGCCCGTCTGGGCGAGGGCGGCGACGACGTCGAGATAGAGGGGCTCGCCGAGGGAGCCGGGCTCTTTGGTCCTGTCGAGGACGGCGATCTCTCTGACGGTCGCGGGGATGGCGGCGGCCAGATGCTTCGCGGAGAACGGACGGTAGAGGCGGACCTTCACGAGGCCGACCTTCTGGCCGTGGGCGTTGAGGTAGTCGATGACCTCTTCGGCGACGTCGCAGACGGAGCCCATGGCGACGATGACGCGGTCGGCGTCAGGCGCGCCGTAGTAGTTGAAGAGCCTGTAGTCGGTGCCGAGCTTGCGGTTGACCTTCTTCATATAGGCCTCGACGACGGCCGGGAACCTGTCGTAGTAGGGGTTGCAGGCCTCGCGGTGCTGGAAGAAGATGTCGCCGTTCTCGGCGGAGCCGCGGAGGACGGGGTGCTCGGGGTTGAGGGCCCTGGCCCTGAACTCCTCGACGGCCTTCCAGTCGACCATGTCCTTGAGGTCCTCGATGTCCCAGACCTCGATCTTCTGGATCTCGTGCGAGGTCCTGAAGCCGTCGAAGAAGTTGAGAACGGGGACTCTGCCGGAGATGGCGGAGAGGTGGGCGACGGCGCCGAGGTCCATGATCTCCTGCTGGTTGGTCTCGGCAAGCATGGCGTAGCCGGTCTGGCGGCAGGCGTAGACGTCGGAGTGATCGCCGAAGATGTTGAGAGCGTGCGAGGCGACGCAGCGGGCGGAGACATGGATAACGCCGGGAAGGAGCTCGCCGGCCATCTTGTACATGTTGGGGATCATAAGGAGCAGACCCTGCGAGGCGGTATAAGTGGTCGTGAGTGCGCCGGATGCGAGAGAACCGTGAACGGCGCCCGCAGCGCCGGCCTCCGACTGCATTTCCATGACCTTTACCCGTTCGCCGAAGATGTTGCGCGCGGGTTTGCCGAGAACGTTCTTATCGGTCGCCGACCACGTGTCGGTGATCTCGGCCATGGGGGACGAGGGAGTGATGGGGTAGATGGCAGCCACTTCCGTAAAAGCGTACGAGACGTGCGCCGCGGCGGTGTTGCCGTCCATGGAAAGCTTGGTGCGCTTGAGTGCCATGAAGACATTCCTCCGTTTTATAAATTATTAAAACTATCCGATCCGGTCTTTCCGGCTGAGCCGCGCCTGCCCGCGCGCCGGCGCGCGGGACGGGACAACATATAAAACCACTATATATAATAACACTTTTCGGAACGAATGTAAATAGAAAAGGACAAAATGGGGACGGCTCCGGGGGAAGAAATGTTCTCACATCCTTGACAAAAAAGGCCGTCAACTGTAAAATAGACCCGGACGATGATGATGCGCAGCGGGACGGGCCTTCGGGCCGCGGTCCCGGGAAGCGGAAAGGGGAGAGCGCCATGTACGAGACGATGACCGAGGCCGAGTTCAGAAAGTCGGCCGGGTCCGGATTCCGGGGACAGCCGCGGATATTTCTCTTCTACGGCGAGGAGGACTATCTCAAGGCCAACGCGGTGAACGTCGCCAGGGACGCGCTGATCGCCCCGGACGCGGCGGCCTTCGATTTCGTATCGCTCGGCGCGGCCGCGGTGTCAGCCGGAGCGGTCGCCGCCGCGCTGGCCGCCCCTCCCATGTTCGGGGAGAACAAGCTCGTTGCGCTGTCGTTCTCGCCCGACGGCATGAAGCCGTCGGAACTCGGGGACATCCTGGACACGCTCGAGGGGCTCGGCCCCGGCGATCCCAACACCGTCATAATGAACGTGCCCGACGGAGGGCTCGATCCGGGTTACCCCAAGCGCCCGTCGGCCCTGCTGAAGCGGATCGCGGAGTTTGCCCGGCCGGTGCTGTTCGACAGGGTCCCGCAGAACCGTCTGGCGGCCTGGGCGGAACGCCATTACAGGGCAAACGGCGTGAGCGCCGCCCCGGAGGTCTGTTCGTTCACGGTGGGCTACTGCGGCTCCGATATGTACAGGCTCGCCTCCGAGATAGACAAGATATCTTTTTACGTTCTCTCCCGCGGAGCAAGCCGCGTCGGTGAGGACGACGTAAGGGTGGCCGGCTGCCCCACGTCCGGGTTCGACGCCTTTGCACTGTCCAACGCCATGATAGCCGGCAGACACCGCCAGGCGCTGGAGGTGCTGGCCTTCATGCGGTCGCAGAAGGCCGAGCCGGTCCGCGTCATGGCCGACATAATACGCGTCATCTGCGACATGAAGGCCGTCAGCGCCTGCACCGCTAGCGGCATGACCGGCCAGCAGATCAGCGAGGCCACGGGCATCAAGCCCTATCCGCTCGGCAGGTACCTGAAGGCGCTCGAGACCGCGGACGCCGCCGCGGTGAACAGGGCGCTGGAACTGGCACGGGCGGCCGACGAGGGGGTCAAGGGATACGGCGACGGATACGTCGCCATCGAGCGCCTGATCTGCTCCATGTGATTTTTGTGCATCCTGTTGAAATGCAAAAAAATTGTAAACATATTTTTATCCCCGGCCTCCGCGAGTTTTCCACAGGGCGGCCGGAGCGGAAATTCAGCCGGCCGGATCGAAAACGCGCGCCGCGGAGCCCGGTTTTCCGTTAAAGCACGCAAAAACAGGGGAAAAATGCGTTTTTTTCCACAGTTTCAACAGAGTTTTCAACAGATGGGGACGCTTTTCGCTTTTTTGTGCCGTTCAAAATTCTATATGACAAATTGAACAAAGGCATGAAAAAACGCCCTTCCGGGGGCCCCGGTCGGCGGGCCGGAAAGGCCGGCGGCCGCGGCGGACCGGCGCCTGGAAACGGCTTGGGCGGCTGTGAAAAGCGGCCGTCCGCGGAACCGCGGACCGGCCCCGCGGGGCAAAAAAAGAGGCACCCGGCGCTCACTGCGCCGGGTGCCGGTCTTTTGTCTGCGGGCTTCACCAGCCGTGAAGCTGCATGAACTCGTCGTACGGTTTGAGCAGGTATTTCGAGCGGAACGAGGCTATCTGCGCCTCGGAGTAGCCGGCGTTCTCGACCTCGACGCGGTTCTTGCTCGAATCGTTCCAGGTCACGTCGGTGTAGAGCTCGGAACCGTCGGAGAAGACGGTGCGGTTGTATACGTGGTTGCGCTCGACGTTCTCGATGTAGTAGGTCTCGATCCCGCAGTACTGGCACATGAGCTGGAAGAACAGCGAGTAGACCTGGCACACGCCGGTGCCGGTCGTTATGGCGGCATGCATGTCTATGCTGCCGGAGACGTAATCGTAGCGCAACTTGGAGCACAGGTATTCGTTGATGATCCCGATGGCCTCGCGCTGCGTGGTGGAGGTCCCGATGCCGAGCGAGTCGACCGTCCGCGCGATCCAGGCGAAGTCGGAGGCCAGCAGGGCGGCGTCATCCTCGCTGCAGGCGTAGATCCTCATGCCGTTGGTGTTGGAGCCGAAGATGACGTTGCGCATTATGTAGTTGTGTCCGGTCCTGAGGATCGCGTACACCTCGTCGTGCGTGTAGGGCGAGAAGTCCGCGGACTTCCCCGTGACGAGCAGGGCGCAGGGCAGGACGATGTTCAGGGCGTCGACCGGGCCCTCGTGCGGCATGGCCGCCGTAAGGTAGCTCTTCATGCTGCAGAGGTCGGTGTAGGAGGCCTCCGTATGCACCAGCCTGGCCGTCGGGTTCCTGTGCTCGGCGGCGCCGCACTTTACGCAGGTGTAGAGGTCGTAGCCCTCGGACTCGTAGGTCGGGGCGACGGTCCGCGCGAACGCGTAGCTGTGTCCGGTCGCCGGGACGGATTCGCGCACCTCCTCGCCGCAGACGCAGCCGAAGAGCCGCTCCCCGGGGGTCTCGCAGCCGGGCCGGGTCACGCTTATCTCGCGGAACGAGTGGACGTGCCCGGTCTGTTCATCCTCCCGCGACGACTCGGGCGCCGGGTCCGTGCCGCTCTCGGCAACGGAAGGGTCGGCGGCCCCGGCCGCGTCCGTGACCGCCTGCCCTGAGCCGTCTCCGAACAGGTCGGCGGTCTCCAGCGCGGCGCTGAGCTCCGAGAGGAAAGCATCGATGAAGCCGGAGCCGCAGGAGGTGAGCATGAGAGCCGCGCAGAGAAGTATCAGTACGGGGGTCGCGCTTCTTTTCATGGCCGTCAGAACGTCAGTCTATCGACTTGTCTATGTTGAATCTCGTGATCTTTCTGGAGGTGTTCTTCACGAACTCGGTCTTTCTTATCTTGACGAGGCTGACCTTCTTGTAAGAGGCCATGCGGCTGTTGGCCAGCTTGACGTTCTCGTTGAAGTAGGCCTGGATCTGCTCGGCGGTCTCGATGCCGTCTCCGCGGAGCTGTTCGTAGTCGGGGAAGATCTCCGCGACGATGACCTCTCTGCTGGGGTCCTTGCGGCTCTCGCCGGCGTAGGCGACGACCTCGAGCACGCCGCGGATGCGGGACAGCTCGGTCTCGATCTCCTCGGGGTACACGTTCTTTCCGTTGGAGAAGATGATGAGGTTCTTGAGCCGGCCGGTGATGTAGATCCAGCCGTCCTCGTCGAGCTTGCCGTAGTCGCCGGTGTGGAAGTATCCCTCGTCGTCGAACACGGCCCTGGTGGCCTCCTCGTCCTCGAAGTAGCCGAGCATTATGTTCGGGCCCTTGACGCAGATCTCGCCCTCGCCGTTCTCGTCGGGGTCGGCGATCTTCACCTTTTCTCCGATGATGGGGGTGCCGACGGAACCGTTCTTCTGCCACTCGTTGCGGTTGCAGGAGATGAGCGGGGCGGCCTCGGTGATGCCGTAGCCGTTGAGGATGGTCAGGCCGATGGAGTCGAAGAAGTCTATGATGTCCTGGTTGAGCGCGGCGCCGCCGCATATGATCATCTGCAGTCTGCCGCCGAAGGTGGCCAGCACGTCCTTGAACAGCTTGCGGCGCACGTCGATGCCGACCTTGAGCAGCTTGTTGCTGAGCGCCAGGCCCTGCTTCAGCTTCTTGGCCTTTCCGGTCTTTTCGGCCGTAGCCCAGATCTTGCGGTAGAGGGTCTCTATGAACAGCGGGACCAGGATGAGGTGAGTGGGCTTCTGCTCCTGGAGCTCCCTGACGAGGTATTTGACGCCCGAGGTGAGATAGAGCTCGCTGCCCTGGGCAAAATGGCCGACGATGTTGACCGTGGAGCCGAAGGTGTGATGGGGCGGGAGGAGCATGAGGGTCTTCGGCGTGATATCGAAGTTGTACATGCCCTGGGTCATGTCCGAGACGATGTTGGTCTGGGAGAGCATGACGCCCTTGCCCTTGCCCGTGGTGCCCGAGGTGAAGACGATGGTCGCCAGCTTGTCGGGGTCGAGCTCGTAGTCGTAGTAGGAGGTGTCGCCCTCCTCGTAGCGGCGCTTTCCGCTCTCGGCAAGGTCGTTCAGGCGCAGATCGCCGTCGATGGGCTCGCCGTTGATGCATACGTATGTGCCGACCTCGGTCCGGCCGCGGATGGCCTCGACGCGGGCCGCGGCCTCGGCTCCGTAGAACACGGCTGCCGCTCCGACGCGGCGCACGATGTCCGCCAGATCCTCGGGGGCGAGCTCCCTGTCGACGGGAACGGTTACGGCTCCCGCCGCGGTGAGGGCGAAATATGAACAGATCCAGCCGACCGAGGCGGCGCCCATGAGGACGGCCTTCTGCCCGGAGAGCCCCATGGCGTGGAACTCGGTCCCGAGGCCGCGGACGATCTCCCGCGTCTCGGAGTACGTTACGTGGCGGACTTCCTCGTCGGACGGATCGTCCTTATAAGAGAAGGCATACTTTCCGCCGTGTCTCTCGGCGGACTGTTCGACCATGAATCTGAAGTCTGGGAAAACGGTGGTCTCGTAAAGAGGATAATTCTTGTGTCTGTTCATGCTGATCTGATTCCTCCGGAAAAATATATTGAGTTCGCTCTTCGCGGAGGCCGCGGCGGGGCCGCCGGCAGGCGGGCCCGCGGCGCGCGGGAGCTGTCAGAGTCGTACGGAGAAGAGCGGGACCGGCGCCGGGGCGGATCCCGTTCTTTTTATTATATCAAACATATGTGAACGTGCAGTGAACGGGCCGGCGGGCGCGGCGCGCGAGGGGCCGGCCGGCGCGGCAAGGAGGTCTCGGGCGGCTTCGGCGGCCGTCGCGTGAATGCTCCGGCAGGCGCCCCGTCAGTACGAATTGATCTCGGCGTCCATCCAGGCGTATCTGTGGTCGAGGAAGGTGCGCAGGTAGTCGATCTGCCCCTCGTAGGTCTTGATCGTGTAGACGGTCTTTGACTGGTACTGGATGCGCTTGCCGAGCACTCCGGTCCATACGGAGAAGTTCTGCCCGCCGGACAGCAGACAGGCGGCCTTCTGGGTGTTTATCGACGACACCGCGGCCGCGTAGACGTCCTCTTTGACGGCGTTCCAGCGGTCCTTCAGCCGGGTCTTGAACGCTGGGTCGGTAAGGAGGAAGGTGAACCAGTTGTCCCTTATGTATTTGTAGCCCTTCCTTGCCTCGTAGGCGGCCAGCGACGCGGTCTTGCCGAGGCAGATCCACTCCTCGTAAGGGGCGTCGAAGTAGATGTTTCCGAAGGCGTAGTCGAAGTCCCACGGGGCGGCGAAGTATATCTTTCCCTCCGGGCCGCGCGTCTTCAGCAGGAAGTCCGACCGCCTCATGGCGCCGTCGGTGTTGTAGCTGAGCTCGGTGAGGATGAACCAGTCTATGGCGGAGTCGATGTCGATGTAGTTGTCGTAGTCCTTCTTTGCCTTGACGGCCGCGTCGGCCTTCCTGACGTACGCGAATATGTAGTCGAACTGCTCCTTCGTGAGGACGGCGACGTCGGGGTCCTTTATCTCGACGTATATGCAGTACGAGGTGGTGAAGACGTTGCTGCCGCCCCAGGAGGTCTTGGACATCTCGCCGCCGATCTCGAGCAGGTAGTCGGTGTCGGTCTCGGAGGAGTCCTTTTCGGCCTCGATGCGCCCGGAAGCTATCTCGACCTTCTCGGAGAGCGTGTACATCCCGAT
>JAEEJM010000110.1 GCA_016281895.1 Clostridiales bacterium
GAAGCGAAGTCGCCCCGCTCCTTAATTAGCGACCGTAGGGAGCGTCTTCATTCCTTCATTAGCCCGAAGGGCGACTTCATTGAAAACTCCGTCCTTTCGGACGGCTTTTTCTGGTGGGGGATGGTGGATTCGGACCACCGAAGTCAGTGACAACAGATTTACAGTCTGCCCCCTTTGGCCGCTCGGGAAATCCCCCGGATATATGGTCCGCAGCCCGTAGCTCCGGGCCGCGGATGATGTGGAGCTGGTGATCGGAGTCGAACCAACAACCTGCTGATTACAAATCAGCTGCTCTGCCATTGAGCCACACCAGCGTGCCGGACGCTTTTGGCCGGACGCGAGCTATTATAACATGATGGACAGGGTTTGTCAATAGTTTTTTTCTTTTTTTTGATTTCGCCGCCCGGCGAACGCCGGGCGCGGCGGCGTTTTTTTCAAAAAACAAAAAGAAGCGCGGGCCATCTTGCATAAGTGAAGAAATAATGATAAAATATATAATACGGCAATGTGCCTGTATCGCCTGCAAGGAGTCGAAATCATGGAAATCAGGGTCAGGATAAGATATACCCGCGGGGCCTCGGCTCCCGCGTACGCCACGGACGGCTCCGCCGCCGTCGATCTCCGCGCCGCTCTGGAGGGCGGCACCGTGACGGTCATGCCCGGGCGCCGGGAGATGATTCCGACAGGGCTGTTCATCGAGCCGGAGGACAGGGACGTCGTCGCCGTGGTTGCGGCGCGCAGCGGCCTGGCCGCAAGAAAGGGGATCTGCCTTGCCAACGGCATCGGGGTCATCGATTCCGACTACCGCGGCGAGATCCTGGTGACTCTGCTGAACACCTCCGACGAGCCGTTCACGGTCACAGACGGCGACCGCATCGCCCAGCTCATGTTCATGCCGGTGCTCCGGGCAAGCTTCATCGAGGCCGATGAGCTTGGGGAAACGGAACGCGGCGCCGGCGGGTTCGGCTCGACCGGAACCAAATGAAATCTTAAAACAGGATCATCGGTAAAGACTTATGTCCAAGATACTCGGAATTGACCTGGGGACCGCCAACACGCTCGTATACATGAAGGGGCGCGGGATCGTGCTGAGAGAGCCGTCGGTGGTCGCCCTGGACAGCAAGACAAAGAGAGTGGTGGCCGTCGGCGACAATGCGAAGCGCATGATCGGCAAGACTCCCGGAAACCTGATCGCAAAGCGTCCTCTGAAGGACGGCGTCATAGCCGATTTCGACATGACCGCAAAGATGCTGCACTCATTCTTCAACAAGGTCAACGCGGCGGGGCTGATGTCAAGGCCCTCCGTCGTGATCTGCATACCTTACGGGGTGACCGAGGTCGAGCGCAGGGCGGTCGAGGACGCCACTTACGAAGCGGGAGCCAAGAACGTCGCCCTGATCGACGAGCCGCTCACCGCGGCGGTCGGCTCGGGCCTCAAGATCACCGGACCGCGTGGCTCCATGATAGTCGACATCGGCGGAGGCACGACCGAGGTCGCGGTGCTCAGCCTGAACGGGATAGTGATATCGCACGCCACCAGGGCCGCCGGCAACCAGCTTGACGAGGCCATCGTAAACTACATGAAACAGGAATACCACGTGTCAATCGGCGATTCCACCGCGGAGGCGCTGAAAAAGAACATAGGTTCGGCTCACGCAAGCATGGACAGGGGATCGACGGAGGTCAGGGGCAGATCGCTCCGCTCCGGCCTGCCGGTGGTGCTCACCGTGACGTCCGCCCAGATGAGGGACGCCATGCACGACCAGCTCGAGCAGATCATTGCCACCATAAGGCAGGTGCTTGAGAGCACCCCGCCGGAGCTGAGCTCGGACATCCTGGACTACGGCATAATGCTTGCCGGCGGCGGGGCGCTGCTGGCCGGCATCGCCACTCTGATCAGCGAGCGCACCGGCGTCAGGGTGACCGTCGCCAAGAAGCCGCTGGACAGCGTCTGCCTGGGCATAGGAAAGGCTATAGACGGCAGCGCGCCGGACCTTGTGAACTTCAGGGGCAGATAAGCATAACATCGGGAACGCGCCGGCCGGCGCGGGAAACGGAAGGGGGGAGCTGTCACGGACTTTTTTAAAAAACTGTTCAGGAGCCGCTTTTTCATAGCGGTCCTCTGTGTCGCCTTCCTTCTGTCCATCATACCGGCCGTGCTGGTGGCCATGGGGCAGACCGACTACGTCAGAGCCGGGCTGCAGGTCATCGCCTCGCCCTTCCAGTGGTGCTTCTCCAAGATCGGAGAGGGGATAGCCGGCTACAGGGAATACTTCCGCACCGTCGAGGACCTCAGACGCGAGAACGAGGAGCTCAAGTCTGAGCTCGAGAAGAACAAAAAGGAGATCTACGACGCCTCGCTCATAGAGGAGGAGAACCACTTTCTTCGCTCCTATCTCGGGATGAAGGCCGAGCACGGCGACTTCAGCTTCACGCCCGCCACGGTCATAGGCCGCGAATCCACCAACTACAGGACCGTCTACACACTGTCCAGGGGCAGGATGCACGGAATAAGCGAGAACATGCCGGTGGTGACCGACGCCGGCCTTGTGGGCTACATAACCGAGGTCGGCGAGACCTGGTGCCGAGCGGTGCCGGTCATCGAGACGGACGCGGCCGTCGGGGCTTACATAGAGCGGACCGGCGTGCTTGGCGTCGTTGAGGGCAGCTTTGAGCTTAGGCTGGACGGGCTGTGCCGGATGACGTACATTGAAGCCGGCTCCGACATCAAGGTCGGCGACCGAGTGCTCACGTCCGGCGTAGGCAGCGTCTATCCGCGAGGCATTGCCATAGGCGAGGTCACCGAACTGTCGTACGACGACTACAACCGCACTTTCGTGGCCACCGTCCGGCCGTACGCGGATTTCGACCGCGTGACCCGGGTCATGGTCGTCACGGAATTCACGGCCGCCGGCGACTGAGACGGAGGCGACGCAATGGATTACAGGGAACAGGCCAGGGATCCGTTTTTCTCCAAACAGACGCTCGGCCGCATTATTCTATTTTCGCTGTTCATCTTTTTCACCGCCGTCTTCCAGTCCTCGTTCTTCGGGGCTGCGGGTGTGTTTCCCGCCACTCCGGACATGCTGCTGGCCGCGGTCATGGGTATCGCGCTGTTCGACGGCGAGCGGAGCGGCTCGCTGTGCGGGATGCTGGCGGGGGTCCTGGCAAACGCGCTGGGCTCGCCGGGCACCGCGTTCATGCCGGTGTTCTACATGCTGGCGGGCTTCCTTACGGGCATCGCCATCCGCTCCTTCCTCAGCCGCAACCTGCTGTCGTGGCTCGTCTACGTCCTGATCGGCGGTGTGCTGCGCGGATCCGTGACGCTCATGTACGTTATGATAACCGAAAAAGTGTACGACACCGTCCTCATCCTGACGAAGGTCGTGCTTCCAGAGGCGGTCATGACGCTCATCTTTTCGGTGCCGGTGTACTTTCTGGCCAGGCTGTGCGCCAGGCCGTTCCTGAAGGAGACCGACCTCGAATGACTTTTCCCAGGTCCGCAGGGACCCGAACGTTGTTTTTTCGGAGCTGAAATGAACGAAAACCCTGAATCGGCGCCGGCTCTTCAGCCGGATCTGAACGCCGCGCGAAAGAAGTTCTCTCTGATCGGCCTTGCCTGCCTCGTCACCTTCGGAGTCGAGCTCGGCATCGACCTTCTGCTGTCTCTGGCAGTGATCCCCGATCACCCCGAGCTGGCCGATTACGGCACGGTATGGCCCTGGCTGATCTCCATGGTGCTCATGTACGGCATAACCATGCCGGCGGGCATGTTCATAATCAAAAAGGCCGGAATAGACGGCCCCGGCAGCGACCGCAAAGTCACCGGGAAGGGCTTCCTTATCTTCCTGGCTGTGTCTTTTGCCGCGGTGTATGTCGGCAGCATGTTCAGCAACCTCATAAACGGTGCGATCTATTCGGCCAGCGGCCGCTCGTCGGATCTGCCCCTGCCCGGGATCACCAACGCCGTCTCCTGCGCGATGTACTTCCTTATGACGGTGGTGCTTGGACCTCTTATGGAGGAGCTTTTTTTCCGCAAGTACCTCCTGGGCTCGCTGACCGGGTACGGGGACAGGGCGGCGCTGCTCATGAGCGCTCTCATCTTCTCGCTGGCCCACCACAGCGTCGCCCAGATGGTCTACGCCTTCCTGGGCGCGCTCATCTTCGGCTACGTCTATCTGAGGACGGGCAGGCTGCGGTATACGGTCGTCCTGCATTCCGTTATCAACCTGCTGGGCGGCTTTCTGCCGGCGCTCGGGACCGCGCTGCTCAAATCGCACGCCGAGGAGTACGAGGAGCTGAACAGCCTCCTTGCCGACGCGCAGCTCGGCGCCGGTTCCGTGTTTGCCGGCGACGAGACCCTGGCAAGGATCATGGAGCTCGGATACGTGCTCATGCCGGCGCTGCTCATACTCGGCGCGTCCTCGCTCATCCTGCTCGGGATGTCGCTGGCCGGGACCGTGCTCTTCATTGTCAACCGCAGAAAGATCGAGCTCCGGCCGGCCGAGGCTCCGATAGGCCGCGAGAACGTCGGCTGGACGGTGTTCATGGCGCCGGGCATGTTCGCGTACATGGTATTTGCCATCTTCTATCTGATCCTCTCGTTCTTCATGTAGCCGCGCAGACCGTCGCGTATCAGAACTCACCCGAAAAACTGCCGAAAGGAGGCCGGTACCATGAAAAATCAGAGATCGTTCAAGACCCGGGACGGGGCCGAGACGGTTCACCGCAGAGGCTCGTTCGTCTACAGGTATTATATAATTGCCGGCATCTTTGCGGCCCTGTGCGTCCTTTACGCGGTGCTTATCGTGACAGGGACCGCGGGAGAGAGCGAGACCCCCGACGGCCCCGAGGAGGAGGTCTTCACGGAGGCCATGGTCAAGATCCAGGCCGTGCGGGGCGAGATCTACGACCGGAACGGCAAACTGCTCGTAAAGAACAACTATTCATACAGGCTTTATTTCGACTACGCGGCCATGTCACGGACCTATTCCGAGCAGAACGACGACATCATCCGCTTCTATGACATGGCGGACGAGATGTCCCTGCGCTCCCTGATGCCGGATCCTTTCTGCCCGCTCATCGGCAGCTGGCCCGAATACACATATGACACCGCAATGCTGAGCGGACAGGTCGCCTCGTCGAGGCAGGCCAGGATCCTGCGGGAGCTCGGCCTCGGGGAGGACGCCGGAGCCTCGGAACTGGCCTCCGCCCTGGCAAAGAAGTACCGCATGACCGACAAGAAGGGCAACGCCCTGTACACCGTAAGCGAGATGAACGACATGCTGCGCTTCAGGTACGAGACGGAGGCCATACAGTTCGCTCCGGGCGAGCCGTACACCGTGCTCGACGGGATCGGCATCGAGGTTATAACCCGCGCCAAGGAGCTCAACATTCCCGGTCTGCGCATACTCACCTCCTACAGTCGCGAGTACTGCTATCCCGGCGCTGCGTCGCAGATCCTCGGGCGGATCGGCAAGGTACCGGCCGAGAACGTGGACTACTACACGTCAAAGGGCTACCCGGTCAACGCCGTGGTGGGCGTCGACGGCGTCGAGCAGGCCTTCGAGAAGATCCTGCGAGGCATGGAGGGCGAGATGAAGATCGTCAAGGACAAGGACGGCAACGTCGTGTCCGCCGAGACGGTCAAGGAGCCGGAGCCCGGCATGGACGTCTATCTGACCATCGACATCGACCTTCAGATGACGGCGGAGAGGGCCCTCGGAGAGAATATCGCCTACGTAAACGACAGGGCCGCCAGGATATCCGGCAGCCTTGACGGGGAGGACTGCGACTGTGGCGCGCTCGTCGCCCAGAAGACGAACACCGGCGAGGTGCTGGTGCTGGCATCCTGGCCGACCTTTGACCTGTCGCGGTTCAACGAGACATATTCCGAGCTCATAGAGGATCCGAGGCGGCCCATGTTCAACCGGGCGCTGGAGGGCACCTACGCCCCCGGCTCCACCTTCAAGGTCGGCGTCGCCTGCATGGCCCTGCTCGAAAAGATAACCGTTAACGACGGCGAGACCTTCGTCCCGTCGACGCTCATCAAGACGACCGGAAAGTACACGTATTACGAGGACTACCAGCCGGTCTGCTGGATCTACACTCTGCGCAAGGCGTCCCACGGCAGCATCAACGTGACCAAGGCCCTGCAGGTCTCCTGCAACTGCTTCTTTTACGAGCTCGGGCGCATACTGGGCATCGAGACCATCAATCTCTACTGCCGCAACTACGGCCTCGGCGAGAGCACGGGCATAGAGCTGCACGAGGTCGAGGGCGTGCTGGCCGACTCGGAGTACACGAGGAGGCTGGGGGTCGCCTGGACGGGCGGTCTCACAATACAGACCGCCATAGGGCAGGCCTACAACCGCTTCACCCCGGCCCAGCTTTCCAGCTACCTCTCGACCATCGTCAACGGAGGCTCGCGCTGGGCGCTTCACGTGCTGAAGGAGGTCAGGTCCTTCGACGGGACGGTCGTCGAGAGCTACGTCCCGAACGTGCTGTCGTCGGTGGCCATAGACGCGGGCACGGTGGGGGTGCTCAGGAACGCGATGAGCAAGGTCGTCGACGAGAGCACCACGGTCACGGCCTTCGACAAGTTCCCGATCAAGGTCGGAGGAAAGACCGGTACGGCGCAGGTCACCGGGCAGAGTTCCAACGCCGTGTTCCTGTGCTTCGCCCCCCTGGACGATCCCGACATAACCGTCGCGGTCGTGCTTGAGCGCGGGGCGACCGGAGCCAACGCGGCCAGGTCCGCCAGGACCGTCATGGACGCGTATTTCCTGGGGCAGTACTGAAAAAAGCCGGCCCGAGGGACGGGGAATGAAGTTGCGCGCTGCGCAAATGAAGTTGCGCTTCGCGCAAATGAAGTGCCGCCCTGAGGGGCGGCAATGAAGACGCGGCTGCGCCGCTAATGAAGTTACGCGCTGCGCAAATGAAGTTGCGCGCTGCGCGCGCAAATGAAGTGCCGCCTTCGGCGGCAATGAAGGAATGAAGCTGCCGGCCCGCGGGCCGGCAGCTTCATTCTCCGGAGTCGAGCCAGGCCCTGTACTCCTCGAGGCACATGTTCTTCTCCCGCATCATGGCGGCGTGGTACTGGCCGACGAAGCGCCAGTGCCTCGGCTCGTAAGAGAAGCCGGTGATCTTTTCCTTTCCCTTGGGATAGCGCTCGACGAAGCCGAACTGGTAGGCATACTGCTGGAGCCAGACGTAGACCTCGGACTTCTCGATGTCGGTGTTGCCGGATCCCGTCAGCACGAGGTCGACGCTGAAGCCCGTCTGGTGGTCGCCGGTCCCCGGCACCGCCGAGTATGACGACGCGACCCGCTCCGCGTCCGCGGCCGACAGGGTGTACTGCTTCTTGTCGAGGTAGTTGGTCTTGAGATAGGCCCGCCCGAGCACCGAATACGCCGCGTCGGAGAAGTCGCCGTGGCTCCTGTACCAGACGCGCTCGTTGCCGACGTAAATGTTGAACTGCTTGCTCTGATCCGCGTAGGAGCGGTAGGCCATGTTTACGTATACGTTGCGGTAGCCGCTGCTGTACATCTCGATGAACATGGCCTCGAGCGCCTTTTCGGCGCCGCGCTCCATTATGAGGCTGGTGCGGCCGGGCGCGCTGTTGAGCACCTGGGCGTATTCCTCGGGCTCATAGGTGCCGTCGTCGCGGAACGTCGGGTTGATGAGCAGCAGGTATTTATCGGCGTCCGCGGGGTTCATGTATGCGTAGTAGCCGGAGAGGTCGTTGATGAAGCTGTAGGCAAGGCCTCCGCCGGGAAGGGTCATAGCCTGGACCGGGACCGAAGCGCCGCCCTCGAGGAAGATGGGATCGCCGGCCTTCAGCAGGAAGGAGACGTCGGCCGGGGACGACAGCGTGTCCTCGGTCACGGTATCTCGGCTGATA
Organism: Clostridiales bacterium; assembly: GCA_016281895.1. Lineage (GTDB taxonomy): Bacteria > Bacillota > Clostridia > Oscillospirales > CAG-272 > CAG-390. Next base: position 7,904 of record JAEEJM010000110.1, read on the forward strand.
AGGACGGAGCTCCTGTCCTCGCCGATGAAGACGCTGACGCCGGAGACGTATCTGTCGATGAAGCTGACGGGGAGCCACAGCCTGCCGCCGATCAGCCTGGCCGGTCCGTCCATCATGACGGAGTTGCCGTTCACGTCGGCAAAGCGGCTGTCGGTGGCAAAGGAGGCGTATTCTCCCGTCGGGGTCAGGAATTTGAGGCCGGTGCGGTCGCCGCTCACGGAGATGCCGCACGACTCGGCGATCTCAGAAAAGTCCGCGTATATCAAACCGTCGTAGGAGACGGACGAGGTCCTGATCTCGCGGGTGTCGTCTCCGTAGCCGTACATGATCTTTTTCGGAAAGCCTCCGCCGTCGCCCGGGCGGATGAACAGCGAGCACAGGAAGGCGATCAGGGCGATCACGCAGATGAGGACGAAGAAGAACAGAAATGGCGGAATGTAGACCCGCAGCCTGCCGAGAGCGTACGAAAGGTACGCCCGGCGGTTCTCGCGATCGCGCTGCCGCTCGGCGTTCTTCTTTCTTTTGTTTTTCTCACGGACGTTGCGCTCCGCCTGACGGCGCAGATCTCTGTCGCCGGCGGATCCCGTCGCTCTCTGTTTTCCGGACATGTGGATGTCGCGCTGTCAGCCGCGCGGCGCTCTGGTTTCGATCAGGAAGAAATACGGCGAAGCCGGGGAGTTCACAATGGCTATCTTTGTTGCGCAGATGCGATATCTCGACAGGCCGGAGAAGTACTCGGCGAGCATGCGGCCTTCGGCGTCGCCCTCCGGGTGGCCGGGGTAGACCGCGACGGTGAGCACAGAGTCCTCGTCCAGCAGACCGACGGCGGTCTCTATGGCGGGCATCGTAGTTTCGCGCATGGTGGTTATGCTCTTGTCACCGCCCGGCAGCCAGCCGAGATTGAACATGCCGGCGCGGATCTTTTCCTTTATGTACGATCCGGCGTTGCTGTGCGAGTCGAGAATGAGACTGCAGTTGTCGGGGCAGCCGGTCTGACGGAGGTGCGCGGCCGTCGATTCCAGCGCCTGAGGCTGGATGTCGAAGGCGTAGACCCGCCCGGACGGCCCCACGGTCTTCGACAGAAATTCGGTGTCGTGGCCGTTCCCCATTGTGAAATCGGCGGCGACGTCGCCCGCGCGGAGGTGGGTCAGAATGAACTGCTTGTGGAGCGAGAGCAGATCGATCATGATCTTCCGCCTTCCGGCTTGCCGCCCGGGACGAGGTCGGAGCGGAGAAACTTCATGGCACGCTCGACGGCGTCCTTGGAGTTGCCCCAGGGCTCGGCGTCGTAGCGGTAGTCGAACTTTTTGCAGAACCAGGAGACGTCGCCCCTCAGTGAGTCGAAATAGGGCATGACGACGTCGGATGCGGCCTTTGCAAAGTCGGAGTTCTGCTTCTTCGGGAGCTTCTGTCTGGCCGTCTGCAGCATGGCGTTCCAGTGAGGCAGGCAGAAATAGGGCTGCCCGGAGAACTTCTCGCGGAAGGCGGGGTCGGTCGACCACATGTAGATAAGGTTGTCCGTCATCTGGGCGAAGTTCCTGGCTATCCTCCCGCAGACGTAGCAGGTGCCCTCGAGCTCGGTTATCCTGGCCCGGGCCCTGGATCCGGGCACGAGCAGCGGCATATCCTTGACCTCGCCGCGGAGCTCGTCGAGGTGGCTCTCGAGCGTCAGCGCCATGCCCAGGCGGTTCTTGCGGGTGAACATCATGGCGTAATGGGACGCGCAGAAGCCCTCGCGGTTGGTCTTTATGCGGATGTCGGGCTCCATCATGGAGGCGCCTAGGATGAGGTCCAGCTCGTTCTCCTGAAGCATGCGGTAGAGCGAGCACAGAGGACAGCCCCGAGACGGGTCGTCGCGGCATTTGTCGAAGTGCTCGTTGATATGGGTGGTGTATATCTGACCCATTTCTTTCCTGCCTTCCGGGCGTCCGGCGGACGGGTGGCCCCGGCCGCGCTTCCTTTCCGCGGGTTTCGGACTGCGGCTTGAAACCGCCCGAATTTTATTATATAATTATATCATATCGCGCGGGCGATTATCAAGGGCGGAGCCACATTTTTCGCGGCCGCCCGCCTCGCCCGGGCATGATGAGACAGGGGTTTTTCATGAGAGATTACGATTCCGTATCGTTCGGAAGCGAGAACGGCGTCAGCTGTACGGAGATCGCCGGGGCGAGGCACTTCAGCGTGCCGGCCATATTCTCCTGCGGGCAGGCCTTCCGCTTCGACCCGGTCGAGGACTCGCCGCACGGCTGCGAGTGGAGCGGCGCCGCATTCGGCCGCTTCGTGTCGGTGGCACAGGACGGCGACAGGGTGACCATATACAACTCGGACAGGGAGGACTTTTACGGCGTATGGGAGAGGTATCTCTCCCTCGATCTCGACTACGGCGAGCTGAACGGGGACATCCTTTCCCGCTCGGACAGTCCGGCACTGGCCGCCGCGGTCGCCTGCGGGGACGGGATCAGGCTGCTCCGCCAGGACCCCTGGGAGACCCTCTGTTCGTTCATAATATCGCAGAACAACAACATTCCCAGGATAAAGGGGCTGGTCTCGGCGCTGTCGGCCGCTGCCGGCGACGTCATCGTCTGTCCCGGGATGGAGGCCCACGGCTTCCGCGGCCAGAGAGCGTTTCCTTCGCCCGCGGCGACCGCCGCGCTCGGCGAGGACGGGATACGCGAACTGAGGACGGGTTTCAGGGCCCCGTATATCTACGGGGCGGCTTTGGCGGTCGCCGGCGGGACGTTCAGCCTGTCGGATGTGGCGTCAGCCTCAGATGCCGAGGCCTCGCTCATGCTTCAGACGCTCAGAGGCGTCGGGCCGAAGGTCGCCGCGTGCACGCTGCTCTTCGGCTTCGGGCGGACCGGCGCGTTTCCGGTCGACGTCTGGATCAGGCGTGTCATGGA
>JAEEJM010000008.1 GCA_016281895.1 Clostridiales bacterium
TCCATAGCCGGGCTCCGCCCGGCAGTCGGTGATCCTTACGCGGAGGGTCCACCCGTTCCCATTCCGAACACGGTAGTTAAGCTCCGCAGTGCCGAAAATACTTATCCGGCGACGGATCGGGAAGATAGGTCATTGCCGACATTTTATACAGAAGAGTTGGGTGCGCAGTCGGCACGCCGCGGACTCTCTGTATAATCCGCCCTTTTAGCTCAGTTGGTTAGAGCATCTGACTGTTAATCAGGGGGTCGTGTGTTCAAGTCACTCAAAGGGCGCCACAGAAGCACCCGTACCGTCTTTCGACAGGTACGGGTGCTTTTGCCACAGTTGACACCGGAAGATAACTCGGAACGAAGGGGGAGAACGATGGACAAAGAGCGTAAGAACTCATCGCCGGACGGAAACGGCACCGTACCGGACGTGGCCGGACCGACCGCCGGAGAGATCCCGGCGCCGGCCTCGGAGAGACCGGACGCAGCGCCGGACGGCGATGCGGCGGTCAGAAGGCGGGAGATCGCCCGGAAGGCCCTGAAGTGGACCTTATACGCCGTGTGGTTCGCGCTCTTCCTCTACCTGACCGTCTGCCACGAGGAGTTCCGCGACGAGGCGCAGTCGTGGATGTTCGCCAAGCACAACTCGCTTCTCGGTATGATGAAGAACTGCTGGGAGGAGGGCCATCCCTGGCTCTGGCATCTGCTGCTGAAGCCTTTCACGGCGCTGGGCTTTCCTTACGCCTGGGCGAAGTACATAGGCTTTGCCCTTACCGCCGCCGCCATGGCCGTGTACTGCCGCAGATCCCCGTTCCCACTGCCGGTGACGGCGGCCACCATGTTCCTTGAATACAGCTACTACTGCACCTTTGCCCGCAGCTACAGTCTTATGCTGCTGATAGCGGTGCTCACGGCGGCCTCCTGGAAGAACAGAAAGACCCGTCCGGTCCCGACGGCGATCTGCCTCGGGCTCCTGTTCTCGACCCACCTGATAGCGTGGATCCCGGCGTACATCCTCGGCATCATGTTCTTCGGCGGGCTCGTGCGGGAGCGCAGGCCCGTGCTCCTGCCCCTTGCCTGCACGCTCGTGCCGGTCGCGATATTCTGCCTGCCTCTTGTGCCGCAGATCCGCATTACGCTGGGGAAGGTCGGCATACCGGCCGTTCCGGCGGTCGCCGCCGGCCTGATCCTGACGGCCGCTCTGTTCGCGGCGGCGGTGGTCCTCCCCGGCTTTGCCGCCAGACTCCGGCGCGACGACGCGGATACTCTGACCGGCGCGGTCCTGTACATGATCCCGGTCGCCGGCGCGATAGGCACGTACGTGCTGCTGCGCTCCGCCACCGGCAGCACGATAGCCGCCGAGACCAACCTGCTCCATCTGAGCGAGGTCGTTCCGGTCGTGATTTGCCTGGCCTGGGCGGTGAACGTATGCGCCGGCGAGCGCGCCGCGCCGGACGGGAGCGCCTTCGGACGCGCCGGCAGGACCTGCCTCGGGCTGGCTCTCGTCGCGGTGTGGTCCGTCTGGATGTCGTCTCAGGGACTGCACGGAAAGATCCTTTCCGACACGGTCAAATACTACTCGGGCGGGCCCTCGACGGCCGTATTCATCAATGAGAACCTGCCGGAGGACGCGGTCATCGTCGCCACCCGCCGCGGAACGGACACCGCGGTCGGAGCCGCGCTTACGGGAGGACGGAAGCTCATCAAACTCGGCAGCCACGAGCCCCTTTATTACACCGAATGGTGCACCGACTGGCCCCGCTTCACGGAGAAGGAGAGCAGCGGCGACGTCGAGGCCCTGCTGGCCGAATTCGGCACCGTATACGTGCTCTACAGCGACGACACGGAGACGGAAAGGCTGGGCACCTGGCTCAGGATCCAGGTGTCGCGCGGCAGGGCAGAGATCATCTTCTGTTCGGACGACTACGGAGTGCAGAATTACGGCGAAGAGAACCGGATCCCGGTGGAGCATGTGGAGCGCTACTGGCTCTACAGGCTGACCGGGTGAGGCGCGGACCGGCTGAGAAACGCGCGGCCGGCGACTCCCGTACAGATGCCGGGCGCGGTGGCCTTTCGGCGGACTCCGCCCGGAAGGGTGTCCGGCGGGACGGTCCGCCTTCGGCGGCAGTGTTTCCGGTCTGCGGCCGATTATTTGCTTACTCCGCTTGACACGGCGGTTAAGCGATGCTATAATTCAGTATACGGGGATACGCTCCTTTGTCATACATCCTACTTTTCTTGAAAGGAACCTACCGGACATGAAAAAAACCGTACTGTTCGTCCTTCTGGCGGCCATGCTCGCCGTGGCTGTCGTGCCCGCGAACGTTTCCGCCAAAGACGGAGAACTGCTCGTTCAGGTCGACTTTCTGAAGGATACTTTCGTGACTTACAACCAGGAGACCGACACGGTGACCGACTTTAAGGCCAAGTTCGATCTCTCCAACTCCACGGCCAATATGCTGATGCCCATGAAGAAGGCCGGGGTCAGCGATACCGTCTGGAACGCCGCCCTGTCCTACGTGGAGCACACCGGCTATTACGTGACCGAGGATACGAAGTACACCATCTACTTTGAGGTCGGCGACGTTCACCACGGAAAGTGGTTCGGCATACCGCTCCTCTACGAGTTCGGCAATCAGTCCGTGATCATGATCGGCGGCGCCATGGCGGACAACGGCGAGTTCGACGACGAGACCGCCGGCACGAAATATTCCCAGGTCGTTATTGCCTACGACCGTCCGGACACCGCCCACAACGTCGGCGAAGGCTACAACGAGCACGGCTGGCTGTTCTATCATCCCGCCATAACGACCGACGTGCTCGTGGTCCCCGATACCTGCGACGCCGAGGAGACCATAACGGAGGCCCTGTTCACCACCATCAAGGTCGAGATCTTCGGGACCAGCATCATCCCCTACTACCTCAACGCGAGCAACGAATTCGTCAAGATGAGCGAAGTGTTCACGTACGACACCGAATTCGGAGCCGAGATCATCCTCGGGACCTACGCCCGCGAAGGAATGCGCCACAACGTCCTCAGAAACGTCAAGCTTCTTCAGGGCACGGGTCTGACCCTTGCCGACATAACCACCGCGAAGCAGACGACCGAGCCGAAGCCCGCCAGGCCCGAGGCTCAGACCACCGCCGCTCCGGTCACCCAGGCCCCTGAGACTCAGGCTCCGGACACCCAGGCCCCCGACACCCAGGCCCCCGAGTCCCAGGCTCCCGAGACCCAGGCTCCCGGCACCCAGGCCCCTGCCACTCAGGCTCCCGAGACGGAGCCCGCGAAGAAGGGCTGCGCAGGCGCCCTTGCCCTGATGCCCGTTGCCGTTTCGGCGGCCTTCGGCGTCTTTGCGTACCGCCGCAGAAGGCACTGATCCACTGAACGCCGGCACCCGAAACGCCGGTGCCCGAAACACCGGCACCCTAAACGCCGGTACCTGAATAATACGGCGCCCCGGATCTTTGACGATCCGGGGCGCGTTTTTTCTGGACTTAAGTCCGGGGCGCGTTTCCGCTTATTGCGGATCCGCGGGCCTTCTGTCGAACCTTGGGTCGAAATAACCGATGTACTCTATCCTGTACGGACTGTCGGGGAAGAAGTGGCGGTGCAGGTCGATGAAATAGTCGTCCGTCATGCAGGAGATGTAGTCGGTCACGGTCCGGTCCGGGTCGCCGTCGGGATAGGCGCTGCCCGGACAGAGCGAGCGGACATAGTCCACGTGATGGGTGAAGACCGGGGAGGAGGAGTCGCCCCGGCTCAGGTCGGAGAGCAGCCGCCCGTAGAGCTCGCGCATCATCGGCCGAACGGTCTCGTCGAGGTGGGCCCTCGAGGCGCTGTCCTCGTATATGAGCCTGTGGTTTTCTTTGCGCGAGGCGTCGAGGGCCTTCACGTGGTCGCCGTCCATGGCCAGATACGGCTTTCCGTAGCTGTTTTCGATTATGTTGACGATCAGGCTGTTCACTATCTCGTCGTTGCGCCGGCCGAGGTCGCGGCACTCGAACGAGCCGCTGTCCAGGACTGCCGCGTATACGGCGTCCTCGCGGTCCTTCCCGATGTACGCAAGTATGTCGGCGACCCGCACTACGCAGGCCTCGAGCGTTGCCGGCCAGATGACGTCCGTTCCGTTGCCGGCCAGTTCGGCGCGGTCCATGGCCTCGGCGAGGCCGTCGAACCCGTCGACGGGTCTCGGCTCGAAGCGCCCCGTGCCGAACCCGTCGCAGTGGGCGGATATGCCGTTGAGCGTCTGCAGGGTCAGGCCGTAAGGGAAGATGCTGTCGAGCACCCTGACGGACTGTATGTAATGGCGGAAGTGGCGGCCGGTGTGCTCGAAGAAGATCTCGTCGAGGTAGCGCTCGCCGGCACGCGCGAACGGAGTGTGACCGAGCTCGCTGCCGAGGGAGATCGCCTCGATCAGCTCGGTATTGAGCCCCAGGGCCGAGCCCAGCGTGCGGGCGATCCTGGACATCAGCTGCACGTGCAGGCCGCGTCTGGTTATGTCGTCGTTGCGGAACAGGGAGAACACCTGGGTCTTGTCGGCGTAGCGGTTGTAATAGGGGCAGCCCAGGATGCTGTCTATGTCCTCCGCGAAAGGGGATATCCAGCTGTCTCTGCCAGGCCGCGGCAGGCGGCGTACGGCGCCGCCGTCGCGGAACGCGGCGGCCGAGAGGACGCGCGACCGTCTGTCGGCCAGGATCTGTTCGGCAAGCTCGGGCGATAGCGTCTCGTAAGCCATTACTGCTCCTTTCCCGGCGCGGCCGGATCTATTTCAGGTCGTCGGAATCCAGGACGACGGTGAACGGTCCGCTGTTGGTCAGCTCGACCTCCATCGTCGCGCCGAAGATGCCGTGCTGGACGTCGGGGACCGACCGGGCGGCGATTTCGAGTATGTACCGGTATAACGGCTCGGCCATCTCGGGCCTGCCCGCGTCGAAGAAGCTCGGGCGGTTGCCCCTGCTGCAGTCGGCGCACAGGGTGAACTGTGATATCATGAGCAGGGAGCCGCCCACGTCCGCAAGGGAGAGGTTGGTCTTTCCGTCCCCGTCCCTGAAGATGCGCAGCCCGACGAGCTTCCTGACCATTTTGTCGGCCGTCTCCTCAGTGTCCGTCCGGGCGATGCCGCACAGGACCAGCAGGCCGTTGCCGATGCTGCCGACGGTCTCTCCGTCAACCGATACCCTGGCCGCGGATACCCGCTGTATTACGAATCTCATTCCGTCTCCGTCTTCCCGCCCTTGCCGGAGGCGGTCTTTTTTTCGGAGGAAGCAGTCTTCTTAGAGGAGGCGGCCGTCTTCTTTGCGGAAGAGGCCGTCTTCTTTGCGGAAGAGGCCGTCTTCTTTGCGGAAGAAGCCGTCTTTTTGGCGGAGGAAGCGGTCTTCTTTTCGGAGGAAGCCGTATCCTGGGCCCCGGACGCGGCCTTTCCGGATCTGCCGGACTTCTCCGGCTTTTCCGGGAACTCGAAGCGGAAATCGGGCCTCGATCTGCGGTAGCTGACCTTGATGACGGCGTCGAACTTCTTTCCGGTGCGCTTGGAGGTCATGTCTTTGACGTCGGCCCGGCCCTTGAGCAGCAGCGACGAGGCGATCTCGGGCGTGAGCTCGGTCTTGAGAGCGACGAACAGAGGTTCGGCCTTCAGGATGCGGCGCCGGCAGCCGGTGTTCTCGCAGCGCCAGCAGGAGGGATACTCGTATATCATGCCTCCGCAGCCGGGGCATTTTCCGAGCGGTTCGGCAGAAACGGGCGCGGCGTCCTCGTCCGGCACGGCTTCCTGACGGCTATCGGGGCGGTCCTCGCCGTCCGCGGCGTCTGGAACGGCCTTGGCCTGGCCGACGATGAAGGACAGATCGCTCTCGGCGTCGCGCACGGTCGCGTCCACGGTCTTTTCGCTGCGGTAGATCTGCTTGAGAGATTTGCCGAGCTCCAGCGTGCGCTGCTTGGTCATGTCGATGCCCAGCCTGGCCAGCGAGTCGCAGTAGTACTCGCCGAGGGGCGTTATCCCGTAGATGTTGCGCGCGAGCGTTATGTAGCCGCTCTTTACGGCGGCGTCGATGAGCCCCGCGCGGGTGGCCTCGGTGCCGAGCTCGATGTCGCCGAGGACCTCCTCGGCGCCGTCGTCGTCCTCGGACAGCTCACGGCGCTCCTCCTTGGAGAACGGATTCTTGAGATAGGTGTTGAGCGAGTCGGCCGTGTAGTGGCGGGGCGGCTCGGTCTGTTTTTCGGCGCAGACGAAGCAAGGCTCGACGCTGTCGCCGACGGCGAGGTCGGGCAGAGGCTCGTCCTTCTTTTCGCGCTTTTCGAAGACGGTGTAGCCCTTGGTCAGGACGATGTCGCCCTTCACCTCGAAGCTCTCCCTTCCGTTGGTGATCTTGAGCGTGGTGCGGCTGACCCTGAAGTCCTCCCGGCAGAAGGCCGCGGCAAAGCGGCGGAGGATCACCGAGTACAGCTTCTGCTGATCCAGCGGAAGCTCGCGTATGACCGGGATCCTGTAGGTGGGAGTTATGGCCGAGTGTGCCTCGATCTTGGAGTCGTCGAAGATGTATTTGGAGTCGCGGAAGGCGATGCCGGCAAAGGTCTCGGGCATTGCCTTGCGGAGGGCCGAGATTATGTCGCGGGCCTTCTGCTTCTCGGCGGTGGCCATGTAGCGGCTGTTCGTTCTGGGGTAGGAGACGTAGCCGGCCTCGTACAGCTTCTGGAGCGTGTCGAGCGTGGCCTTCGGGGTGAACTTGAACTGCTTTCCGGCGACGCCCTGGAGGTCGGAGAGCGTGAACAGCTTCGGCCTGGGCATAACGACCTCCTCGGTCTTCCGGTCGGTCACCGAGGTCGGAAGGGAGTTGTACTCTTCACACAGGCGGAGGCACTCCTCGCGGTCGGAGAACTTTTTCGCGGACGTCAGGCGGAGGCCGTCGCGGCTGTGCTCGGCGAGATAATAGGTCTCGGGAACGAAGTCGCGTATGGCCCGCTCGCGCTCGCATATTGCGGACACAATGGGCGAGGTCACGCGCCCGACCCTGAGCAGCTTGCCGCTCTTTTTAGTGGCAAGGCGGGTGAGGTTGATGCCGTAGAGCCAGTCGATGTAGGTGCGGGCGTAGCCCTCCGCGGCCAGATTGTCGTACGAGGAGTCCTCCTTCATTGAGGACAGTTCCTGGCGGATGGTCTCCGGGGTCTGGTCCGGCATCCACAGCCGGTACACCGGCTTCGTGTTTCCGGCGTACGCGAGAATGTTGCGTATGATGATCTCTCCCTCGCGGTCGGAGTCCCCGGCGTTCACTATGCGGTCGACCTCTTTGCTCTTTATGAGCCCGGTCAGCATCCTGAGCTGCGACGAGGCGCCGCCCTCCTCCTTGACCTTGTAGCTGAAAGTACCCGGGATGATGGGCAGGGCCGCGGTCTGCCAGTAGCGGTAGCGCGGGTCGTAGTCCTCGGCGTCGTTGAGCTCCAGGAGGTGTCCGAAGGCGGAGGCGACGATGGTGTCGTCATTCTCCCAGTACGCCGCTCCGGGCGCCTTTCCGGCCCGGACTCTGACCGGGGCGGAGGACAGTGCCGCGCATATGTTCTTTGCCAGCGAAGGCTTTTCCGCTATTATGAGAGTTTTTCCCATTTTACGTGACCTGTATCTTCAGAATGGATTTGCCGCCGGCACATAAAAAAGCGCGGGCGGACCGCCGCGCGGTGCGCCGTGGCTCCGGCGGTACCGGGCCCGGCAGCTCTGCCGGAACGAACTTTACTGCAATTATTATATCACTCGGGCCCGCTCATTGCAACAGGCTGTTTCGCGTATGTTTGAACGGAGACGGAAATATTTGTGAAGAAGAACTGAGAAGCGGAAAAAAGACGGCGCGGCGGCACGGCCCGAATGATCATTCCGGCACTGCCCCGGATGCTTCTTACCGGCACTGCCCCGGATGCTTCTTACCGGCACCGGCCCTGGATGCTTCTTACCTGCACCGGCCCCGCTTTTTTTGACAGGATGGGGACGAATCTGTATAATATATACGGGTAGACCGGCGCCGGATCCCGCCCCGCGCCGGATACGGACGGTAAAACCGGAAAAGATCCGGGCAGAAATCCCTAAAAAAGGGTAGATACCTTAATGAAGGACGCAGGCGCCGCCGGCGCATACGAAAAGGAGAGGCATATGAACGACGCAGGGATAATAGCCCTGCTCTTCGAGCGGTCGGAGAAGGGGCTCGACGAGCTCCTCAGGATGTACGGACGGATGATGAACGGTCTGGCCGGAAGGATCTGCGGAAACGAAAACGACGCCGAAGAGGTGGTCAACGACGCCCTGATCGCGGTCTGGAAGGCAATACCCCCGGAACGGCCCGATCCGCTCTCCGCTTACGTGCTCCGGATAGTGAGAAACCTTGCCTGCAAGCGCGTCAGACAGCGCAGCGCCGGAAAGAGGAAGGCGGTGGTCCTTCCGGTGGACGAGTTTGCCGATCTGCTTTCCTCATCGCAGGACGGGGAGTCTCTGGCGGATTCGGCTGAGATCACCGCGGCGCTCAACGCCTTCCTGTCGTCGCTTTCGGAGACCGACAGACGCATCTTTGTCAGAAGATACTGGTACGCGGACGGAATTGCGGCTATCGCAGGGATGTCCGGGCTTACGAAGACCGCCGTGTCGGACAGACTCGCGAAAATGAAAAGGGCTTTTGCGGCGCTGCTGGCCCGGAGAGGTGTGGGATTATGAAAAAAACGAGAAGAGACTCAAACGAGGAAGGCGCCTCCCGTACCGCACGGCTGCTTGACGAGGCCTTCGGGAACATCGACGGCGGGTTCGTCAGCGACGCCGCGGATCCCCCGAAGGGCTTCACGGCCGCGGACGGTGCGGAGAGGGTCCGCAGATCCGGCGGCCTGCCCCGGGCGGCCGCCGCGGCAGCGTGCGTCGTTCTTGCAATAGCGGCCGCAGTGTCCGTTCCGCTCGCCAACTCCGTGGTGAAGAGGAGGTACGCTACAAATACCGTGACGCAGGTCCCCGGGGCCGTACTGCAGGAGCAGGGCGGGTCGCCTGCGTACGGAGACGGCGTCAGCGGCCTGAGCGGCGACGTGGAACCGGCGGGCACAGTCACCGACGCCCCCGGTCCCGGAACCGGTGAAGGCACAGACGCACCCGGCACGGATCCCGTGCCCGGGGAGGACGACGTATGCTCGATCGGGGGCACCTTCTACACCTCTCTTGCCGATGCCTTCAGGGAAGTGAAGGACGGCGAGACCGTCAGCATCATCAGGGATCTCACCGCCACGGAAGCCATCTACACCACCACCGAAGGCCGGTGGTACGTAAACGGCAACGGCCACAAGATCACGGCCGACATCGACATGGACGGCTTCATCAATGTCGAGCACTGCACCCTCGACGTCAGCAATCTTAAGATCGTTTACGAGGAACAACTCCACTACCCTTACGACGGCCGGATCAATCTGGCCGCCTTGTGCGTGGGCACCGGGGGAAACGTCACTCTTACCGACGTCGACATCGTCTCCGTCTGGGGCAACTGCCTCATCATCGAATACGGCGGAGCCGTCACCGTCAACAGCGGCTCGTACTCGATCGATCCCGGCAACTTATCTACGGACTCAAACGTGATCAGCCTCTTTTATGCCTGTACCCTGACCGTCAGGGACGGCAGCTTTACACGTCCGGTCACGCCCGAATACAGGCGCTCCCTTATACGGCTTAGCGGTTCGGCTCAGACCGTAGTCATCTCAGGCGGCGTGTGGGACAACGCCTGCGGACGCCTCTTTTATAACAACGGCTCCGCCCCCGCATACGCTCCCCGGAACATCACCATCTCCGGCGGGACCTTCAGGTTCGGCGTCGACGACACGGCCGCCTATAACGTCTTTGATCCCGTATTTCAGTTCGCCACCGGCGGCGGACTCAATATGACCGTCTCCGGCGGCACCTGGGAGATCAGGAGCGGCTGCGACATGACTTTCTTAAAATGTACCAA
>JAEEJM010000009.1 GCA_016281895.1 Clostridiales bacterium
AGGAAGAAGGGGCGGCGCGTCGCCTGCTGGACGGCGATCAGCAGCACTCCCGCCAGAAGCAGGACGGCACCGATCGCAGCCAGGACAGTCAGCACTGTTTTTTTTATATTCATCTTCATTCCTCGGTTCTAATTCTCGTTCTTGATATGCGCAAAACCGGTATGAAAGACATGTTTGGGCTTTTTCACCGTACGGGGCACTCTTATCCTGGAAAATTGTCAATTCGTCCAATTAACCAATGATATTGTACTTGAAAAACTTGTGTTTGTCAATCGCTTTTTTTATTTTCCATCTCTTGCATTATCAATTCTACCTTCTACCCATCGAATTATAATCACCTTCAACTACAGGGACAAAAAGACTGAAGCAAATATAAACGACGTGGTTGCCGCGTGCAGTTCATCCGGTTCGGATATTGCGCAGGATGGGTCACCAATACGATGCCGGGGGTGAAAGCCCCCGGCATCGTATTGGTGACCCGTACGCCGGACCCGGCGCAGCGGCGAGGCCGCCGAGCCGCATGGGTTCGCATTTGCGAGCGTAAGCCGGCGTGAGCTCGCTTACGGCCGGCGAGCGAGCAAAATATTCGCGCGAAGCGCGAAAATCCCGTACCTTCGGGCGCAACTGAATACGATGCCGGGGGCTTTCACCCCCGGCATCGTATATGTAAAGGTGATCTTCGCCCGAACCGGCGATCAACCCTTCTCTTTCAGGACGCGCGGATCGATGCGCAGCGTCGTATAGACGACCGAGTCGGCCCCCGAGCCCGGAACGTACTCCATGGCGATCTCGGACGACCACATCGGATTCTGAACGAGCTCGCCCTCGGCGTTGCGGTAGTACCTCGGGACGTAATCCTTCTTGAACCTGAGCTGCCACACGACGTAATAGTTCATGTCCCTGTTCGACTCGCGGTCCATGATCCAGCTGTCGTAAACGGCCTTCTGGCCGTCGTCCGTCGGCGCCGAGGGATCGGAATGCCACATGCTGTCGTGGCCCGAGCCGAAGAACTTGTCGTCGCCGATGTAGGTGAAGTTGTGTGTGGCGCAGAGGAAGACGTCGCCGGGCTCGACATAGCCGCATTTGAACAGCGTGGCAAAGGTGTATGTGCCCTTGACGTAGTAGATGCTGCACACTGCGCTGAGGTACTTGCCGGCGGTGTCGAAGCCGGCGAAATAGCCGTCCCCGTTCCCGTAGAAATCAAGCTTCGCGGGCTTGATCCCGAGGTCGATGAAGCCCCAGTTCGAGGTGGACTTGCACGTCCCGCCGCGCTTGCCGCTGCTCACCATCTCGTCGAAGGTGGAGAGCTTCTTGGCATACTTTGCGTTGGAGGAATAGACCCACTTCTCTCCCCTTGCTATGCCGGCCTGCAGGCAGTCCTCGTAATACATGTAGCAGCTCAGCAGCCCGAGCGTTCCCATGCTGCAGTTGTCCAGCACTTCGTCGCTCATCCTGCCGTTCGCGTAATTGTCGTATCTGAATGCGCGCGCCGCGGCCTCTGCCGGGGTCTCCGTCACTTCGGGCTCGGGCGTCGTCTCGGGCGCCTCAGAAGACACCGGGGCCTCGGTCGGAACGTCCTCACCGACGTTCACCGCTCCGGCGATGCCCAGCAGAGCCGCCAGTACGGCCGCCGCGGCCAGCACGGCCGCGCTTATGATGTAATAGGTTTTTGTTTGCACTGTTCCCTCCGGGATCGTCGCGACTGCGGTCTCAGAATTCTATAGCCTTGGCGATCCAGTCCTTAAGCTCTTCGATCCTTATCCTGACCTGGGACATAGTGTCGCGGTCGCGGACCGTGACGCAGCCGTCCTCCTCCGAGTCGAAATCGTAAGTCACGCAGAGCGGCGTGCCGATCTCGTCCTGGCGGCGGTAGCGCTTGCCGATGGAGCCGGCGTCGTCGTAGTCGACGGTGAAGTATTTGGCCAGCCGATCGCGGATCTCGGTCGCCGGGCCGGCGAGCTTCTTAGAAAGGGGCAGCACGGCCGCCTTGACAGGGGCCAGCGCCGGATGAAGGTGAAGGACCGTGCGGACGTCGTTCTTTTCGGGGTCGACGGTCTCCTCGTCGTAGGCGTCGCAGAGCACCGCCAGGACCGAGCGGTCGACGCCCAGCGAAGGCTCGATAACATACGGGATGTAGTGCTCGTTCTTCTCCTGATCGAAGTAGGTGAGGTCCTTGCCTGAGACGTTCTGATGCTGGGTGAGGTCGTAGTCGGTGCGGTCGGCGACGCCCCAGAGCTCGCCCCAGCCGAACGGGAACAGGAACTCGAAGTCGGTGGTCGCCTTGGAATAGAAGCAGAGCTCCTCGGGAGCGTGGTCGCGCAGACGCAGGTTCTCCTCGCGCAGGCCGATGGAGAGCAGCCAGTCGCGGCAGAACTGTCTCCAGTAGGCGAACCACTCGAGGTCGGTGCCGGGGACGCAGAAGAACTCGAGTTCCATCTGCTCGAACTCGCGGACTCGGAAGATGAAGTTGCCGGGAGTGATCTCGTTCCTGAACGACTTGCCTATCTGGCAGATGCCGAAGGGGAGCTTTCTGCGCGTCGTGCGCTGGACGTTGACGAAGTTGGTGAAGATGCCCTGGGCGGTCTCGGGGCGTAGATAGACGGTGTTCTTTGCGTCCTCGGTCACGCCCTGGAAGGTCTTGAACATGAGGTTGAACTGCCTGATGTCCGTGAAGTTGTGCTTGCCGCACGTCGGGCAGGGGATCGAGTGCTCCTCGACGAACTCCTTCATCTCGGCCTGGGAGAAGGCGTCGATCGGCTTCTCGGGCGTGTAGGATTCGGCGGCGCACCAGTCCTCTATGAGCTTGTCGGCGCGGAAGCGCTCGTGGCACTCGCGGCAGTCCATAAGGGGATCCGAGAAGCCCGCCAGATGGCCTGACGCCACCCAGGTCTGAGGATTCATAAGGATGGCCGCGTCGAGGCCGACGTTATACCTGTTCTCCTGGACGAATTTCTTCCACCAGGCCTTCTTTATGTTGTTCTTGAGCTCGACGCCGAGAGGACCGTAGTCCCAGGTGTTGGCGAGCCCCCCGTAGATCTCGGAGCCGGGGAATATGAAGCCGCGCGTTTTGCAGAGCGCGACGATCTTGTCCATTGTTTTTTCTCTGTTGTCCATATCTTATGCCTTTCGGAACTGAATTCTAATCCGCTTTGCCGAAGAGGCGCTTGCAGCCGGCGAACTCCGATGCCGTGGCGCCCTCGTCGATGAACAGATATTTTTCTGAATTGACCGTGCGGTAGGTGGTGACCGCGCTCACCTCTGTCTGGTTGCCGGCGATGCGGAAGATGAGCGGCAGGCTGCGGGTGAAGTCCTCCGACGTAACATCGGTCCTGTACATGGTGCCTATCATCTCCCAGATGTCCCGGAGCTTCGTGAGGTTCCGGGCCTGGGCCAGGGTGTTGACGAGCGTCTGGAAGAACGTCACCGTGGTCCGGGCGCGGCTGTTGATCCCGTCGGTGTAGCCGTTGTACATCAGCAGCTGTAGGGCCATCTTTCCGTCGAGCGTCTGTCTGCCCGCCTTGAGATTTATGTGGACGTCGCCGGAATAGTCGTCGTAAGACATGTTGCAGGGGACGTAGTAGTTGACGCCTCCCAGCAGGTCGATGAGATCGGGAAACTGCTCGGCAGAGATGACGGCGTAGCGGTCGACCGCGATGCCGGTGATGGCGTGGATCCGGTCGCGGAGGACGTCGAGCCCGAAGCGGTCGTAGATCTCGGAGAGCTTCACGTTCTTTCCGTCGACGACCGTGTATGCGTCGACCGGAAGCGCCGAGTAGGTTATGCGTCCCCTCTCCCTGTCAAGGCACACCAGAAGGAGCGCGTCGGTCTCTATGACCCTGTATTCGACCTTGTAGAAGCCGTTGCGGAAGACGAGCGTGTCGTCGTCGATCTTTATCCCGTCGGCCTCGAGGAACACCGAATCGCTTATGATGGAGACCGTGGAGGCCGGCTTGGCAAGGTCGGGCGGGGGCGCCGGAGGCTCGTAGTCGTCCTCCTCCCCGCTCTCGGGCTCGAAGATCCCGGCCTTGTCGGGATCGTAGCCGGCTATGACGGACGGCCTGAAGTCCGTCCCTATGAGCAGGATGTTGAGCGAGGCCGAACCGTCGTCCTCGTCGGGCGGGGTGTACGAGCTGCCGGACGGGTCGGTGACGAGCGCGGCGGTCTCGCTGCCGGTGTCGACGGCAATTGTCCCGTTTATGTTGTTGACGATTATGCCCACGGCCGCGGAGGCTATGAGGCCGAAGATGACGAACGAAAGCACGAACGTCAGAAAAAAGTTCTTTACGGACGACAGCATCCGGACTCTCCTTTCCCGCGCCGGGCGCGGCTGTTGATATCAAAATATTATATTATATTTCCGGGTAAAAATCAAGAGGGAGCAACGGATGAACGGCTGAAAGGTGTGTGAAGAAACGAAGTCTTCATTTGCCGCGAAGGCGGCAGTTACATCAGCGGGCACAGCCCGCCTTCATTGCCGGCCGCAGGCCGGCACTTCGTTCCTTCAGTCCTCCCTGCGCTCCCCGAGGACCTCGCGGTATCGGGTATAAAACTCCCGGAAGGTCCCCTCATCGAGCGCCGAGCGGATGCGCGCGGCGAACTCGTTGTAGAAATACAGGTTGTGCAGCACGGCAAGACGCATCCCGAGCATCTCCTCGGCCTTCAGCAGATGGCGGATGTACGCGCGGCTGAAGTTGCGGCACGCGGGGCAGCCGCAGCCGGGGTCTATGGGCCTGGGATCGGCGGCGTATTTCTCGTTCTTTATGTTCATCTTACCGCCCCACGTGAACAGGTTGCCGTGGCGGGCGTTGCGGCTGGGCATCACGCAGTCGAAAAAGTCGACCCCGAGGTTCACGCTCTCCAGGATGTTGAGCGGCGTGCCCACGCCCATGAGATACCTGGGCCTGTCCTCGGGCATAAAGGGCTCCACGGCGGAGATGATGGCGTACATCACGTCCGCCTCCTCGCCGACCGCAAGGCCGCCTATCGCGTAGCCGTCGCAGTCGAGCGCGGCGATCTTCTTCATGTTGTCGATCCGGAGATCCTCGTAAGTGCCGCCCTGGTTTATACCGAACAGCAGCTGGCGCGGGTTCACCGTGCCGGGCAGCGAGTTCAGCCGGGCCAGCTCGCTTTTGCAGCGCACAAGCCACCTGACCGTGCGCTCGGACGACTCCTTAACGTAGTCGTAAGGCGAGGGGTTCGACACGCATTCGTCGAACGCCATGGCTATGGTCGAGCCCAGATTCGACTGGATCTGCATGCTCTCCTCGGGGCCCATGAAGATCCTGCGCCCGTCGATGTGCGAGGCGAACCTCACTCCCTCCTCGGTTATTCTTCTGAGCGGGGCGAGCGAGAACACCTGGAAGCCGCCGCTGTCCGTAAGGATGGGGCGGTCCCAGTTCATGAACCTGTGAAGGCCGCCGAGCTCTTTTATCAGGCGGTCGCCCGGCCGCAGATGCAGATGGTAGGTGTTCGAGAGCTCGACCTGACAGCCGACCTCCCGCAGATCGAGGGCGGAGATGCCGCCCTTTACGGTCCCGCAGGTGCCGACGTTCATGAACACGGGGGTCTCGATCACGCCGTGGACGGTCTCGAAGCGCCCCCGCCTGGCCCTGCCTTCTTTTTTTATCAGTGTGAACATTTTTATACCTGCCGGCGGAGGACCTCCGCCGTCTTCGCGGCCGGACCTTTGCTCAGATCCTGCCGAATCTTCTGTCGAATTCGCTCTTTTTGAAGGTGAACGCCACCGGCCGCCCGTGCGGGCAGCAGGTCGCTTCGGGGTACCTGTGCATCTCGGCGACGAGCCATGAGGAGTAGCCCTCGGGATAGACCCTGCCGGCCTTAACCGCGGCCCTGCACGAGGCCGTGAACAGCGCCTTCTCGAACACCGCCGAACCGGCCAGCTCTACGCTCCCGCCGCCCCCCGGGGCGGCCTCGGCGAAGCACTGGAACATATCGCCCACGGCGCCGGCGGGAATGCCGTCGGGTATCGCTGTAACGCTGACCGAGGTGCCGGAGACCGAGAACGAAAAACCGGTCTTCTCGATGCTGTCGCGGCAGTCCTCGACGGCGGCCGCGTCCGCGGCGGTCATGTCGAGTTCGATGGGCACGGCCAGCAGGACCTGAGGGCGGTCGAGGCCGGAGAGGCCGCGGCGGAGCTTCTCGAATATGATGCGCTCGTGGGCCGCGTGCTTGTCCGCGACGGTGACGGTGTCGCCCTCCTCGTACACTATGTAGGTGTTGAACAGCTCCCCGACTATCCTCCAGGACAGCCCCTCCGCTCCGCCTGAGGGCAGCTGCTCCGGGGCCTGCGCGGACGCGGCCGCGTCGGCAATGTCGAGCTGCTTCGGCGCGTATTCGGATCGGTCGGCGTGATCGGTCACCGGGACGAAGGCGCCCGAGACAGACGGCCTCAGCGAGGCTCCGGTAGCCCGCTTCATGACATCCCTGTAAGCGGCGGAGGCGTCGCGGGCGTCGACACGCATGAAAAAGCTGTCCCCGGAACGGGCTCCCGCCGCCGGAGCGGCGGGCGGGGACGCCGCGGAGGACGCCGGGCCGGTCGAGGCGGACGATGACGGCGCCGGAG
>JAEEJM010000111.1 GCA_016281895.1 Clostridiales bacterium
GATCTTTCTTCTCCACATAACACGACCTCCGATCCGTGCCTCCGGTCGCGGCCTTCCGCGTTACGCGGCAGCCGCGCAGGTCCGGCGGCCCGGCCGCCGGCGCCTTCCCGGTGTTCTTTTATATTATTGTAAAACTAAAGTTGATCCCTGTCAAGAAAAAAGACCTGTACAAAAAAGCAACTAAAAAGAATACGCCTTCGCGGCGGACGAGCGGCCGCCTCCGTGCGCACGCCCTTTCCTCCCGGCCTGCCTTTTGCCGTCTGTTGAAAAAACCGCGCTTTTATGGTATAATCTTACTGCCGGGGACGCTCGTCCGCCGGACGCCGACGACAGGAGGTCCAGGTCATGAAAAAGCTGCTGCCGGACTACGAGTTCGGTTCATATGCCGACGTGACTCCGGCCTTCCTCGGGAGCATCGGCTGCAGGTTCCTCATCGCCGACATAGACAACACCCTGGCGCCGTACGAGCAGCCCCTGCCGGACGAGGGAAACCTCGCCTGGCTGGGATCGCTCTCCGGGGCGGGAATATCAGTCGCCCTTGTGTCGAACAACGGCCGCGAGCGTGTCGAGCTCTTCAGCCGGGGACTGGGCATACCGGCCTTTTGGGACTGCCGCAAGCCGTCCCGCAGATTCATAAGGACCGCCATGGAGGCGCTGGGCGCGGACCCGGCCTCCACCGTGTATCTCGGGGATCAGATCTTCACCGACGTGTACGCGGCAAAGCGCTCGGGCATCCGCGCCATTAAGCTGCCGCCTATCAGGGACAAGAAGACCCTCTTCTTCAGAATAAAGCGCCTGCTGGAGCGGCCCGTCATGCGCAGGTACCGCAGGCTGCACGGCGCCGGCATCCCCGGCGGGACGGACGGTCCCGAAGTCACGGGCGGCCGCGAAGGTTCCGGCGGCGCGGACAGCCGGGACGGAAAATGTGATTAGCGCCCACTCCTGATATTACGCGCACACCTGACTCAGCGCTCAGACCAAACCCGGCGCGTAAGACCCGTTTGGCGAGCAGATCGGACAAAAGAAAGGACAGAGCCATGTCTCATCTCGAAAGATTCAGAAAAGCACTCGAAGGATCGCGGTTCGATTCCGCGGTGATAACGTCGGAGGTGAACCAGCTCTGGATCACCGGCTTCCCCTACCAGGACGGCCTGGCCGTTGTGACGCCCAGGCGCGCCGTCCTGATCACGGACTTCCGCTACATAGAGGCCGCGAAGGCCTCAAAGGCGGCCGCGGAGTTCGAGATCCTTATGCCCGCGGTACGGATGTCCCGGGCCGCATACGACATACTGAAGGAGGACGGCTGCGGCCGCGTCGCCCTGGAGGAGGCCACCCTCTCCATGGCAAGGGCGGAGTCGCTGAAAGAGCAGTTCGAGGGGCTCGAGGTGTCCGGCGGCGCTTCCGAACTGCTGGACAGGCTCCGCGAGTTCAAAGACGCGGATGAGATAGCCTGCATGGACCGCGCCCAGTCCATAGCCGACCGGGCCTTTGCTCACATAGTCGAATGGATCCGGCCCGACATGACCGAGAAGCAGGTCGCCCTGGAACTCGAGTTCTTCATGAGGGCAAACGGGGCCGAGGCCGCCGCGTTCGACACCATAGCGGTGTCCGGCACCGCCTCGTCGAGGCCCCACGGAGTGCCGCGCGACGTCCGGCTCGAGAAGGGCTTCCTTACGATGGACTTCGGAGCGCGCGTCGAGGGCTACGATTCCGACATGACCAGGACCGTCGTCATAGGCAGGGCCGACGAGGACATGAGGCGCCTGTACGGAACCGTGCTGGCCGCCCAGACCGCCGTGCTTGATATCATAGGCCCCGGTAAGAACAACCGCGAGATGCACCTGACCGCGGAGAGGATCATAAACGGAGCCGGCTACGCCGGCTGCTTCGGACACGGCCTCGGCCACGGGGTAGGGCTGTATATACACGAGGCCCCGAACCTCTCGCCGAGAGCGCCCGGGGACCGCGTGCTTCTGCCGGGCCAGACCGTGACGGTCGAGCCCGGGATATACCTCGAGGGCACATACGGCTGCCGCATCGAGGACATGATCGTTATAACCGAGGACGGGTATTACAACTTCACACGCTCGCCGAAGGAGCTCATCGAGATCTGCTGAGCGCCCTGACGGCGTTGAGCACGGCAATGACCATCACTCCGACGTCGGCAAACACCGCCGCCCACATCCCCGCGAGCCCCAGGGCGCCGAGGACCAGGCAGGCGAACTTCACGGCGATGGTGAACACCGTGTTCTCGTAGACTATACGGAGGCATCTGCGGGAGAGCCGCACGGCCGCGGCGATCTTCCGCGGATCGTCGTCCATAAGGACCACGTCCGCCGCCTCGATGGCCGCGTCGGAGCCCAGGGCTCCCATTGCCACTCCGATGTCGGCCCGGGCCAGCACGGGGGCGTCGTTGATGCCGTCGCCGGCAAAGACGACCTTGCCCTTCCCGGCCTCGGTTATCAGGCGCTCGACGGCCTCTACCTTGCCGGCCGGCAGCAGTTCTGCGCGGACCTCGCCGATCCCGAGCTCCCTGCCGACGCGCTCGGCGACGGCCCGGTTGTCTCCGGTCAGCATCACGATCCGTCCGACGCCCGCCCGTCCGAGCTCCCTCACGGCCTCGGCCGAGCCCGGTTTCACCGCGTCGGATATGACTATTCGCCCGGCAAAGGCGCCGTCGACGGCCACGTATATGACCGTCCCGGCCGCGTCTCCGAGCCCCTCGGGAAGCTCTATCCCCCTGTCGGCCATAAGCTTTGCGTTGCCTACGGCGACGCTTTTTTTATCGACCAGGGCCGTGACTCCCCGGCCGCCGATCTCCTCTATCCGGTCTGTGCGTGTGCGGTCGATATTGCCCCCGCAGGCCCGGATCAGGCTCTGGCTGATCGGGTGGGACGATGCGCATTCGGCGTGGGCCGCCAGTTCGAGCAGTTCCCCTCCGGGAAGGGCCGCGGCGTCGATCCGGGTCACCTCGAAGACGCCCTTCGTGAGCGTGCCGGTCTTGTCGAAGACGACGGTCCCGGCCGAGGCCAGGGCCTCAAGATAGTTCGAGCCCTTGATGAGTATCCCCTCGCGGCCGGCGCCCCCTATCCCCGCAAAGAAGGTGAGCGGTATGCTTATGACGAGCGCGCACGGGCAGCTTATCACCAGGAAGGTGAGGGCCCGGTAGATCCAGACGGTCCACTGCGCGTCGGCGTGCATGAAGACGAGTCTGAACAGCGGAGGCAGCACGGCCAGAGCCGCGGCCGATCCGCAGACGGCGGGCGTGTATATCCTTGCGAACCTCGATATGAAGCCCTCGGACCTGGATTTGTTGGCCGCGGAGTTCTCCACAAGCTCGAGGATCCTCGCGACTGTGGACTCGCCGTACTCCTTGTCCGTGCGGATCCTCAGCACCCCGGTCAGGTTGATGCACCCGCTGATGACGCGGTCGCCCGGGCGCGCCGTCCTCGGCACGCTCTCGCCGGTCAGGGCCGAGGTGTCCACGGCAGACTCGCCGCTCACGACGGCGCCGTCGATGGGTATCCTCTCGCCCGGCTGAACGGTGATCACGGTCCCGGCGGCGACCTCGGACGGATCGACCCGCTCGAGCCTGCCGTCGCGCTCGATGCAGGCGTGGTCGGGCCTTATGTCCATGAGCGCACCGATGCTTTTTCTGCTGCGCCCGACGGCCCAGCTCTGGAACCACTCGCCGACCTGGTAGAGCAGCATGACGGCTATGCCTTCGACGTACTCCCCGCTCTTCTCGAGCAGGGCCAGGGCGAAGGCTCCGACCGTCGCGACGGCCATAAGGAAGTTCTCGTCCAGCGGCCGGCCGTTCAATATCCCCCTGGCGGCCTTGTAAAGTATGTCGTAGCCTATGAAGATGTATACGGCAAGGTACAGGCACAGTCTGACGGCGCCGACGACCGGAACGAACCGCAGTGCGATCAGCGCGGCCGAGGCGATGATGATCCGTATGAGCATCTTCTTTTGTTTTCGGTTCATTTCTCTCTCCGTGCGCCGCGCGAGGCGGCACTCATTCTTTCACAGCGCCCCTGCCGGCCCCGCGCCCGTCCGCCGGGCTCAGAGCTCTCCGGAGCGGTCCGGGCTCAGAGCTCTATGGAGCAGTCCGGGCTCAGAGCTCTATGGAGCAGTCCGGCTCGACCTTCCTGCAGGCCTTGAGCACGGCCTTCATGACGCGGGCGGGATCGCTGCCCTCGGCAAACTCGACGGCCATCTTCTGGGTCATGAAACTGACGGTCGCCGAAGCAACGCCCGGCACCTTTGCCGCTGCGGCCTCCATGAGATTCGCGCAGTTCGCGCAGTCCACTTCGATGTCGTAGGTCTTCTTCATGCTTTCCTCCTCTGCCGGACGTCCTCCGGCGCTGTTTTCCGGCCGCTGCCGGTCCGGCTCCCGGTCTCACCGCCGGGCGCACCGCGCTTTTTTCTTTGTTCCGACGATTCAACACTTGTTTAATCCTTGCGGCTGTAGTATAATACTCCCGGCGGCAAAAATCAACCGTCCGGAGCCAAATGATTCCGAACGGGCCGTCAATATTTCCGAAAGGGCCAAAAAATGGGCAAGGAAGAACGAAAACTGCCACACAGCCACGGGGAGAAGGACGAACTTCTCGCGGTGAGCGGAAGCGCCTCTGATCCCGAGGGCTTCTCCAAGGCCGCCGATCTCATGCGCCTGCTGGGCGATCCCGCCAGGCTTCGCATCTTCTGGCTGCTTTGCCACTGCGAGGAGTGCGTGGTGAACATATCGTCGCTCGTCGATATGACGAGCCCCGCCGTATCGCACCATCTGAGGGCGCTCCGCGAGAGCGGGCTCGTTACGTCGCGCCGCGACGGCCGCGAGGTCTTCTACCGCGCCGCGGAGACCGAGACGTCCCGTCTGCTGCACGGGATGATAGAACAGGTCATGGAGATCTCCTGCCCCGATCCCCCGGGGATCGACGCCCAGCGCGCCCGCGAGCTCACGGAATACCAGGCCTCGCAGGCCGCGCTCATAAGGGAGATACACGACTATCTTCTGGTAAACCTCGACCGGCAGGTGACCATCGAGCAT
This sequence comes from Clostridiales bacterium, assembly GCA_016281895.1. GTDB lineage: Bacteria > Bacillota > Clostridia > Oscillospirales > CAG-272 > CAG-390. The sequence continues at coordinate 5,054 of JAEEJM010000111.1, forward strand.
CTGTCGGAAAAGTTCCACATCAATCCGACGACGCTGAAGAAGACCTTCAGGGAGGTCTACGGCAACTCGCTGGCGGCCCACATGAAAGAGCACCGGATGGAGCACGCCGCCAGGCTGCTGCTGGAGACCTCGTCGAGCATCTCGGGCATAGCGGCCCAGGTCGGCTACCGGAACCAGAGCAAGTTCACGGCCGGCTTCCGCAGGCAGTTCGGCATGCTCCCGCACGAGTACCGCCGCAACGCCCTGCCGGACGTCACGCTCAGCCTCACGGCACCGGACTCCGAAGACGCGGAACAAGACTCCGGAGACGCGGAATAA
>JAEEJM010000112.1 GCA_016281895.1 Clostridiales bacterium
GGCCAGGGCTGACAATAATACACCTACCGTCCGGCGCGATGACGCCGGGGAAAGACAGGAACACATGGAATACCGCTTCTCGGACAAACTGGCCGCGCTCAAGCCATCGGCCATAAGGGAGATCTTCAAATCCCTCACCGATCCGTCAATAATCGCCTTTGCCGCGGGCAATCCGGCCGCGGATTCCTTTCCCGTCGCGGAAATGGCGGAAATCTCGGACGAGATCTACCGCACCATGCCCGTAAAGGCCCTCCAGTACGGGACCACCGAAGGCTATCTTCCCCTGCGGCAGGCCATCGCCGCGCGGCAGCGCGAGAAGTTCGGCATCGGCAGGCTGCCGGAGGACGGGCTCGGCTTTTCCGACTCGACCATCATCGTCAGCGGCGGCAACCAGGGCATCGAGCTGGCCTGCAAGGTCTTCTGCAACGAGGGAGACGCCGTCATCGCCGAGGACCCGTCGTTCATAGGGGCGCTCAACGCGTTCAGGTCCAACGGTGCGGTCACGCTCGGAGTCCCGCTGCTGGCGGACGGCATCGACCCCGCCGCCCTTGAGGAGCTGCTGAAGCGCGAGAAGAGGGCAAAGCTCCTCTACCTCATCCCGACCTTCCAGAATCCCGCCGGCATCACGTCGACGGAGGAGAACCGGAGGAAGGTCTACGCGCTGGCCGCGAAGTACGGCATCATGATACTCGAGGACAATCCCTACGGCGAGCTTCGCTTCGCCGGGGACGACGTGCCCACCTACAAGAGCATGGACACCGAGGGCATAGTCATCTACTGCTCGTCCTTCTCAAAGATCCTGTCGTCCGGAATGCGCGTGGGCTACGTCACGGCTCCCGAGGAGGTCATCCAGAAGCTGGTCGTGGCAAAGCAGGTCGAGGACGTCCACACCAACATGTTCTTCCAGATCCTGGTTCACAAGTACATGACGGAGCGGGATTTCGAGGGACACATCGCGGAGGTACGCTCGATCTACCGCCGCAAATGCGGCATAATGATGGACGCCCTGGACAGATATCTGCCGAGGGAGCTGACGTTCACGAGGCCCCAGGGCGGGCTGTTCGTATGGTGCACGCTCCCAGCGTGCATAGATATGAACGAATTCGTGAAAGAGGCGCTCGCCCGCAAAGTGGCCGTGGTCCCGGGGAGCGCGTTCACTCCCGTTGCCGGCGCGCCGTGCAATTCCGTAAGGCTTTCGTACTCGACGGCGACCGACGATCAGATCGTGACCGGCGCCAGGATACTCGGCGAGGTCGCCGAAGACCTCATGAAGCGGGCCTGACGCGATCGCAGGATACCGGCGGCGTGCCCTGCCGGCAGCGCACGGGACGTGCGAAGGACGGTGCGGCCGCAGAATACCGACACACAAAGGAATTGCAGACATGCTTGACGAAAAGAAAGTTTCATTCTCCGGAGTGCAGCCGAGCGGAAATCTCACCCTCGGCAACTATCTCGGAGCCATACGCAATTTTCCGGAATTCTCGGAAAAATACAAGTGCTTCTACTGCGTGGTCGACGAACACGCGGTGACAGTGCGGCAGGATCCCGCAGAGCTCCGCCGCCGCACCTACGAGACCCTGGCGGTGTACATCGCCTGCGGCCTCGATCCCGAAAAGAACACGCTCTACATACAGTCCCACGTTCCGGCGCACGCCGAGCTTGCGTGGATCCTTGACTGCTACACCATGTTCGGCGAGCTCTCCCGCATGACGCAGTTCAAGGACAAGAGCGCGAAACACGCCGACAACATCAACGCCGGCCTGTTCACCTATCCCGTGCTCATGGCCGCGGACATACTGCTGTACCAGAGCGACGTCGTCCCCATCGGCGTGGACCAGAAGCAGCACGTCGAACTTGCAAGGAACATTGCCGACCGGTTCAACCAGCAGTTCCCGGGGACCTTCACGGTGCCCGAGCCGGTCATACCGCACACCGGCTCCCGCATAATGTCGCTCCAGGATCCGCTGAAGAAGATGAGCAAGTCGGACGAGAACGAAAACGCGGTCGTGCGCATCCTTGACGACCGCGACGCCGTGATCCGCAAGTTCCGCAGGGCCGTTACCGATTCGGGCAGCGAGATCCGCGCGTCGGTCGACAAGCCCGGCATCACCAACCTCATAACGATCTATTCCTGCGTCACCGGCCGCAGTCAGGCCGACATCGAGCGCGAGTTCGACGGCCGCGGCTACGGCGAGTTCAAGCAGGCGGTCGGCGAGGCCTGCGCGGATCTGCTCGCCCCCGTTCAGGCAAGGTACAGGGAGCTCCTGGCGGACAAGGCCTACCTCGAATCCGTAATGAAAAACGGGGCCGGCGAGGCGGCATACTACGCCCGCAAGACCCTGTCCAAGGTGAGAAGAAAGATCGGTTTTGTCAACCTGTGATCCAGAGAAGCGCGAGGCGGCCGGACGCACCGGAAAACAACCGCCCGCGGGCGCACGGCGCCGCATAAGACGGTGATTAGATGAAGATAGGATTCGTATCGCTCGGCTGTCCGAAGAACCAGCTGGACACCGAGGTAATGCTCCACGAACTCATGACGGCCGGCTACGAGATCACCCCCGACGAGACGGAGGCGGACATCGTGGTCATAAACACCTGCGCGTTCATCGAGTCGGCAAAGAAGGAGGCCATAGACAACATCCTGGACATCGCCTGGCTCAAGGAGCACGGGAGGCTGAAGGGGATAGTCGTGACGGGCTGCCTGCCGGAGCGCTACCGCGACGAGGTGCTGAAGGAGTTTCCCGAGGTCGACGCGGTGCTCGGGGTCGGCTCGCTGCACGACATCGTCGAGGCGGTCCGGGCCGTGGAGAGGGGAAGGAAGCGCTATTCGTCGTTCAGGGACCGCGACGAGGTCAGGCTCGGAGGCGACCGCGTCCTCACCACGCCCCAGTTCTGGACCTATCTCAAGATCGCCGAGGGCTGCGACAACCGCTGCTCCTACTGCGCCATACCGTACATTCGCGGACGTTTCCGCAGCCGCCCGATCGGGGACCTCGTCGCGGAGGCGGTGCAGCTCGAGCGCTTAGGCGCGGTCGAGATCAACGTGATTGCCCAGGACATAACCCGCTACGGGCTGGATCTGTACGGGGAGTACTCGCTGGCAAGGCTCCTGAAGGAGCTCACCTCGGCCACCGAGCGGGCGTATTTCAGACTTCTGTACTGCTATCCGGACAAGATCACCGACGAACTCATAGCCGAGATCCGCGACGATCCCCGCGTGCTGAAGTACGTCGACATCCCGCTGCAGCACATAAGCGACAGGATGCTCTCGTCCATGAACCGGCACGGCGATTCGGCCATGATAAGGGACGTCATACGACGGCTCAGGTCGCAGATCCCGGGCATCGTGCTTAGGACGACTTTCATAACCGGCTTCCCGGGCGAGACCGAGGACGATTTCGAACAGCTTTGCGCGTTCGTCAGGGAGGTCCGCTTCGACCGGCTGGGCGTGTTCCCGTACTCGGCCGAGGAGGGCACTCCCGCCGCGGAGTTCCCGGACCAGACCGATCCTCAGCTGAGGCAGGACCGGGCCGATCTGCTCATGCGGATCCAGGCCGACATCAGCGCGGAGCTCAACCGCGGCTTCACAGGCAGGACCGTCCGGGTGCTGGTCGAGGACTACGACGCGGTCTCGGAGACGCATTTCGGCCGCAGCGCGGCGGACGCGCCCGAGATCGACGGCAAGGTGTATTTCAAGTCGCGCGCAAGGATAGCCCCGGGGAGCCTCGCCGACGTCCTGATCGAAGAGGTGCTGGATTACGACCTCTTCGGCAGCGCAGTCGTGCCCGGCAGCCCCGAGAACGTTCCTGGCGTCCCCGGCGGCGCGCGGGGAGGGGACGGGAGCGTCCCCGGCGGGTCAGTGTGAGGAGGCGCCCATGAAAATGAATCTTCCGAACAGACTGACGGTGATGCGCATGGCGCTGATACCGTTCTGCATCCTGTTCATAATGCTTGAGGGCGTCATCGACGCCGACCTGGCGGCCTTCATTGCCGCTTTGATCTTTGCCGCGGCCTCGGTCACGGACGCGCTGGACGGAAAAATAGCCAGAAAGTACGGACTCGTGACGGATTTCGGAAAGTTCCTGGATCCTCTGGCGGACAAGTTCCTGGTGATCGGCTGCATGCTGGCCATCCTCTACAGGTACGACGCCATCCGTCCGTGGTATTTCTGGCTGGTTTTCATCGTTATATTCAGGGAATTCACGGTCACGTCGCTGAGGCTGGTGGTCGTGAACTCGTCAGGCATTGTGGTGGCGGCAAACATGCTCGGCAAGATAAAGACCACCATGCAGATAGTCAGCGTCCTTGCCGTGCTGATGGAGCCCGTCATTTACCGGCTGTTCCTGCCCGAAGGCGGTGCCCGGGACTTCCTGCTTCAGTGGATACCGCTGAGCCTCGTCTCGTCGTTCCTGGCGGCCCTGTTCACGCTGCTGTCGGGCATCAACTACCTGCGCATCTACGGCAGACACCTGACGCAGTCCATGTGAGCTGCCGCCGGAGCCCGCCGGTCGTTCCGCGGCGCGCACCCACATGCCCGCCGGCCGCGGGGCTCTTCACCCGCGCGGACGGAAGGGCAGCAGCTTTTCCACCGCGGCTGAGATCTCTTCGGAGTATTTGACCACGTTTCCGTTGCCGTTGATGAGGCAGATCCTTATGCAGACGGCGACGGAATACGCGAGGAAGCCGCACAGGCACACGCAGGCGGCGATATACAGCAGCTTCTTTGCGCGCCGCGCGCGGAGCGCGCGGGCGCCGCCGGCCTCGCCGGCCGATCCACGGTCCGCACCGGTCGATGTTTCCGGAGCCGCCTCTTCGGAGGCGGCTTCTTCAGTCCCGCCGGCTTCGACTGTCTCGGAGGCCTCGACGGCGGCCGCCTCTCCGGAGGCGGCTTTTTCAGTCCCGCCGGCCTCGGCTGCATCGGCAGTTTCGGCCGAATCGCCGGCTTCGGCTGTCTCGGCCGCCCCGTCAGCCTCCTCGCCGGCCGGGCGGAGCAGGCTCGTATAGGAGATCAGTATCACGGCCGAAAACAGCGCGGCCGTCATGGTCAGATCGCTCGTGTAGCGGTATATCACGCCGCCTAGGCAGAAGTCGATCAGCGAGACGGAGACAAGTCCCGCGACCGCGCAGGCGGTCATGACTCGCAGGGACTTGCGGAACCTGGGCGAGAAGATCACGGCCGGGGAGGTGAGCAGGGTCAGCGCCATCGGGACGCTGAACAGGCCGAGGCCGGCGTCGCGGTACAGGTAGTGGCCGTAGTCGGACATGCGGAGATAGCTGAAGCTGATATACGGATAGACGTCGGACCGGGCCGGAGGATCGACGAAGTAGTGGTAAATGGCAAAGGGCAGGTCGGAGAGCCGCAGGCGGTATTTGCCGATGTCGGAGATCGTCAGCTGGTAGGCGTTGCCGAAGTCGAGCGGGCCGGAGAACCGCACCGCGTTGAAGATCATCGAGCCGCAGAGGAACATGAACACGGGGACGCCGAGCGAGCACAGCTCGCACAGCACCGGCCGGATCGCGGATTTGCGATCGCAGCCCCTGTCTCTGCCGATGATGAAGAACCACAGGCCTGGGACGACCAGGAAGGCCGCCATGAGGGCAAGGTTCACCCTCGACTGGAACAGCAGGCCGTAGCAGACGCCGGCCGCGGCGTAGAGGGCGCAGCGCGCCGCCGGCTTATCGGCGCCGTATGCCCGCAGACAGAACCACAGGAAGGCCGACAGCCAGGCGTTGGCGGAGGCGCAGGCGACGAAGTAGAACGGCGTGTGTCCTCGGGCTATCAGGAGGATCAGCGAGCCCCAGAAGACGGCGACGGCCGACACCGCAAGCACAGGCGCCGGCGTCTCGGGGGCGAAGATCCTGGCCCACTCGAACACCGTGAGCGGGATGAACACCGCGGCGATCAGGCACAGGAAGGCCATGACGAAGCCGGAGCCGGGCAGGCTGCCTGTGATCAGGTAAAACGGCATGTACACCGTCAGCACGGGGGCCAGGCCGAAATAGGAGTAAAAGTGTCCGTTGTAGTAGGCCCTGTCCCAGAGATAGTATATGCCGGAGGCGCTCCGCTCGGCGTAGTCGTAGACGTTGTCCAGCGTGTCGAGGGCGGGGTCGGGCTGATAGTCGATCCACGTCAGGCCCTTCATAAGGGAGTCGAACTGCTGGACGTACGGATCGTAGTTCGCCACGGAGCCCGTCAGCGGGTAGGCGATGTTCTCCCGGTTACCGGCAAAGACGTTCCAGAAGAGAACGACGGCCGCCATGCAGAGCAACACTGCGGCGAGGGCCGCCGCAGTGTCGTACAGATATTTATTTTTCTTCAGACTTGGCTTCATGGTATTCCTTTTCGGTGTTGACGCCCCATACGGCGGTCTTGTCTGTCGAGCCCGCCGCCACGGCCCTGACGGCTTCGATGGCGGTCAGCATCGAGTGGTCCATGTTGTTGTAGCGGTGCTGTCCGTTCCTTCCGAGGCACCACAGATTGGGTATGGAAGAGAGCCATTCCTTGAGGGAATCGAATTCGGAATAGGTGTCGAAATAGGCCGGATAGGCCTTTTTTACTTTCAGGCGGCAGGCGTCGCGGACCTCGGACGGATCGCCGATGACGCCGATGGCGGCCAGCTCCCTCTTGGCCATCTCGATGAAATCGGCGTCGGACATGGTCCACATGGAGTCGCCCTCGTTGCAGAAATATTCGAGCCCGATCCAGATGCTGTGCTCGGGATCGCTCACCAGGTACGGCGACCAGTTGTTGTATATCTGCAGTCTTCCGAGCTTGACGTTGCGGTCCTGGATGTAGATCCAGCAGTCGGGGACGTCGCCGGTCAGGGTCTTATAAGCGGTGCGGTTCTCGAGCTTCAGCCTGTCGACGAGCATGCCGACCGTGATGTAGTCGCGGTAGGGAAGGCCGGCGGCGATGCGGCGCATGTCTTCCGGGGCGGCGTCGCCCATGCCGGCGACCAGATCCCTCACGGGCATGGTCGAGAAGAACTCGTCCGCGGCAAAGGTGCGGCCGTCGTCGGTCGATACCGATATCACCCTGCCGTCCTCGACGAGCACGTCCCTGACGCGGGCGTTCATGACGATCTCGCCGCCCATGCGGCGGATGTCGTCGGCCAGGTACTCCCACAGCTGGCCCGGGCCCTTCTTGGGATAGCGGAACTCCTCGATGAGCGAGGTATTGACCTTGCGGTTCTTGACCTTGAAGACCTTGCCGAGATAGTCCTTTATGATGCCGAAGATGGACAGGCCCTTGGTGCGCTGCTTGCCCCAGGAGGCGTCGATCTCGGACGGGTGGCGGCCCCACAGGTTCTCGGTGTAGTACTCGAAGAACATGCTGTAGAGCTTGCGCCCGAAGGAGTTTATGTACAGGTTCTCGAGGTTGTCCTCGGGGAGCTTGCGGAACACCGAGGCAAGGTAGGAGAAGCCCACCTTCATGGTGGTGGCGAAGCCGAAGTTTTTGAAGGTCTCGGGTTTGAGGGATATGGGATAGTCGTAGAACTTGCCGTCGAAGAATATCCTGGAGAGCCTGCGGCGGCGAAGCATGACGCGGTCCTCGGCCTCGGGGTCGGGCCCTCCGGGATTGAGGTCCTTCTGCGCGCCCAGGCGGATGTCGTCGAAGGCGGGGCTGCCCTGGAGCGGCATGAGCTCGTCCCAGAGGCGGTTGACCTCCTCGCTCTTGGAGAAGAATCTGTGGCCGCCGAGGTCCATGCGGTTGCCGTTGTAAACGTGGGTCCGGGAGATGCCGCCGATGTATCCGCTCTCCTCGAGCACGACCGGACGGATGCCGGTCTCCTTGAGAAGCATGTAGGCCGCCGTAAGTCCCGCGGGACCCGCTCCGATTATCACTGCGGTTTTTCTGTTGTCGCTCATAAGCTGCTCCTTTTGCGGTTTTTATTCGGACAGCGGTCCGAAGGGTTCGAGGCCGGCGGCAGCCAGCCCGTCGGCGGTGAGCCAGCGCTCCTGTTCGGGGACGAGCTCCCCGGTCTCGGCGTCGTATACGCACAGCGCGTGGCAGTATATGTCCTGATCGGAATAATAGGTGAGGGTCTCCCCGCTGACCGGGGCGAAGCCTCCGTCGCGGCCGCGGGTCCACCACTCGGTGGTCCTGACGCGCTCGTACACGTCCGGGTTCGTCTCGGATCGAATGTACCAGAGCGTCGTCTCGTAGGTCCGGCCGATGAGGCCGTCGCCGCGCCCGAATACCGCTCCCTTGAATCCGTCGAACAGCGTGCCGGCCGTGTAGGTCAGCCCGTTTCCGAAGAAGAAGCGGTAGAGCTCGGCGCCGGGAGAGCGCCCGATCTGGACGACGATGTCGTCGTAGCCGTCGAGGTCCACATCGTCGACCGTCATGCCGTAGTTCAGGCCGTCGGAGTCCGAGTACGGCTCGTCCGAGAAGCGCTTTCCGACCCTAATCATGGCGACGGGCGAGCCGTCCTCGGTCACCTTCACGCCGCTGACTCCGTAGACCGTCCCGTACGCCTCGTATTCGCGTCCTCCCCGGCTGACGGTGCAGAGAGGCACCCCTTCCGACGAGCAGCCGCAGAGCGCGGCGGCGATCACTGCCGCGAGCGCAAGGGCGGCCGCAGTCAGCGCACGGCCGGCGCTCCGCTTCGGGAGGCGCATTTCCGCTGCCATCCGCGGAGCGGCCGGCGACCCGCAGGCGTATTGAATTGTCGGTCCGCCTGTAATTCTCATCCGGGTCCCCCGCCCGGCGCGCCTTGCGTGCGCGCGCCTGAAGTTGTTTTATTATTATATAATCTTTTCCCTGCCGTGTCAATAGCGCCCGAACGGCGGATCGTGTCAAGTTGTTCTGGGATTTTTAGGAAGCGCAGGCCGGGAGGTGAGAGAGGGTTTGAAGAAGAACAGCCGTTCCGGTTAGTTTTCCGTTAGTAAGGCCAGGGAGTTGTGAAGAAGATTCGAAAACACTCCAGTCATATTTGCCGCTGAAGAATTCCCGGATCTGTTTTTCGGCATATCCGTTGTACTTTTCAAGTCCGCATTTGCGAGTTTTAA
>JAEEJM010000113.1 GCA_016281895.1 Clostridiales bacterium
CGCGTGAGGTAGCCGGCGTCGGCCGTCTTGAGGGCGGTGTCCGCGAGGCCCTTGCGGGCGCCGTGGGAGGAGATGAAGTACTCGAGGATGGAGAGGCCCTCGCGGAAGGAGGCGGTGATCGGGGTCTCGATGATTTCGCCCGACGGCTTGGCCATGAGGCCGCGCATGCCGGCGAGCTGGCGGATCTGCTCCTTGGAGCCGCGGGCCTTGGAGTCGAACATCATGAACACGGGGTTCGTCTCGGTCGGGTGCGGGTTGTCGGGGGTGACGTTCCGGTCGATGGTGTCGGTCAGGGACTTTCCGACTTCCTCCGTGGTGGAGGTCCAGATGCTGATGATGCGGCTGGAGCGCTCCTTCGTGGAGATCGTGCCGAGCTGCAGCTGCTCCTCGACCTTGGCGACGTCGGCGCGGGCGTTGGCGATCAGCTCCTCCTTGTTCGCGGGGAGGATCATGTCCTTGAGGCCCATGGAGACGCCGGCCAGCGTCGCGTGCTTGTAGCCGAGGTCCTTGAGGTCGTCGAGGATGCGGACGGTGGCGTCGTGTCCCGCGACCTGGTGGCACTGGAGGATGATGTCGCCCAGCTTGGACTTGGAGATGACCTCGTTGATGAAGCCGAGCTCCGCCGGGAGGACGGAGTTGAAGATCACGCGGCCGACGGTGGTCTCGATGACCTTCCGGTCCTTGAGGCCGCGGATGGTGTCGCGCTGGTAGTCGGGGTTCTTGAGCAGGATGCGGGAGTGGATCCCGAGGATGCCCTGGGAGCGGGCCATCTCGATGCCCTCGAGCGTGCAGAAGAACGGGAGGTGCTCCTTGTAGGCGTTCTCTACGGGGTCCTTCCCGGGATTGTGGCCCGCGAGCTTGTCCGCCTGGCCGACGGTGGTCAGGTAGTACATGCCGAGGACGATGTCCTGGGTCGGCGTCATGATGGACTTGCCGGACGCCGGGGAGAAGATGGAGTTCGACGCAAGCATGAGCAGGCGGGACTCGAGCTGGGCCTCGACGGAGAGCGGGACGTGGACGGCCATCTGGTCGCCGTCGAAGTCGGCGTTGAAGCCGGTGCAGACCATCGGGTGGAGCTGGATGGCCTCGCCGTCGATCAGGACGGGCTCGAACGCCTGCATGGAGAGGCGGTGGAGCGTCGGGGCGCGGTTCAGCATGACCGTCTTGCCCTGGATGACGTGCTCCAGCGCGCCCCAGACCTCGTCGTCCTGCCGCTCGATCATGTGGCGGGCGGACTTGACGGTGTGGCAGATGCCGAGTTCCTTGAGGCGGTTGATGATGAACGGCTCAAAGAGCACGAGGGCCATCTTCTTGGGCAGGCCGCACTGCCAGAGCTTGAGCTCGGGGCCGACGACGATGACGGAGCGGCCGGAGTAGTCGACGCGCTTGCCGAGGAGGTTCTGGCGGAAGCGTCCGGTCTTGCCCTTGAGGGCGTCGGAGAGGGATTTGAGGGGGCGGTTGCCGGCGCCGGTGACGGAGCGGCCGTGGCGGCCGTTGTCGAAGACGGCGTCGACGGCCTCCTGGAGCATGCGCTTCTCGTTGCGGATGATGACCTCGGGGGTCTTCAGCTGCTGGAGGTTGCGGAGGCGGTTGTTGCGGTTGATGACGCGGCGGTAGAGGTCGTTGAGGTCGCTGGTGGCGAAGCGGCCGCCCTCGAGGGGGACGAGGGGGCGCAGCTCGGGCGGGATGACGGGCAGGACGTCGAGGATCATCCACTCGGGCTTGGAGCCGTTGCGGCGGAAGCCGTCGCAGACCTTCATGCGCTTGGTGATCTTCTTCTTGAGTGCCTTGGAGCGGGTGTTGGCCATCTCCTCCTCAAGGCCGGCCATCATCTCGTCGAGGTCGATGGCCGAGAGGAGCTTCTTGACCGCCTCGGCGCCCATCATGGCCTCGAAGCCGCCCGGATACTCCTTGGCGTAGTTCTGGTACTCGTTCTCGGAGAGGAGCTGCTTCTTCTGGAGCGGGGTGTCGCCGGGGTCGAGGACGAGGTAGTCCTCGTAGTAGAGGACGGACTCGAGGGCGTTGGCCGTCATGTCGAGCATGAGGCCGATGCGGCTCGGGTTGCACTTGAAGAACCAGATGTGGGAGACGGGGACGGCGAGCTCGATGTGGCCCATGCGCTCGCGGCGGACGCGGGAGAGGGTGACCTCGACGCCGCAGCGGTCGCACACGGTGCCCTTGTTCTTGATGCGCTTGTACTTGCCGCACGAGCACTCCCAGTCGCGGGTCGGCCCGAATATCTTCTCGCAGAAGAGGCCTTCCTTCTCTGGACGGAACGTGCGGTAGTTGATCGTCTCGGGGTTGCGCACCTCGCCGTGGGACCACGCGCGGATGCGCTCGGGGGAGGCCAGGTTGACCCTCACGGCGTCGTAGTGCGCGGAAGCGCTGTACTGGCCGCCGAAAAGCTCGCTAGTGTTGTAGGGATTCATCTTGAAGTTACCTCCGGATTAAAGTGTCTGGCCGCCGATCTGGGTGATTGGCGCGGGCGCGAGTGCGGACACGGACTGGCGGACCTGCGAGGACCTCGCCGCCGCGGCGCGGTGCTCCTCTTCGCCGCCGGTCAGCTGCATGTCGAGGCAGAGGCCGCGGAGTTCGTGGATGAGCACCGAGAACGACTCCGGCATGCCGGCGTCGA
>JAEEJM010000114.1 GCA_016281895.1 Clostridiales bacterium
CGTTCAGTTCTCGGAGGGTGTTACTAAGATCTACGACGTCAGACCGCTTTTCGCAAAGTGGCCGCCTTTCAGGGCGCTCGAGTCGCAACCCGGGCTGTTTCGCGGCGTGGCGGTCGATACGGGCGGGTGTGGGATCATCTGGAACGATGATCTTGATCTGTCCTGCGACGAGCTGTTTGAAAACGGCAGGACGGTCAGTACGCCTTTTGACGGCCTAATGGCGTTTACGGATGCGACCCGGCTTTGGGGTCTGAACGAGAGCACTCTGCGCAAGGCCATCGCCTACGGCAAGCTTGTCAACGGAGTGGACGCCTGTAAATACGGCCGGCAGTGGGTCATTTCCACGGAAGCCATGTGGCGGGAGTACGGGCAGCCGAAATAAGGGAAGAAGACGCGCCTGCGGGCGCGAATGAAGACGCGCCCTTCGGGCGCTAATGAAGGTGCGCGCTTCGCGCGCAAATGAAGTGCCGCCTGCGGCGGCAATGAAGAGGCCCGCCTGCGGCGGCAATGAAGTCGCGCCCTTCTGGCGCTAATGAAGCGGCACCGGGTGCTTCCATGAAGTCGCACGCCTGGAGCATTATTAAGTATGAAGCAGCCGCCGCGGCCGATTGGCCGCGGCGGCTGCTTGTCAGGTTAATGATTTATACACCGTACTTTTCACGGATGCTCTTCAATCCGTCATCTGCGTCGAGCATTTTACCCTGATTAACCTGCTCCTGCGCTGCGTCGATAAGCTGGTATATGTTTGAATTGATCTCTTTCTCCAGCTTTTCAATTCCGAACAACACTGTGATAAAGTCCGGTGTATCACCAAAAATCATATTCTGCATATGCTCATAGTCATCGCGCAACTTGGCAATACTGTATTCTGGAGGCATTAGGCGCATCGTTCCGCGTTTGGCAAGATCGTAGCGGGCCCAGGGACAACGGTAGAACTTGTCCTTGAATGCGACGACGCGGGCAAGCAAATCGTTATCTGCGAGTGCACGGTCTTTGACCGGCGACTTTGCCATACAGTACAAATCGTAATAATGCCTTGAATATCGGCTGGGAAGAGTACTGCCTTCAACCCGGAAAGCCTCGCGATGCAGTATCGTCACTTTTTCCCAGAAAGAGCGCTCTGGTAAAACCGTCAGGATCTGCGTCGAGGGCTTTTCAAAAGCGCGAGCGTAATATTCGGCGGAATAAGGCATTATCGTTTGCTTTGCGGCAGGCGTCCATGCGGCGAGCGCGCCGATCTCCAAACGGATTACCTGAAGAATATCCGAGTCGGAAAAGCTGTTTGGATAGGAAAAGATGATCGTCTGTCTGTCCCGCTGATCGATCTCGCACTTGACGGAAAGCTTCAGCTCTTCGGAAAGGTCGTTTATGATTGCCGGAAGAAACGCGTCATGTAGGAATTCTTCTGCGCGTTCGTTTGCCTCTTTGTTAAACGCATCCTGCTTAGTGTTACTGCGCTTCTCCCACGGCTCGTTAAAACCGTATCCGAGTACGCGCCAGTCAAGGATAAGATCAATATCTTCAGAGAACCGTTGTATCAAATTATAAGCTTTTGATAAGCTGGTGCCGCCCTTGAAAGCAAGATTGTCTTTCCACATACAACGGTGAAAAAGATAGTCGAGCATGTAGCAGACCCAGAAATCCTTCTCGATGACCGCTTCGCTTATTCTCATTTTTGCGGCGGTGTTCCGGAAAAGAGCCTCGCGCTCTTTTGCATCAATAACTGCGATTTTTCTCATTATCTCACCTGCAGATCGTTTTGATGATTTCGTAGATCCACGCCGTTGCGTGCTTTGCTTCGCTCAGCATTGCCGTTCGTTCTTCGGGCGAGGTCTTTTCCTTGATCTTTTCTTTCGTGTCGTTTGAGATACTGTCTTTGCCGAGCGCTTTCAGCGCCTGAATGACCAGCGCTGTTTTGGGGGACAGCCCGGACACTTCTTTATTTGCCGTGTGTCTGAAATCGATCGTTGCGTAATCATAGGAGTATTCCTTATACGGACCGTCGCTGACGTAAGACCAGACAACGGGGACCTGTGTGGATAAGCCAAGCAGATTCAGCGCGGTATCGCCGCACGGGAAGACCGTCCAGCCGAAGTTTCGCGCCAGGGCGTGCGCGACGGCGTCGGGGGCCGGAGCTGTATACTCGTCAAGCAGCATGCTGTATTCCGGCTTGTAAAAAACGCCGCGCATAACGCTTTTCACGGTGCCGTCGGCGGACAGTCTCATCAGATACTCGCTGATACGCTTCGTTCCCGTTATGTCCGCAAAGTCTGAGGCAACGAAAACAGAGCCGGTTTTGACGGCTTCAATTCTTTTTCTTATTTCCTGCATATATCCTGGTCTGTTCATCTCGCACCTCGCAGAAAAAATTATATAGTATTTTCTGCAAAATGTCAATACGTTTTCCAATAAAAGATGAAGATGATCTGTTTCCGGCTGCTTTTTTCGCGCTCCGAACGCGGCTTCATCAGCCCGCCTCAGGCGGGCTTTTTCGTTAAGTGCCGAAAATGTGTGACCCGTACACGTTTTTGGTACGATTTTCCGGGTCGGGCTTGACAAAAACGGCAGATAATGCTATAATGCTGTCGGCGGTACCGCGTGGAGACGAGAGCGCGGACGCGCCGGAGGTGCCTGTATGAAACGTTCCGTCAGCGCGGAGCTGCAAAAGTGGAAAGAATCGCCAGCGCGAAAGCCGCTGGTGCTGAAAGGCGTAAGGCAGTGCGGCAAGACGTATATCCTTAAGGAGTTCGGAGCAGGGTCCTACCCGGACGTGGCTTATTTCAATTTCGAGGAGACGCCGGTAATCGCCGGCCTGTTCGAACGGGATTACGACGTCAGACGGATACTGACGGAACTCGGGCTGTTCCGGGGGAAGACCATAGAGCCGGGAAGGACGCTTGTTATTTTTGACGAGATCCAGGAGTGCGGAAGGGCGCTCACGTCTCTCAAATACTTCTGCGAGAACGCGGGGGAGTATCATATCGCCTGCGCCGGTTCTCTGCTGGGGATAGCCATTCATAATGACCGCTCGTTTCCCGTGGGCAAAGTGGATTTTCTCACGCTATACCCCATGTCCTTTTATGAGTTTCTGGCGGCAACCGGGAGCGAACAGCTGGCTGAGTATCTTGAGGGGTTCGTATCGGGTCAGCCGCTTTCCGGACCGGTCGCCGGGAAGCTTGAGACCGCGCTGCGCGTATACTATACGGTGGGGGGAATGCCGGAAGCCGTCAAAACGTGGCGCGATACCAATGATCTGGGGAAGACGGAGGCCGTTCAGCGGCAGATCCTTGCGGGTTATGAGCTCGATTTCGTAAAACACGCGACGGCTGCCGAGTTCCCGAAGCTCAAGGCCGTATGGGAGGCGATCCCGCAGCAGCTTGCCCGGCCCACAGGAAAATTCATTTTCAGTCAGGTCAGGAAAGGGTGGAGGGCCAGAGATCTGGAGGACGCGCTTCAGTGGCTGACAGGCGCCGGTCTGGTCTATAAGGTCTGCAGGATCGAAAAGCCGTTTCTGCCGCTGTCGTCCTATGCGGACGCGGGTGCGTTCAAACTGTACATGGCGGACGTGGGGCTGCTCCGCAGCCTTGCCGGAGTGCCGGCCCGGGTCGTGCTGGAGCCTTCGGCGCTTTACACGGAGTTCAGGGGGGCCGTGACGGAGAACTTCGTTCTGAACGAACTGGTGAAGTCCTCTGGCGACCGCGTCTATTACTGGACTTCCGGCAACGAGGCGGAGGTGGATTTCGTCGTTCAGCAGGATGAGCACGTCATACCGATCGAGGTGAAATCCGAGGAAAACGTCAGGGCAAAGTCGCTTGCGGAGTACAGGAAGAGGTACGCGCCGGAATTCGCGGTCCTTACGTCCATGCAGGGGCGCACGGGAGGGAAGGGACTTATACGGATCCCTCTGTACATGATGGCCTCGCTGCGCGGTTTCGTCTCCGGGGCGGAGGCCGCCGGCTTGCCGGAGACCCGGGAGGATCCCCGGTCCAATTGTTAATTTTTTGTAAATATTGCTTCCGGCGCGTCCGGCGGCCCGCGGGGCCGCGGCGCGCCGGAAGCCTTTCCGGGCGGTCTGCGGGGCTGCGAAAAGTGATTTTTTGATGAAAAAAACGCAAAAAAGTTCAAAGCCTATTGAAAACGCGAAAGGTTTAATATATAATATATAAGCGCGTGCCGTGCGCGCGTATGCCCGCGTGTTTCGCGCGTGTGCGTACGCACGTAAAGAGAAGCCTGAGAAGGCCGTCTCGGGACGGCGGAGCCGGCCGGATGCCGTAAAACGAGTTCCGGACGGGACGGAAAGAGCCGGAACGCGCCAAAACCAGTCAAAAAAATAACCGATATAAGGTCTGACAAGAGGGATTGCCATGGGAAAGAAGACAAGAGGACCGGCGGAGGCCGGCGCCGTCAAACGCGGAGGAGCCGCGGCGGGCGTACTGGGCGGCATGCTGCGCAGCAGGCGCGGCTCGTCCATGCTGTACGCGCTGCTCATACTGCTGATCTGCGTCGTCATAAGCTCGGTGGTGCTCACCGCGGGCACCGCGGCGGCGGGACGCATAGCCAACGTCGCTGAGGGCGACCGGCGCTACTACGCCGTGACTTCGGCGGTCGAGCTGTTCCGCGACATGTTCGACGACAGGGAGATCGAGGTCGTCTGGACCAGGACGGCCTACCAGAGCAGAAAGTACGAGATCACGGTCGACGACGACAACAACCCGACCGTCACCGACGAGTCGCTGGGCACGCCGCTGCGGACCATCCACCAGGTGCTCCACGAGGACGACCAGACCTACTACACCGCGGTCGACTACGAGACCGACGCGGTGCACAAGGCCGAGGACCTGCTGATGAACGCCGTGCTCGACCTGGTGCTGGGCACGAACCGCACCTCGCTCTCCGAGGAGGAGAGAAAGACGTTCCTCGACAACGTCTGGATCGACTCCAGCTTCGAGGAGCAGAAGCGCGTGTTCGTCTCGTCCGCCACGAAGCGGGAACTCACGCTCACGCTTGACGGCGAGGGTACCGGCGCCGACGGCATGACGGTGTACGTCACCTACCAGCTGCAGTCCGACGGGACCTTCACCCTGATCATTGCCTCCGACCGCGACGATCCCTCCGCGGGTTCGGGCTCGGCAGGGAAGAACGTGTACTCGGTCTGCCTGACCTTCAGGCCCATGATCAACGACGAGGTCAAGGTCGGCATCCCGTACGACACGGACACGCAGGACCCCATTGCCAGTGTGGACGGCAGCGGGCACAACGTCATAACCCAGTACTACGACAAGACGACCGCCTACGAGAGGCGGATAAGCTACAGGTGGGTGCTCAGCAACATCACCACGGTATCCGCGGCGGGCGGCCAGAACGCCGGCGACCAGCAGCAGATAACCGAGACGGCGGGCTGAGAGGAAAGGAAGGCAGACAGTGAAAAGACAGACATTGTGCAAAAGAATAGCCTCCCGCCTGCGCTCGCGGAAGGGCGAGAGCCTCGTCGAGGTGCTGGTGGCCATCACCATCGGCCTGTTCGCGATGCTCATGCTGACCACGGTGATCTCCGTGTCGACCAAGCTCGACAAGGACAGCCGCGAGATCATGGGCGCCTACTACCAGGCAAACAACGAGCTGGCCGGACAGTTCTCGGGCAAGGCCCTGCCCGAAGGACAGGAGGCCACCATGGAGAAGAAGAACGGGACCGTCTCGCTGAGCGACGGCACCAGGACCGAGATCGACGTCAGGGTCGAATACTACACCAACGGCACGGTCGGGCGCGAGCCCGTCGTGGCCTACAGGTCGAAATGAGCCGGGGGTGGGGAAATGACCGGAATTGCTAAGATCCTCACGCGCGTGACGCGCCGCGGGGCGCGAAAGAACGGCGCCCCGGGAAAGAGGGGCCGGGCGGGCTTCACACTCATGGAGACGCTGCTGTGCCTGTTCATCATGGTGCTCTTCACCCTGATCCTGACACGGATCATGGAGACGGCCACCAACGCATACACCAAGGTCGTGGACAATACTAACGCGGACGTCCTGCTCTCCACGACGATGACCTTCCTGCGGGACGAGCTGGGGACAGCCCGAAACGTGGTCGTATCCGAAGACGGAAAGAAGATCAGCTACGACGACGGGTACACGGGCGCGGCCAGCGAGATAACCTCAACGGAAGACGGATTCAAGATCAGAAAGTACGGAAAAACAACGAACCTTGTGACCGCGACGAACGATCTGGTGGCGGTTTGCGAACGGTTTGTCGACAGCGAAGGCGACATCACGGTCGAAGGGCTGGCGGTCGGTAAGGCCGGAGCTGAAAGCACCTATACGGGCATCGACCGCTTCGTCATCAACAAGCAGTGACGGGAAACCGTTCAGCGGAGGCAATCAATGAAGAAGAACGAAACGACAGTGAAAGATAAAAGGGCCGGGGCGGTAAAGGCGCCCGGCGCGGGGACCGGGCGCGTGCGCACGTCCGGCGGTCGCGGCAGGAAGGGCTTCTCCCTCGTGGAGGTGCTGGTGGTCATATCCGCCATAGTGCTCCTGCTGGCGCTCTCCACCATAGGCATCAGCCGCTACCGCCGCCAGATCAAGGGTCTGGAAGCGGACGGCATCGCCGCCGAGATCTTTGTGGTCGCGCAGAACAACCTGAGCATAGCCTACACTCAGGGGTATCTGAACTGCGATCCCGGCTCGTTCGGCATCCTCGAGAAGAGGACGGTCGACGGAGTCGAGTACGACGACGGGATCTATTACTACATCGTCAACGCCGAGGGAGGCGGTCTGTCTCCCGACAGCAGCCGCAGCGTGCTCTCGTTCATGCTGCCGCGCGGCTCCATCGACGACACCGTCCGGAGCGGAGGAAACTACATCATCCGCTACCAGAAGGACACCGGCATCGTGCTGGACGTGTTCTACGCCAACCCCGAGTCCAAGGACGCCAAGTACGGCTTCGACTTCACGCTCGAGGACTACCAGGCGCTGACCACGGTCGGCGACGACGGTAAGAACTACCGCACCGACGTCTCCGCCCGCCGCGACTACAACGGAAAGATAGTCGGCTACTACGGCGGCGACGAGGGCATCAAGGACACCATATCCAACTCCATCCTCAGCCTGCCCTCCATCAGGGTCATCAACTCCGAGCGGCTGATCGCCGACGTCAAGCTTCCGACCTCGCCCGAGGCCGGCGAGACCGTCAAGGGCAAGATCACCGTCACGGGCGTGACCTCCGGCGCCGAGGTCGAGTACTTCCTCAACGGCAACACCATCCAGACCCGCAACGGGGAGGGGAACCTCGTGGCGGCAGTCAACGTCGAGTACAGCGACGGCATGTACTCCGTCATCCTCGACGACATCACCCGCAAGGGCCTGCACTTCAGCGAGCTCTACGAGCCCGCGGGCTTCATCCCCGGCGAGAACATCACGGTCCGCGCCACAGCCTACGTCGAAAAGGAAGTGACCGGCACCGACGGCAACGTCACCGACGAGATCATCCGCAGCACGGACAGCTCCCGCGTGACCGTCAACAGCCTCTACGCCACCCTCGACGACGGCACGGATCCCGGCGACCTGACCGTTACCGTGACCAACTTCAGGCACTTCGAGAACCTCGAGGAGGACGTGTCCGGCATCTCGCTGCTCAACATCGGCAAGCTCCGCACCTCGGCCACAAGGCTGTACGTCAACCAGACCGCCGACCTGTCCTGGGACGAGTTCACCGCGGTGTTCCCGGCCGACAGACGGCATGTCAGCGTCCAGTCCACGAACAGCTACACTGCCGACGGCTGCCTCTATCCCGTCAGCCCGCTCTACAGGCTGGCCTACAACGGCAACGGCCATAAGATCAAAGAAGTCAGCGTGAACGTCGCGGGAGACGCCGGCCTGTTCGGCAAGCTCAACGGCGACTTCAGCGTGGTCAACCTCTTCCTGCTCAACTTCGACATCGTCTCGACCTCCGGCAACGCGGGCGCGCTCGCGGGGACCGTCGACGGCACCGTCGACTCGGGCGTCAAGGGCGAGATCAACGGCGTCGTGGCCTACAACACCGTGCTCCGCGCCAACGGCATCAGCGACAAGGATTACGAGATCCTGGGCGCCGTGAACGCCGGCGGCCTTGCCGGACGCATCGAAGCCTGCGCGACGGTCACCAGGTCCTCCGCCTCCCTGTACGTCAGGGCCGAGGGCGGAGCGGCTCCCGGCAACGCGGGCGGCTTCACCGGCAGCGCCTCGAACGTCGAATTCACCGACTGCTACTCCGGCGGCCACACCGTCTCCGCCCGTTACACCGCCTTCCTCGATCCCGGAGTCGAAGGGCGCGTGAACGTCATCGGCGGCAACGACGACGGCGCCGACAGCACCTACGCCGGCGGCTTCATCGGTCTGTCCGACAGCTGCGGCTTCACCTACTGCTACTCGACCTGCTCCGTCTCCAGCGCCGTGAACGGCGCCTCCGGCTACGAGGTCAACAAGGCCTACGTCGGCGGCTTTGCCGGCTGCCTCGACGGCGGAACGGTCACCTACTGCTACGCCACCGGCCGCGTCATCGGCGTGGTCGACGGCTCGGTCAAATACGGCGGCGCCTTCTTCGGCACCGAGGGGACCGACTCCTTCGCGGCCGGCGCATCCTTCAAGGATCCCGCCGTCATGTCCGACAACTACTTCCTCACTAACGTGTCGCTCGACGTCAACAACCACGAGCGCACCCGCGAGGGCGCCCTCGAGACCCGCGTGACCGGCGTCTCGGGCAAGTCCACCAGGTCCGACTTCATCCTCAACAGAGGAAACCGCCAGCCCGCCGTCCTTTACGACGCGGTGCTGGAGGTCAACTACCTCGGCAGGTTCTACTTCCCGAACCTCGACCAGCTGCACGCCCTGCACGACGACACCACGGCCCTCAACAGCTACTACGGCATCGAGGGCACCACGGACGTCCATTACGGCGACTGGCAGATCCCGACCCTGGACACCTCGTACTACTACTTCGAGAACGGCGACGTTCTCCGGCTCGTGGTACAGCTCGACTCCCTGCGCAAGGAGTCCCCGGTCGATCCGGGCGGAACGGTGCAGTCCACCGTCATGACCCTTGCGGTCAGCGGCAACCTCAGCGGAAAGACCCGCGCCTACTTGTTCAGCCTTGACGGCGTGACCGAGTCCACCGAGCCCGTCATCACGACCAGGTCGAAGATCGGCTACGTGAAGAACGGCGAGATCGTCTGGTACCGCTCCGCGGCCGAGGACGACCCGGCCTACGACCCCGCGAACGACTACGTCGTATCGCTGAAGGCCTATAAGGACTCCACCTACCTGTACGTCGTGTTCGACGACATCACCGAGGCCGGCCAGAGCTTCGCGAACCTCTTCTGCTCCGGGCAGCCCCTGTTCGACGGCGTCGACGCCTCCGCCTACAGCCTCATCCCCGGCGAGAACATCACCGCCAGAGTGAGCGCCAAGTCCTCGCTGTGGAGCGACATCTCCGGCTCCTCCGGCGAGACCACCAGCAGCCTCTTCGCCTACGATGCCGAGCTGCTGCCCGGCGGCGTCTACAGAGACTCGACCGACACCGATCCCGTCATCGATCCCACGGCCGAATACCTCTTTGCCTACCTCACCAGCATCAGACATCTGCAGAACCTCGAGCCCGCCGTCTCGGGCGTCATGCAGACCTACCCGATAAAGGCCTACCTCAAGAGCGACCTCGCCTGGAAGGTGAAGAACGTCGAGAACGGCGTCGAGACCTGGGTCTACTGCGAGTTCGAGAACGCCATCTACAGCCGTGACGGGGAGTCCGTCAGCGGCGGCTTCGTCGGCATCGCGAACCCCGCGATCAGGATGCTTGACGGCGAGAGACACACTCTCTCCTACTTCGACTTCAGCAAGGAATTCGCCTCCGATACGCTTAACAGCTCCGGCCTCTTCCGCGAGGTAACCGGCAGCCTCAGCGTCAAGGATCTCTTCTTCAGCGAGTGCGTCGCCTCCGCGACCGCCGACGGCGGCACCGCTTACGCGGGCACCCTGGCCGGCGCCGTAAGGCTTGCCTCCGGAGACCTTGTCAACATCAGCACCGTCCTTGTCTCCTCCTCCGCCTACAGGTCCTCCGAGGCCGCCGTGTACGCCGTCAACAACGGCGGTGCGGCAGCGGCCGGCGGACTCATCGGCTACGTCAACTCCGGCTCGCCCGTCACCGGCGGCGAGGTCAGGATCGACAACACAGCGGCCTCCGCCGTCGTGTACTCCAACGGCCCCGCCGGAGGCCTGATCGGCATCATGACCGCCGAGGGCGCCGGCGCCGGCGACAGCGTCATTATAACGAAGAGCTACGCCGGCGGCCACACCCGCCAGGCGGGCATCGGCGTCGAGGTCGACTACAGCGCCACCGACTTCAACGTGACCTCGACCGACGACGCGGCGGGCGGCATCATCGGCCGCGCGGCCGCGGGTCAGCTGAGCCTCTCCGAGACCTTCTCGGCGGCCTCCGTCAAGGGAGCCGTCGGCGGCGGCATCATAGGCGCCACCGACATCCCCGTCAGCTACGACATGGTCTACGTCGCCGCTCCCGTGTACGGAGTGGAGAGCGGGACCGCGACTGCCGGCGCGTTCATCGGCGACGTCAACTCGACCGGCTCCGTCTACAACGACGTCTACTACGTGCCCGAGGTCTACGGTCTGTCGGTCATCGAGCCCGACAGGATCATACCCGGCTTCACCGGCGAGCTCCCCGTCACCGCCTGCTACTACGGCGTCGACGCCCTCAACAGCGGCACGGGCACCGGCTCGGCCATCTCCGTGAAGAACGCGAACTTCTCCGTCAAGACCTACGCGTACGACACGACCATCATCGCCAACTCCTTCGAGTATCCGTTCCTCGTGTGGACCAGCTTCTTCGAGGGACCCGACCAGCTCACGACTCCCAGGACCTACTACGGCGACTGGAAGCCCATCGTCATCGAGCAGGCCGTCACCAAGAGAGTGACCTTCTACCTCATCGACCCGCTCACCGGCACGTTCAAACTGGTCTCCTCCAAGTCCGCTCCGCTCGACATGACCACGGGCGCCTCGGCCTACGTCTACGCGCCCGCCCTCGAGCATGTCTACTCCGGATACATCCTTCAGACCTGGTACGTCGGCGCCAGGATCGACTCGGATCCCTCGTTCGATCCCGAGCTCTTCACGCAGGCCGACTTCAACGCCTGGGACCGCGACACGACTCACCTCGCATACGACTCCAACACCGGCAAGCTCGTCTTCACCGGTGACTGGGCCAGCAGCACCGACGACATCACCGTCATCGTCGAGTACGTCAAGGACACCAGCCGCCACACCGTTATCTTCTATTACGATACCACCGGCGCCAACAACTACCGCTCCGACAGCACGACCATCGCCCAGGCCGGCGACGTGCAGAGCTTCGACAACGGCGCCACCTACAACGACATCATCATCCGCAGGTGCTACGTCTCCGGCAAGCGCTTCACCGGCTGGTACCTCATCCCCGAGGACAAGCTCGAGAACTTCAACCCGGCGACCGACTTCGGCACCATGGTCGACTTCAACGAGTCCGTGGTCCGCAACCGCACCATCGACGAGGACGTCGTGCTCTACGCCAAGTTCGAGGACTACGGCACTTATACGCTGAATCTCGAGCACAGGTATTATGAGGAGCCATCGGTGCCGGCGTCGTCGCCCGAGCTCATAGTGCCCGCCGAGACCTTCTCCCGCATTATCGAGGACGGCGAGTCCATGTCGACCGTCGACCTCCGCGGCTTCACCAACTACGTCCTTGAGAAGGTGTACATCAACGGCGTCGAGGCCAACATCGACTACACCGTGACCTATCCGACCCCGGCCGACGGCGGCTCCGTCTCCGTCACCGCGGTGTTCAGGAAGGTCGGCCAGTCGAACGCGACCAACATCCCGTACACGGTCAAAGTTCAGCTGCTCGAGACTAATCCTTCGTCCTACGCCTATGATTCTCACGGAGTTAAGGTCCTGAGCGGCAACGACAGCCTGTTCAGCTTCTCCGACGGCGTCGAAGGCAGCACCTACTGGAAGCCCAGGACCTACGAGTCCATTGACGCCTACGTCGAGGCCCTCGTTGCGGCCTATCCGGAACTGGCGCATTTTGAGCTGTCCAACGAGATCCCGGTCAGCCTGTTCTCCGACAACGATCCCGCCGACAACGTGATCACGCTCGAGTTCAGCCGCAAGACCTACTCGATCTCCTTCGCGTCGGATACGACGATCAACACGGCGCTGGAGCTCAAGTACGGCCAGCCGATACTCGAAGCGATCGAGGCTCTGGCCGCCTCCGAGAACCCGACCCGTGCCGGCTACTCCATGCCCTCCACCGACAGGTGGTCCTACAGGGCCAGCGGCACCACGACGGCATACCAGAACGTAACGAACCTCACCACCATGCCCGACTACAACATCACGGTCAGGGCCAACTGGGTGGCGGAGCTCGTCAACATCCACGTCGTGTACTGGGCAGAGAACCCCGACGATCCCGGATACAGCTACAAGATCTCCGAGCTGCGCACCCGTGCCGCTCTGGCCGGAGCGCTCATCACCTCGGATATGTTCCGGACTCCTCAGAACACGTCCAACTGGAAGACCGGTAACAAGCAGGATTTCAATATGTTCACGTTCAACGCGAACAAGATCGAGTCCCAGATAGTCGAGGGCGACGGCTCCACGGTCATCAGTGTTTATTACACCAGAAACAAGGTCAACCTCGACTGGAAGAGCACTAACAGTTACTCTTTCAGCCACACCCATGACGCCAGCTGCTACCAGCTGGTATGCGACAAGACCGTAGATACCGTCACCACTGTGACCTGCGGAAAGGAAGAGCACGTTCACACCGACGCCTGCTACGGCTGGATCGTCGAGCCGCATCTGTCCCACAACTCCTCCTGCCCGCTCATTTGCACTCACGGCGACAACGGCAAGCATCTTGTCAGCTGCTACACGAACCAGACCCTCACCGCGCAGAGCGCCATGGACAGCGACCAGAGGACGGCACTCAATGCCATCATAAACGCCGCCAACCGCGGTCAGTTCACGATCGAGGACGGCTACCTGTATGAGTACACCTTCACCCAGTCATCGGGCGGAGGCGGCGGCTGCGGCGGCGGAGGCGGAACCACGACTACTTACTACGCCATCTTCTTCAGAGCCGACGGCCAGTGGTATTATGTGGATACGGTTACTAGTGTCTCCCAATCCGTCAAAGGTCTTTCGTTTACCGGAAGTGCTAATAGTACTAATGAAGGCACCGCCAAGAGCCGTTCCGCATGCTCCACCATCTGCGGCCACGTCCACTCCAACGACTGCTACGCCGACGAGCTCACCGAAGGCGTGAGAGACCTTATCTGCGGCAAGAACGAGCACTACCACACCGCCTCCTGCTACACCACCACCGAGACGCCTCACGTCCACACCGACGCCTGCCGCGCCCTTGTCTGCCAGAAAGAGCAGACCAACGGAGTTCAGCGCGGTTACGTCCTCAAACTCGACGTGAAATACGACGCGGATATCACATACTGGTGGGAGAACAATCCGGTACGTCAGTTTGAAGAGGACGGTTATACCTGGGCCGTCAGTTCGGCAAACAACACGTACGCCGCCTTTATGGAAAAGGCTCCGAATTACAATGAGGTATTTACCGCGACAAAGAACGGTATGTCTCACTATACGATCTTCTACTATGTAGAGATCAATCCCGATACCGGCAAACCTGCGGGGGCCCAGACCAAAGACTACAACAACAGGCACTACTGGCTCTACTATACTTCGAAATTCGATGCCAGTTCCGGTCTGAGGCTGACATACAACGAAGACTACTTCGGCATCACCGGCTTCAGTCAGCTCTGGTCGACCTCCCAGTTCGAGAGCCACAGATCGTTTACACAGACCGGATCGCAGGGATCGGGCAACAACCGTATTTACTTCTACGAAGCTACTCTTTACTACACGATCAATACACACAGTATCACCTATCAGGTGAGCGGAACTGACTACAGGCCGAGCGCCGCGCAGAACATCTATTTCGGCACTTCAATCAATACCGCCAGCCTGTACAATTACAATCCCTATACTCAGAGCGGTGCTTCGAGGCCCGCGGGCGTCGACGACGACTACACCTTCGGCAAGGAGGTCAACGGCACGTTCGTGCTCTGGTTCGAGGATCCTGAGTGCACCAAGCCCTTCGACTGGAGCGGCGAGATGCCCGACCGCGACATCGTCGTCTACGGCGCATGGAACCCGCCGACCTTCGACCTGACCTTCGTGCTCGACTCCGGAGTCAACGAAAGCTGGCCCGACGGTACGACCGCGAACCGCGTCATCGAGAACATAGTCAAGTACCGCACCGCGGAGGACTACCTCACCGAGGACGGCGACTGGCTGGCGGACTACATCCCGCAGAAGACCGACGGTTCCGGCAACCAGGTCAAGTTCATCTACTGGTACTACACCGAGGGAACCAGCCAGGTCCAGTTCAACCCGTTCTCCAAGATCACCAAGAATCTGACGATCCACGCTTTGTTCGAGGACGCCGCCCCGTTCGTTGATTTCACCGTGAGGTGCGTCGACGCCGCGGGCAACCCGATACCGGGCTTCGAGGCGATCACCTACTCCTACAGGATCTATTCGACGTTCAGCGAGGACATTCCGGTCATACCCGGCTACTTCTGCGTCGACTCCAAGAAGGAGAAGATCGTCACCGGCTCCGCGGCCAGCGACGAGATCGTCTACCACTACAGCCCGCTCGACACCTGGACCTACACCGTCTCCTACCACATCAGGTTCAGGACGGTCGAGAAGACCTCCATGGCCGTGAGCGACTCCATCGGAGTCAATCTGGCGGC
>JAEEJM010000001.1 GCA_016281895.1 Clostridiales bacterium
AGAGACAGACGCCGGGGCCGGTGAGGTTCCAGCTTATGACATACAGGAGGCAGAGGCCGCCGCCGAGACCGGCGAGCCTTCGTTCGAAGCTGCCGCCGATGCCGCCGCCGAGACCGGCGAGCCTTCGTTCGAAGCTCCCGCCGAGCCCGCCGCCGTGGCCGGCGAGCCTTCGTTCGAAGCTGCCGCCGTGGCCGGCGCCGAGGAGTTACCGGAGGTTCCGGCCGGCGCCGCTGGAGCCGCGGATGCTGACGCCGGCATTGCCGTCAGCGAGGGACCCGCGGAGGCGGAGAACGTGTCCGATCTCGATCCCGAGGACGCCGTCCTCATGTCCGCCCTTGGCTACACCGACGCGGACGGTATCGCCTCCGGAAACAGCGGAAGAGGCGACTTCCTCCGCTCCGGGAAGAGCTATACCGATCTCGACCACGCCTTTGCGTACAGAGGAGAGGAGTATTCCTCCAGGACCCAGAACTCCGAGATCGGCTTCGCCTATGAAAAAGAGCAGAAGATCATGCTGGTCAGGGCGGTCGGCACGGCTGTCTTTGCCGTACTGCTGCTCATCTTCGACCTGTTCGGCAAAAGGTTCGGCGGCCCGCTCAGTGCTGCGAACTTCCCGTCCGTAAACATCCTCGTCTCGCTCCAGCTGCTGCTGCTCTGCGCGGCCTTCTCCTACAGGAGCGTGGCCTCGGGCCTTGTCGGCATCGTCCGCGTAAGGCCGACGTCCGAGTCCGTGACGGCTACTATCTTTGTGGCGACGGCGCTGTACGACGTCCTGCTGGCCATAGCCGCCCCCAAGGCCTTCACGCTTTACAACTTCCCGGCCGCCCTGTGCTTCGCAATGACCGTCGCGGCCGACTGGCTGACCCTTCGCCGCCAGATACACACCTTCCGCAAACTGTCCTCGTTCGACTCGGTCTGCACGCTCGAAAAGCTCGAGCCGTCCGGCCGGGAGGGAAAGAAGACCTCGTCCTACAGACTGCGCCGCGGAAGCTTTGCCGCCAACTATTTCAGGCACGTCAACAAGCGCAGCTTCCCGCCCGTTTACATCTATGTCATCCTGTTCGTCGCGGCCCTGGCCCTCGTGCTGTTCTTCATCTCGCTGGCGGCGTCGCGGACCTTCGTCAACTCCCTCAACGTCTTCGTCGTAGTGATCCAGTTCGCGCTGCCCTCGTTTGCCATCCTTTCGTACGTCATTCCGTTCTTTGTGATGACCGAGCGCAAGCTCGACGAGAACGCCGTGATCTTCCACGAGTCCGACACGCAGGAATACGACCGCGTCAAGACCATAGTGCTCGAGGAGAAGGAGATCTTCGGCGAGTCCTCCATAAAGATAAACGGCATTATGAACTGCCGGCCCGGCGCCGACTACTTCGATGCCATCGAGGCCACCTCGGCCATACTGAACCGCGTCGGCGGGACCATCTCCTACGCCTTCCGTTCGGTATATGACGGCGCCACGCCCGGCGTCGCCGCCGAGAAGGTCAAGGTCTTCGACAACGGCGTCGAGGGCGACGTCAACGGCGTCCATTACGTGATCGGCACCTCCGAGTTTCTCGGCAAGCGATGGATCAACTGCCCCGACTCCGACAACCGCAGATATCTCTCGTCCGTCCGCGGGGGCCTCGTGCTGTACATCGCCGCCGACGGAGCCGCCGTCCTGCGCATCACCATGCAGTACGCGCTCGAGAGCATGTTCGTGGGCCTTGTCGGCGACCTTGCCGAGAGGAACATCCGCGTGGTGCTCAGGTGCCGCGATCCGTTCCTCACCTCCGACCTCGCGGCCGAGCTTATCGCCCGCAACGACCTGCCCGTATACGTGGTCCGCACCGAGGAGGCCGACGATGAGTCTGACACCGTCTCCGGAGCCGCTTCGGACGAAGCCGCCGGCACGGGTGTCATCGACGGCGGACTCATCGCGGACGGCGTGGAATGGATGTCTGCGGTCAGGGCCGCGGACATGTGCGTGCTGTTCCGCAAGTGGAACCGTCTGCACTTCTACATCTGCGCGGCAACGGTGGGCCTCGGCATAGTGATCGCCGCGTTCCTGGGCGCCCTCGGAGCGGTCGTCGGAATGAGCCCGCTCTACATAGTCCTCTTCCAGCTGCTCTCAGTGGTGCCTTCCGTCGTCATGTCGAAGCTGCTCTTCGACTGACCGCAGAGTCTGAGCTTTCTCGCCGCCGTACGGTCTCCGTCATCCGACGGTCCTGTGCGGCGGCGATTCTTGAAATTCCGCCCGCTCCATTTCCGGGGCGCGGCGCGACTGCTGCTGTGCCGCCCGCTCCCGCCGGAGCGGCCGGTCCGAGGTGACAAATGTTTTCTGCTTCGCTTCTTAGATCCGTCTCGCGCCCCGGCCGCTACGCGGGCGGCGAGTTCGGACAGACGGTAAAAGACAAGAGCAGGACCGGAGCGTCGTTCGCCTTCTGCTTTCCCGACGCGTACGAGATAGGTATGTCGAATCTCGGCGTCCGGATCCTTTACGGAGTCCTGAACAAAGACCCCGACATATGCTGCGAGCGCGTCTTTGCCCCGTGGACCGACATGGAGGACAGGATGCGCGAGAAGGGCATCCTCCTCTGCGCCCACGAGAGCGGCGACGAGGTCCGCACCTTCGACTTCCTCGGCTTCACGCTCCAGTACGAGATGTGCTACACGAACGTCCTCAACGTCCTCGAACTGTCCGGCATACCACTGCTGGCCGCCGACCGTGTCGACGATCCCTCCTTCCCGATAGTCATCGGAGGGGGCCCCTGCTGCTACAATCCCGAGCCCGTGGCGGATTTCTTCGATCTGTTCAACATCGGCGAGGGCGAGGAGATGCTCCCGGAGATAGTCCGCCTGTGGGCTGAGATGAAGCGCCGCGGGGCGACGAAGAGGGAGTTCCTTCTCGAGGCCGCCAGGACCATACAGGGGGTATACGTACCGTCGCTCTACGACGTCGAATACAACGGCGACGGCACGGTCAGATCATATACGCCGAACGCTCCCGGCGTCCCGGCCAGGGTCCTCAAGCGCATCGTGACCGATCTCGACACGGCATACTACCCCGACAGGGTCGTGATGCCGTACATCGAGTGCGAGCAGGACAGGATAATGCTCGAGGTCTACCGCGGATGTCCGCGCGGATGCCGCTTCTGCCAGGCGGGCATGACGAACCGTCCCGTCAGAGAGAAGACGCCGCAGACCCTTGTGTGCCAGGCCAGAACGCTTTACGACAACACGGGATACGAGGAGATCTCTCTCACCTCGCTGTCCATCTCGGACTATTCCGGGCTGCGCGAGCTCACGGACGGCCTCCTGGAGTGGACCGAGGAAAAAAAGGTGAGTCTTTCGCTCCCCTCGCTCAGGATAGATTCGTTCTCGGAAGAACTGATGAAAAAAGTCGCGTCTGTCCGTTCCTCCTCGATCACCTTCGCCCCTGAAGCGGGGACGCAGAGACTGCGCGACGTTATAAACAAGAACGTCACGGAGGAGGACCTGATGCGCTCCGCCGGGATAGCGTTTGCCGGAGGCAAGGAGAAGGTCAAGCTGTATTTCATGGACGGCCTTCCGACCGAGACCCTCGAGGATATCGAGGGGATAGCCAAGCTCGCGAAGGCGACGGTCGAGCGCTTCTATGAGACTCCGGGCCACCCGAAGCGGGCCCCGCTCGTAACGGTGAGCGTCTCCTGCTTCGTGCCGAAGCCGGATACGCCTTTCCAGTGGGAACCTCAGGACACGCGCGAGATGCTTCAGCAGAAGGCCGAATACCTGCGCACGAAGATAACCGACAGGAAGATAAGGTACACGTACCACGATTCCGGAGTGTCCCGCATAGAGGCGGTCCTTGCCCTCGGGGACAGAAAGCTGTCGCGGGCGCTGCTCGAAGCCCGCCGCAGAGGCTTCAGATACGACGCCTGGGACGAGTTCTTCTCGTACGACGCCTGGATGGAGGTCTTCAGCGAGGCCGGCATCGATCCGTCGTTTTATGCCAACCGCCGCCGCTCGAGGGACGAGGTCCTTCCGTGGGACGTCATCGACTGCGGAGTCACAAAGGAGTTTCTGTGGCGCGAACGAGAACGGGCCTACGCCGGCAGGACCACGAAGCCGTGCCTCGAGACGTGCAACGCCTGCGGAGCCGACTGCCTTGGAGGTGAGAGGACATTATGCCCGAAACTGTCGAAAAGCTGAATCATACGGGCTTCGGAGAATACGGCCTTCTTCCGGCCCCGAGGACATACAGGCTGAGATTCTGCAAGACGGGCGGAATGCAGTGGATCTCCCATCTCGATCTGCAGCGCTCCTTCGCAAGGATACTGGCCAGGGCCGATCTGCCCCTGTGGTTCACGGAGGGATTCAATCCCCACCCGAAGATAGTGTTCGCCCTTCCTCTCCCGGTCGGCTGTCAGAGCCTGTGCGAGCTCGTCGACATCAGACTGGTGAGGGACATGCCGTGCGACGAGGTCCTGCGGAGGATGCACGGAGCCACGGCGTCGAACCTGGATTTCGACCGCTGCTACGTCCCGGCCTCGAAGTTCATAGACATACGCGCGGCCGAATGGGAGGTTCGCATCGACGGCAGGTTCGTCCCCGGCGGGACGGAGGATTATCTCCGCCGCGCGGAAGCTCTGCTGACGGGGCCGTCCCTGACGGTCGTAAAGCGCACAAAATCGGGCGACAGGGAGACGGACATCATACCGCTCATTAAAAGCGTCAGGTGCGCCGCAGAGGGCTCTGAGGCGGTCCTGAGGCTGTGTCTGGCGGCCGGGCAGGCCGAGAACCTCAGCCCGGAGCTTGTCGTTTCGGTGCTCAGGGACCGTCTGGGCATCCCCGAGGAGGACCGGGAGTACACCGTTATGCGTCTGCGCATGCTTGACGGGGAAATGAAGGAGTTTCTATGATGTATGAGTTTGATGCCGCGGCAGTAAAGGACAGATGCGTTGAGTGGATCAGAGGTTTCTTCCGTGAGAACGGCCCCGGATGCAATGCGATAGTCGGGATCTCCGGCGGTAAGGACAGCTCCGTCACGGCCGCGCTTTGCTGCGAAGCGCTCGGCAGAGAGAGGGTCATAGGAGTGCTGATGCCCTGCGGAGTCCAGTCCGACATCGATATGGCCAGGCTCCTCGTCGGCCATCTCGGCATACGCAGCTTCGAGATCAACATAAAGGACGCTGTCGAGGGACTCAAAAGCGCTCTTCCTTTCGATCCGTCGGTACAGACCGGTATCAACATTCCGCCGAGGATCAGAATGACGACGCTTTACGCCGTAGGCCAGTCGTTCAACGGGAGGGTCGCGAACACGTGCAACCTGTCCGAGGACTGGGTCGGCTATTCTACAAGATACGGCGACGCGGCGGGAGATTTCAGTCCCCTCGCCCATCTTACTGTCACCGAGGTCAGGGCGATCGGGAGAGTCCTCGGCCTGCCCGCGGTGCTGGTGGACAAGGTCCCTTCCGACGGCCTCTGCGGGAAGACAGACGAGGACAATCTCGGCTTTACGTATGCCGAACTGGACAGGTATATCCGCGAGGGCGTCGAACCTCCGGCGGGTAAGAAAGAGCGCATAGACAGACTCCACGCCGCGAATCTGTTCAAGCTGAGGCTCATGCCGTCTTTCGACTCCGGCATGGCCGAAATGATCTGAGTAATGGACGGTTCCGGGAAACGGTACCGCCTGGGACTCATAGTGGGACGCTTCCAGACGCTTCACAAGGGCCACGAGGAGCTCATACGGAGCGCCCTTGACGTCTGCGACTCCGTCGGCATCTTCATAGGATCGTCCCAGGAATCCGGCACCGAAAAGAATCCGTTCTCATACGGGCTGCGCCGTATGATGATAGAGAGCGTTTTCGGGGACAGCGTCGAGATCGCCCCTCTTCCCGACATAGGCGTCGGGAATACCTGCGCGTGGGGAGATTACGTGATGAGGTCTGCCCTCATTTGCTTCGGCATGCTTCCGGATCTTCTCGTGTCAGGAACCGAAGGCAGAAGGAGATCGTGGCTCGACAGGGAGAAATACCCGTCTGTAGATGAGCTTTTCATTCCGAAGACCATAGACATATCCGCCTCCCGGTTGAGGAA
Source organism: Clostridiales bacterium (assembly GCA_016281895.1). GTDB lineage: Bacteria > Bacillota > Clostridia > Oscillospirales > CAG-272 > CAG-390. The sequence continues at coordinate 6,058 of JAEEJM010000001.1, forward strand.
GTATCTGATCCGGGGAGAGAGGAAAAAATGGGAAAGATACGTAAGTCCCGAAGTGGCACGCCTGTACGGCGTTCTCAGGGAGGAGTCGCTGGCGTCGGTCGGTCACACCGACTCCTCGAGCATATGAACGGGCGCCGAGGCCGGAAGACCGAAAGGATGGAAAAATGACAAAATACATAAAAGGCAGTTTCTTCAGTCTGAGACAGGGATAAGAAAAAACAGTTCCCGGACGCAGCTTCCGTAAAGGTACGGAAAACAGCGTCCGGGAACGTTTTATGTCCGGTATTGCCCGCAGGGCGCGATCGGGGACCGGTCCCGCGCGCACGAGCGGCGGGTCTTATTTCTCCATTGCCATACGTACAAGCAGATCGCACAGATCCGCGTACGGGATGCCCGCGGCCGCGGCCGCCTGAGGCATAAGGGACGTTGGCGTCATGCCGGGAAGGGAGTTGACCTCAAGGCAGTAGAACTTTCCGTTTCTGTCAAGAATGAAGTCCGCTCTTCCGTACATGGACATGCGCAGCGAATTGAACGCGAGGACCGCGAGCCTCTGTATCTCGGCTGTTTCCTCCACGGACAGGGGCGCAGGGCAGATCTCAGTGGTGAGGCCGCTCTGGTATTTGTTTCTGTAGTCGTACCATCCGTGCTTGGGTATTATCTCGATCGGAGGAAGCGCCTCTCCGGCCAGGACGGCGCAGGTGAGCTCGCGCCCCTCGATCAGCTCCTCCGCCAGCAGAAACCGCTCGTACGAGGCCGCGTCCAGGATGGCAGATTCGAGCTCTTCCCGGGTGTATACGCGGCTGACGCCGACGCTGGAGCCTCCGCTTGCCGGCTTGATCACGCAGGGGAGCCCGACGCGGTCCGTGACGGTCTGCGGGCTGTCCTTCTTTGTATCGAAATAGATCCCCGACGGAACCGGCACGCCGCGGGCGGACATCATCTGTTTTGCTATGTCCTTGTCCATGGACAGGAGGGCTCCGGTGTAGTTCGTGCCCGTATAATGCTTCACTCCGGCGCAGTCCAGGGCGGCCTGGATCTGACCGTTCTCTCCCATTCCTCCGTGAAGGGCTATGAACACCGCGTCGGCGGCAAGGCAGAGCTCGATGATGCCCGGTCCGATCAGGGACTCGCGGTTGCCGCATGACGCGCGGACGGCCGCTATGTCCGGGGCCTTCTCCGATACCGTAAACGTGTACGTCCTGTCGGATCTGAACATCGAAGGGATGAGGGACGGATCGATGCCGACGTATACGTCCGCAAAGGCGACAAGGTGTCCCTTCTGCTCGAGGGCGTTCGCGATAAGCGAACCGGATGAGAGCGATACGTCGCGTTCGGGGCTGAGCCCGCCGGCTAAAACTGCTATCTTCATAATAATGTTACCGATCTACCTTTCCATAATGACGGCCTGATCCCGGTCTCGGGAAGCCGGCCTGAGACGCCTGCGTCTGACGTGCGCGGCCGCCCGCGTTCAGATGTCCGCGTCCTTCATGTACCTCTGCGCGTTCTCGGCGATGAACTGCTTGCGCGCGGGGAGGTCGTTGCCGAGCAGCGTCTCGAAGATCTCCAGAGTCTTGCCGGCGTCCGAGGGGGTCACGGCTATGAGCCTGCGGGTGGCCGGGTTCATAGTGGTCTCCCACATCATCTCGGGCTCGTTCTCGCCGAGTCCCTTTGAGCGCTGGAGCGTGTATTTTTTGTCTCCGAGCTTTTTGACGATCTCGTCCTTCTCGCGCTCGCTGTAGGCAAAGAAGGTCTCGTCTTTGCAGGTGATCTCGAAGAGCGGCGACTCGGCTATGAAGACCTTCTTCTGCTCGAGCAGCGTCGGCAGCAACCGGTAGAAGAGGGTCAGCAGCAGGGTGCGGATCTGGAAGCCGTCCTCGTCGGCATCCGTGCATATGATGATCTTGGCCCACCTGAGCGCCGAGAGGTCGAAGGTGGCCAGGTCGTTGTTCTTGACCTTTACGTTCTTGTCGAGCTCGACGCCGCAGCCGATGACGCGGAGCAGGTCAACGATTATCTCGCTGTCGAAGATCTGCTTGTAGTCGCTCTTCATACAGTTGAGCGTCTTGCCGCGGACGGGGATTATAGCCTGGAACTCGGCCGCGCGGCCGAGCTTGCATGAGGTCAGAGCCGAGTCGCCCTCGACTATGTACAGCTCGCGCACCGAGGGGTCTTTGGAGCGGCAGTTGACGAACTTCTCGACGCGGTTTGAGACGTCGAGCGAGCCCGTCAGCTTCTTTTTTATGTCGATCCTGGTCTTTTCGGCGTTCTCGCGGCTGCGCTTGTTTATGAGCATCTGCGCGGCGATCTTGTCGCCCTCGGCCGGGTGCTCGATGAAATAAATGTCCAGCTGCCGCTTCAGGAACTCCGTCATGGAGTCGGCGATGAAGCTGTTGTTGATGGCCTTCTTCGTCTGGTGCTCGTAAGAAGCTTCCGTCGAGTGCGAGGATATCACTATCACCAGGCTGTCGGCGATGTCCTGAAAGGTTATCCTGGACTCGTTTTTGTTGTACTTGCTGGAGTTGCGCAGATACTTGTCCACGGAATAGGCGAAGGCGTTCCTGACGGCCTTGTCGGGCGAGCCGCCGTGCTCGAGATAGCTCGAGTTGTGGTAGTACTCCTGCAGCCCGCTCACCTGGGTGAAGCAGAACGAATAATCGGCCTCGAGGTCGTACTCGTCTCGGTCCTCTCGGTCGCGTCCGCGATCGGCGGAGTGCCAGCTGACCGTCTCGGTGATGGATCTGCCGCCCGTCAGCTCGCGGACGTAGGCAGCCAGGCCCTCCTCTTCGGGGTAGTAGTACTCGGTCGTCTCGAAGTCGCCGCCGGGCTGCTCGATCTCGAGTACGAACCTTACGCCGTAGTTTACGGCCGCCTGGCGGTGCATGATCTCCT
>JAEEJM010000010.1 GCA_016281895.1 Clostridiales bacterium
AGCGGTTTCAGTACAAGAGTCTCAGCTTTTCCGAACGTCTCCAGCAGTCCGTGTATGCTTTCCAACGCCTGATCCCGGGTCAAAAGCGGGCGTTCCGTCGAGTCAGGAAGTGAATCCTGAACCGGTGATGCAGAAGAACCGAGAGATCTGTCGGCGGGGAACCATGAGGAATCCGATGAGGCGTTGTGTTGTCCGGAAGGCACAAATGTGCATCCGGTCAGCAGAATTGCCGCAGATATCGTCACGCACATGAGGCCGATTGCAAACAAATGACGTCTGTTCTTAAGTTGTTGGTTCATTTCCATTCCTCTTCTTTCTTGCCGGACGCAACCGATTTACGATTGACCGGTTCTATCCTTACGTGGGAGTTCTGAACAATTCCGGATTTCCGGAACGCAAATGGAGGATCCAGAGCTTCCGCGACCGCTCAGGACTGGGCGGCCGTGAAATCTATCTTCATCTGACCTCCGGTCTCCTCGCGGTGGCGCTCGAGCAGCGCGTGGATCTTCTTCACGGGGTCGATGATGTGGCTGATGGTCTCGTCGTGGTTCAGAGTGTCTATGATATACGAAAGGTACTTGCACATGTTGACGCAGACGTACCATTCGCGGGTGTTGATGGCCGGGTCGGTGTATACGAGGTTCGTCGTGAAGATCCGGTCGAACAGGCCGTCCCTGTAGGCCTCGTCGAACTTGTCGAAACCGGAGGTGAACAGGCCGAAGGTGTCGAACGCGAATATGCGCTTGGCTCCGCGGCTCTTGATCTGTCTCGCGACGTCGAAGAACGAGTCGCCGGAGCTGATCATGTCGTCCACGATAATAACGTCCTTGTCGGTGAGGTCCTGACCGAGATACTCGTGGGCCACTATCGGGTTGCGGCCGTTGACCACCCTGGAGTAGTCGCGGCGCTTGTAGAACATTCCGACGTCGATGCCGAGAACTGACGAGAAGTACATGCATCTGCCCATGGCGCCCTCGTCGGGCGAGATGATTATAAGATGCTCCTTCTCGAACACGATGTCCGGGACGGCCCTGACCATGGCCTTGATCATCTGGTAGGTCGGCTGGTAGTCGTCGAAGCCGGTGAGCGGAATGGCGTTGGCGACCCTCGGATCGTGCGCGTCGAAGGTGATGAAGTTGTTGACTCCGAAGTTTACGAGCTCCTGGAGCATGAGGGCGCAGTCCAGCGACTCGCGCCCGCTGCGGCGGTGCTGTCTGCCCTCGTAGAGCATGGGCATAATGAGGTTGATCCTGCGGGCCTTTCCCTCGATGGCGCCGAGGATCCTCTTGAGATCGCCGTAGTGATCGTCCGGCGACATGGGGACTTCCATCCTGCGAAGCTTGTAAGTCACCCCGTAGTTGAACATGTCGCAGATGATGAACAGATCCATGCCTCTGACCGACTCGAGGATCATTCCCTTGCCCTCGCCGGTACCGAACCGCGGGCACTCTACGGGGACGATGAACGACTTGTCCGTGTTGCGCCAGCGCTTGATGTAGGCGTCGATCTGCTGCGTCAGGGACTCGCAGCCCCTCATTCCGATGATGCCGAGTTCGCCGAACAGCTCTTTTTTCATTCTGATTCCTGCTGCCTTTCCTGATTCATTTGAAAAACGTAACGAGGAACACGCGCGGGGCTCTTTCCGGGGCATATATATTTTCCTGCCGTTCCGGACCGCCTTCCGCCTTTTATATTATACACCCCGCGCCGCCCCGAATCAATAGCGAGGCGAAAAAAAGCGGCCGCGGGAACGCTTCGGCAAAGGCCGGAAAAAGTGCCGGGCCCCGCGGCAGGAGCTGCCGCGGGGCCCGGGGTAGTATTCAGGGCGTCTCAGTGCCCGTTATACGTCAGTTCTCTCTTTTTCTGACCACGGTCGCGCCGACGGAGAGCACGAGGGCAAGCGCGGCGGCTGCGGCCACGACGGTCAGGGTGTCACCGGTGGCGGGGCTGGTGTTTCCTCCCTGGGAGGATCCGGATCCGGACGTGCCGGTATCGGAGGAAGTTCCCGTCGCGGGGGCGTCGGCCTTCACTTCCGGCCCGGCGATGAAGTTGACGGTCTCCTTACCGGGGTAAGCGTTCGTGTAGAACTTCTGTCTCACCGTGTCGTACAGGCCGACGACTCCGTCGGACACGCGCTTGGCGGGAACGAAGTCGGCTATGACAGCGCCGTCCTTCTTGAAGGTGACGCTGAATATCTTGCAGGCGCCGATGCCCCAGGAGTCATCCTTAATGGATTCGGTAGTTTTACCGAAATTCGCGGCTGAGATAAAGATGTAGCACTTCGCGCCGATCTCGTCGTCTATGGCGATCCCGGATGGATCCTTGGAGGCCTTTACCGCGCCGTCGAGGATGACCTTTCCACCCGGGGCGTCAAGGGTGACGGTGTGCTTTTCGGTGTCCTTGGGAAGGACTTCGGGCTTGTTCTCCATGAGATTGCCGATGCGCGTGGTGAACGCGGCGTCGGAGCGCTTGTAAGCGAACTGGATGGTCCCCTCGGGGGTCCCGCCGCTGTAGTAACCTCCGACTATGCCGGCTCCGCCGCCTTTGCCTGTGAGACCGGGAATGGTGACCTGGAAGGTGCAGTCGATGACGAGTTTGGAGTTCACGGGAATTTCCGAGTTAATGAACTGGTTGCCGTCGCTCTCGATGTACTCGAGCTCCTGATACTCGGCGGGGAGGTTGTGGGTCTCCGCGGCGAGCGCGGGGACGAAGGAGGCGGCCATGCAGAGCGCCATAAGAAGACATACTGTTACGATAACTGCTTTGCGCATGATGGATCTTCCTTTCTATCGTTTTTATTTTTTGCATCCGGTCGGGCCGGCCGCGCCGCGCGCGGTCTTCCCCGTATCTATGATATCATTTTTCACGGAATTGTCAAGAGAAAAACAGAAAATAATGAAGTTGCCGCCCCGCAGGGCGGCACCTCATTTGCGCGCAGCGCAACTTCATTTGCGCGCAGCGCAACCTCATTCCTTCCCCGTCCGTACGGTAACTCCGCTTCCGTCGCCCGCCGCGGCCAGAACGGCCGCCGCCTCGTCGGCGTCCCTGGTGATGAACGTTCCGCCTTCGATGACGACGCCGCCCGCGACGTTGGACGAGGAGAGGATGCTGCCGGCGGTGTTGGTGAAGGTGCCGCCCTTTACGGTGATGAGCGAAGGTCCGTCATCGCCGGAGGCTTCCTTAGACGAGACGAACAGTTCGCCGGCCCCGTTTGTGAAAGTGCCCCCGGTAATCGTGACGGCAGTGTTCTTGTTGGTACATTTTAAGAAAGTCATGTCGCAGCCGCTCCTGATCTCCCAGGTGCCGCCGGAGACGGTCATATTGAGTCCGCCGCCGGTGGCGAACTGAAAAACGGGATCAAAGACGTTATAGGCGGCCGTGTCGTCGACGCCGAACCTGAAGGTCCCGCCGGAGATGGTGATGTTCCGGAGGGCGTATGCGGGGGCGGAGCCGTTGTTATAAAAGAGGCGTCCGCAGGCGTTGTCCCACACGCCGCCTGAGATGACTACGGTCTGACCAGACCCGTTCAACCGTATTAGGGATCGTCTGATTTCATTTGTGACCGGACGGGAAAAAGTGCCTCCAGATACGCTCAGGTCGCCGTCCCAGTTGAGACTGATCACATTGGACATGGGCGATAAGTTTTCCGAATCGATCGAATAGGATCCACTGTTGACGATAATGTCACCTCCCCCTTCAGCATAAAGGCAACATCCCCAAAAGGAAACGATATCTACGTCGGTGAGAATTAGTTTGCCTTCATTGGTAACTGAGATGGCTGCTTCGCCCAATAACCCGCCGCTCGCGCCATGTAGAACCTCAGTATAGTCGATTCTAAGGCCGGTGACGCTGACTGTACAGTGCTCAACATTTATGAAGTCTGTGATTGTCATGTCGGCCGTGATCTTATGGCCGTTGCCGTTTACGGACCACCGGCCTTCGGTGGTGGTGTAGATGGCTTCCGTGGCGGTGAAATCCCTGATGATGCTGACGGTCTCGCCGTCCTTAACTTCCCTGAAGGCATCGGCAAGAGAAGTGTAGAAGGTGCCCCCGATCGAGCATACGTCGTCCTCCCCGGGCACGGGATCCGTGCCGGGTGCGTCTGTGCCTTCACCGGTTCCGGGACCGGGGGCGTCGGTGACTGTGCCCGGATCGACGGCGGCACTGCCGGGATCGCCGGCGGTAGTGTCGCCCGTGGCTTCTGCGGTATTTCCGCCCGGAGCGGACGTGCCCGAAGGCGCTACGGTAGTGCTTTCGGGGTCGCCGCTGCCCGTGCAGGCGGCGCAGAGCGCGCAGAGCACGGTCGCAAGGACCAGACAGATCGCCTTTTTCAAGACCTTATTCCTCCTTCATTGCCGCCGCAGGCGGCACTTCATTTGCGCGAAGCGCAACTTCATTCGCGGCGCAGCCGCGTCTTCATTGCCGCCGCAGGCGGCACCTCATTTGCGCGCAGCGCAACCTCATTCCTTCCCCGCTATCCTCAGATACCTTCCGTACGCCTCGTCGTAGGCGGACCTGTCGGGATCCGGGAGGTAGGTCGAGGCTCCGAAGGAGCGGGCGACGACCTCCCTGCCCTCCGCGATGCTTCCGATCTCGCCGAGGGCGATGAGCTGCATTATGATGTTTCCGGCCGCGGTCGCCTCGGCTGGGCCGGCAATCACCGGCAGGCCGGTAACGTCGGCGCTGAGGCGGTTGAGCTCGGTATCCTTCGAGCCTCCGCCGACGATGTTTATGGCCCTCGGCGCGTGCCCGGTAAGAGACCCGATCGTGTCGGCCGTGTATCGGTAGCAGAGCGCCAGGCTGTCGAAGATGACCCGGACGGTCTGCCCCGGCGTCTGCGGCACCTTCTGCCCGGTGC
>JAEEJM010000115.1 GCA_016281895.1 Clostridiales bacterium
TGGAGCATCTTCGAACGCGAGCACATTCTGCCCGGCCTGACTGATGGGAGATCCGTTGGTACCACCACCATTCTCAACGCCTATTCCCACTTATGTTCAGAACTCGTCTCTTAATTCTCCCACAACAACTTGACACGATCCCGGGACAAAAAAGTGTTGCGTGCAGGGGCAAACCGTGTTATAATAGTCAGCGTTACCGTGCCGCGTGGCCGACCGGTGCGGGCGCCGCCGCGGAGGGAGAAAGATATTCCCGGTCCGATCCGTCCGGATCGCGACCGTTGTGAAGATGAACGATCACCGTCTTTATCATTAACTGTTGTTGGAAATAATAGGAAAATGCTGTTAAACAAGTATCTTAACAAATATTATCTGAGATTCTGGTACTTCTACGTGCTGGGCATCATCGCGCTCGTAGCGGTCGACGCCGCCCAGCTGTACGAGCCGGAATACCTGGGACAGATCGTCGACTATCTGTCCGGCGATACCGTCAGCGACGGCTTCGCCTTCGTCTCGGACAGGTGCCTCAGACTGCTGGTGATCGCCGCGGTGATGTTCACCGGCAGGATGGTCTGGCGATTCACGCTGTTCAACGCATCGCAGCGGACCGAGGCCGGCCTTCGCCGCGAGATGTTCCAAAAGAGCGAGCGCCTGTCGCAGAAGTACTACCACGAGACCAAGGTCGGAGCCATAATGTCCTGGTTCACGACCGACCTTGAGACCATCGAGGAGTACCTCGGCTTCGGGACCGTCTCGATGATCGACGCCATCTTCCTCGGTGTCATGGTCGTCATCAGGATGATCAGGATGGACTGGGTGCTGTCGCTGTTCGCCTTCGTCCCCATGCTGCTCATAGTGGTCTGGGGGGCCCTCGTCGAGAAGTGGATGGCCATGAAGTGGGAGCAGAGGCAGAAGGAGTACGACAGCCTGTACGACTTCACCCAGGAGAACTTCACCGGCATCCGCGTCATCAAGGCCTTCGTCAAGGAGACCGCCGAGCTGCGCCAGTTCGTGAAGGTCGCGAAAAAGAACCGCGACGCCAACATCTCGTTCGTCAAGGTCTCCGTGTTCTTCGACGCGGTGATCGAGGTCATAATAGCCTCCATCCTGGCCATGGTCATCGGCTTCGGCGCGTGGTTCGTCGCCTCGTTCGCCGGGGGCTCGCCCGTGGTGCTGTTCGGCCATGAGGTCGACCTCACCGCCGGCAACCTCGTCACGTTCATCGGCTATTTCGACGTCCTCATATGGCCCCTCATCGCCACCGGCATGCTGGTGACGATGTTCAGCCGCGCCCGCACGTCCATGAAGCGCATCGCCTCCTATATGGATGCCGAGGAGGACGTCTCCGATCCGGAGAACGCCGTCGCTCTCGGGAACGTCAGGGGCGAGATCGAGTTCCGGAACTGCACCTTCTCCTATCCCTCGAAGCCTGGCGTCACCGTCCTTGACGGAGTGTCCTTCTCCGTAAGGGCCGGCGAGACCGTCGGCATAGTCGGCCGCATCGGCTCCGGGAAGAGCACGGTGGCGGCCCTGCTTACAAGGCTGTACAACCTCGAGCCCGGAACGCTCTTCATAGACGGCCGGGACGTCATGGACTGCACCCTGGCCTCGGTCAGGGCGGCCGTGGCGCTCGTCCCGCAGGACAGCTTCCTGTTCTCCGACACGCTCAGCGGCAACATCGCCTTTGCCGACCCCGGCGCCACGGAGGAGAGGATCAGGGCGGCCGCGGAGTTTGCCGACGTCGCCGGGAACATCGAGGCCTTCCCGGACGGCTACGCCACCGTCACCGGCGAGCGCGGAGTGACGCTCTCGGGCGGACAGAAGCAGAGGGTGTCGCTGGCGCGCGCCTATCTCAAGGACGCCCCCATAATGATCCTGGACGACTCCGTCTCCGCCGTCGACGTGAAGACCGAGGAGACGATACTCCGCAACATAAGGGAGAAGCGGGCAGGCAGGACTACCATCGTCATAGCCTCGCGCGTTTCGACCGTTCAGCACATGAGCCGGGTCCTTGTCCTCGACGAGGGCCGGGTCGAGGCATTCGACACGCCCGAGCGGCTGGCCGAGATCTCCCCGACCTACCGCAAGATGGTCCTCCTCCAGGAGCTGGAGGCCGAAGTGAAAGGAGGCGGTGTCTGATGGATCCCGAATTCTTCGACGAAAAGGAAAAGCTGAAGGGCGACGTCAAGATACCGACCGCACAGCTGCTGCGGCGCACGCTCGCTTATGTGAGGCCCGAGCTCGGAGGCTTCATCCTGGCCGGCCTGCTGATACTTGTCAACGTCGGGCTCGACGTGATCATGCCGTACTTCATGAAGAGCATCACCGACAACCTGATCTCGGACAGCATCGACCTGCGATACATTATCACCCTGGCCGTCCTGTCGATGGTCATAGCGGTCGTCAACAACGCCTTCCTGTACGTTGAGTCGGTCATACTGCAGAAGTCCGGTCAGAGCATCATCCTCAGCCTCAGGACGGACGTGTTCTCGCACATCGAGGAGATGAGCCAGAACCAGTTCACCGAGATGCCGGTGGGGTCGCTCGTCACCCGCGTGACCAACTACACCCAGTCGATGAGCGACCTGTTCACGAACGTCATCGTCAGCGTTATTCGCAACGTGGTGACGGTCGTCGGCGTCATGGCCATAATGATGTTCATATCTCCGGTCCTGTCGCTCATCCTGCTCATACCCATGACGGTCATCTTCGTGTCGTCGCTCATCTTCCGCAAGTACATAAGCAAGGTCTTCAAGAAGGAGCGCAAGATGCTCTCGGACCTCAACGCCTTCCTGAACGAGAACCTGTCCGGAATGAAGATCACGCAGATTTTCAACCGCCAGGAGGGTAAGCTTTGCGAGTTCGACGGGAAGAACGAGGCGCTGCGCAGGCAGAGGTTCGCCGGCATAATGGGCTTCGGTCTGTACCGTCCGTTCGTGACCTTCGTCTACATCTCCGCGGTGGCGCTCATGTTCCGCGCGGGCGTGGGCCTGGGCCTCGGCGGCGGCGAGATAGTCGCCTTCTACCTGTACCTCGGGAAGTTCTTCAACCCGATCCAGCAGCTGGCCGACCAGCTAAACAACGTCGAGAAGGCGCTGTCTGCGTCGGAAAGGCTGTTCAACCTGATGGACGTCATGCCCGAGGTCCGCGACAGGCCCGACGCCGTCGACATCGACAGCTTCGAGGGCCGCATCGAGTTCCGCAACGTATGGTTCGCCTACGAGGGCGAGAACTGGATCCTCAAGGACGTGTCGTTCACCGTCGAGCCTCGCCAGACCTGCGCCTTCGTCGGAGCGACCGGCGCCGGAAAGACGACCATACTGAGCCTTATCGTAAGGAACTACGAGATACAGAAGGGCCAGATCCTGATAGACGGGATGGACATCTCCGGGATAAAGATCAAGTCCCTGCGCAGGGCGGTGGGCCAGATGCTGCAGGACGTGTTCCTGTTCAGCGGAACGGTCAAGACGAACGTATCGCTCAACGACGACAGCGTGCCCGACGAAGACATTATCGAGGCCTGCCGCTACGTCAACGCCTCGTCGTTCATAGAAAAGCTGCCGGGCGGCTACGAGGAGGAGGTCATAGAGCGCGGCGAGAACTTCTCGCAGGGCCAGCGCCAGCTGCTCTCCTTCGCCAGGACCGTGCTCCACAGGCCGCAGATCCTCATCCTCGACGAGGCCACGGCAAACATCGACACCGAGACGGAGGTCCTGATCCAGGAGTCCCTGGAGAAGATCCGCAGCATAGGCACGATGCTCGTCGTCGCGCACCGGCTGTCGACCATCCAGCACGCCGACAGGATCATAGTGCTGCAGAACGGAGAGATAATAGAGCAGGGCAACCACCAGGAGCTCCTTGCCAACCGCGGCTACTACTGGAAGCTTTACAGGCTCCAGTTCGAGAACACATAAGAAAGTGCCGGCCTGCGGCCGGCAATGAAGACGCCCGCTTCGCGGGCTAATGAAGTTGCGCGCTGCGCGCGCAAATGAAGTGCCGCCCTTCGGGGCGGCAATGAAGGAACGAAGCTGCCGGCCCGCGGGCCGGCAGCTTCGTTCCATATGTAACGTGAGGCGAATTCCGGTCGGCCTTCAGAAGCCGGCCCTGGCCGACAGCCCGGCCGTGTCCGCGTCGGATTCGCGGAACTGCAGCCGGTACAGGCGGGCGTAGATGCCGTCCGGGACGGCCAGCAGCTCCTCGTGCGTTCCGAGTTCCGCCACCCGGCCGGAGGAGATCACGGCGATCCGCGAGGCCCTCCTTACGGTGGACAGCCGGTGCGCCACTACAATGGTGGTCCTTCCGACGGTCAGCTCGTCGAGCGAGCGCTGGATGAGTATCTCCGTGGTGTTGTCGAGGGACGAGGTGGCCTCGTCCAGGATGAGTATCGGCGGATCCTTCAGAAAGACCCTGGCGATGCTGAGCCGCTGCTTCTGTCCGCCGGAGAGCTTGACGCCGCGCTCGCCGATCTGGGTGTCGTAGCCGTTCTCGAGCGTCCTCACCCACTCGTCGATGCTGGCGCGCCTGGCGGCCTCATAGACCTCCTCGGGCGTCGCGTCGAGCCTGCCGTACAGGATGTTGTCGTAGATGGAGCCGTTGAACAGGAACACGTCCTGCTGCACGATACCGATGTTGCGCCTGAGCGACTCCGCCGTCATCCCGGATATGCTCTTCCCGCCGATGGTGATGTCGCCCGAGTCGAGCCTGTAGAAGCGGGGGATGAGGTGGCAGATGGTGGTCTTTCCGCCGCCGGACGGCCCCACGAGGGCCAGCGTCCCTCCGGCCTCGACGCCGAGGTCGATGCCGTGGAGGATCTCGCCGGACTTCTCGTAGCTGAAGTGCACGCCGCGCAGTTCGATGTCGCCGTTCAGCACGCCGGGGTCGCTGGCTCCGGGCTCGTCCTCCTCCTCGGGGAGGTCCATGATCTCGACGTACCTGCGGAAGCCGCTGACGCCGTTCTGATACGACTCCATGAAGCCGATGAGCGTGGTGATGGGCGAGATGAACAGGTTGACCGACACTATGAAGGTGGCGTAGCCCGCCGCGTCGATGAGGCCCTTATAGAGAAACACTCCTCCGGCCAGCAGGATCACGACGTTGAAGAAGTCCGTGATGAAGCTGGAGCCGGCGTGGAACTTGCCCATGGCCATGAAGGACCTGCGGCTGGCCTCGACGAAGCGGCTGTTGCCCTCCTCGAACTTCTCCTGCTCCTTTTCGGAGTTCGTGAAGGCCTTGGTGACGCGGATGCCGGATATGCTGCTCTCCAGAGAGGCGTTGATCTCGGCTGTTGAGACCCGGCGCGCGGTGAAGGCCTCGCGCATGTCCCTGCGGTAGCGCACCGCCACCAGGATCAGTATCGGCACGCAGGAGAAGATGATGAGCGTCAGCCAGACGTTGAGCGTGCAGAGGTAGATGAAGGCGGCCGCGAACATGGTGACGCTGGTCAGGATGTTCTCGGGGCCGTGGTGGGCAAGCTCGCTGACGTCGAACAGGTCGGACGTCATGCGGCTCATGATCTTTCCGGTCTCGTTGTCGTCGTAGAACGAAAACGGCATCCTCTGAAGATGGGAGAACAGATCTCTTCTCATCTGGGCCTGCATGCCGGTGCCGATCATGTGCCCGTAATACTGAACGAAATACCGCAGAAACAGCCGAAGCAGATACAGGACAAGTACCGCGATGCCGGCGATAACGATCCCCCGCAGCTTCTGATTGGGGATGAGATCCTTCATCATGAGGTTGGTGACCCTCGGGTACACCATGCCGATCAGGGAGATCATTATGGACGCCGCCATGTCAAGGGCGAACATGACGCGGTGCGGTTTGTAGTAGGCCGTGAACCTCTTTATAAGACGGAGGTCCGACAGCTTTTCTTTGCCGGGTTCCGGCCGGCCGGCCGCCGCTCCCTTGCGCTGCGAGCCCGCTCCTGCTCTTTTCGCGGATCCGGTCATAACGTCAGGATGTCGGGACCGCCTCAGCGGACGTCGGTGAAGTACGTCCCGGAGTCGGGGCCGGACGCGGGCGCGGGGCCTCCTCCGATGTAGGACTTGTCGCCGAAGGCGATGATGGCGAAGAAGACGTAGGGCAGGAAGAGCAGACCGAAGCCGAAGGCGCCCTCGTAGCCAAAGGAGAGGGACAGGTTCCAGTAGGCCACTCCCGTGATTATCATATCGACCAGCGAGAGAATGGAGTAAAGGACGATGGAGCAGACGCCGACGAGCAGGGCCGTCATGTCGATATCTTGATACTCGAGGTCGAAACTGAAGTCATTCAGCCGGTCGAAATCGAGGGGAAACCCGACATTTGACACGATCATCCCGAGAAGGGAAAAGACCGCCACGGTGGCTGCGATGATAATGAGCACGTCCACGGCCAGCTTCACCCAGAACAGCTTCCTCTTTCCGGAGATATTGAACAGCTCGTAAGTCCCGTAGTACGGGATGAGGACCGCCCACCAGGGGCGCCCCGCCTTTTTTAGCACCATGCCCTGGGAGACAAGGACCAGGATGGTCAAGGCAGTACTGAGAATACCCATGTGTTGACACCTTTCCTGCAGGATTTGAGCGCGGGGCGCCGCTCCGTCTGTCCGGGCGGCCCGGCTCCGCGCCGCGTATTATGTATTATACCATATCCCGGGCGCCATTTCAAGAAATGCTTGCATAATCGGCGCCGGCGTGTATAATAATATATACGGGCGGCGCGCGGGATCGCGCGCGCACGGCATTTTCACGCGGCGGCCGCGGGCCGGCCGCGGTCAGAACGGAGAGTTGTGCTATGGAACGCAAAAAACCTGTTGTCGAGATCAAAGTGAAGGGCTTCGGCACCATGACGGCCGAGCTTTATCCGGACTCCGCCCCGCTGACGGTCAGGAACTTCGTTACACTTGCCGGAGAGGGCTTCTTCGACGGGCTGATATTCCACAGGGTCATAAAAGGTTTCATGATCCAGGGCGGAGGCTACGACGAGGGCTTCGGCGAAAAGAGCGCGAAGTCCATCCGGGGCGAGTTTGCCGCCAACGGCTTCCCGGAGAACCGGATCCGCCACGAGAGGGGAGTGCTGTCCATGGCCAGGACCTCAGATCCGGATTCGGCCTCGTCGCAGTTCTTCATCATGCATAAGGACGCGCCTCATCTCGACGCCCAGTACGCCGCTTTCGGCCGCCTCACGGACGGCTTCGACGTGCTGGACGCCATCGCCTCCGTCCCGACCGGGAGATACGGCTGGTTCGGCGATGTGCCCAGGGATCCCGTCGTTATAGAGTCTCTGAGGGTCAGGGACTGAGCAAAGTCCGGGGAATGGCGTTTTATCGCGCCCGGCGGGGCGATTTGTTATGAATTTGTCGCCGATTTGTCCATTTTTCCGTTGACAATCGTTTTCCGCTATGTTACAATAATCTTGTCTATTATAGACAAAATAACATGCGCCCCCAAATATTCATTCAAGGAGATTGATCAAAATGGCAGAATTCAAATTCAGGATCACAAAGAAGATCGCCGTCCTCAGCGGTGACGAGAAGTACGGAGTCGAATTCAACCGTGTAAAATGGGGAGACATGGAGCCCCTTTATGACATCCGCAAGTGGAGAAACGGCGTCCCCGTAAAGGGCATTTCCCTCAACGAGGCCGAGGCTAAGGCCCTGCTGGCCGCCCTCGAAAAGGAACTCAAGAAATAAGTTTTTCGCGATCTGCCGGGCACGGCCCGGCGCATGAGTAAACAATAACACCGCATCCCCGGCGGGGGACGCGGTGTTATTGTTTCTCCGGAGCGGTCGCCGTTCGGTCGCCGGGAGACCGGCGCGGTCTCACCTGTCCGGCGTGTAATGGACGTCGTCGAAGCGCAGCGTGCGGGAGAGTCTGTCCGAGCGGAACGCCGCCTCCATGAGCGCCATGACGCGCCTCATCTGCGGGTGGGTGACGTACTGGACGGCCTTGCCCCGCATGGCGGCGGTGAAGTTGCGGTAAAAGTCGTGGACGTCGGGGTCCGGCCGCTCTATGTAATATGTCTCGAGCGTGCTCAGGTCGCGCGGCGCCATGGTCTTGGTCATGCCGGCGGCGGTTATCACCGGTCTCGCGTCGCCGCCCTCCGCCTTGCGGAGGATGGTGCACTGGCAGCGGTCCCGCCAGTCGTTGATGACGGCGGAGCCGGCGGTGCCGGTCAGATAAAAGCGCGGCAGGGCGTAGAAGTTGTGGGTGCCGACCTCGATGTGCCCGACAAGGCCGCCCTCGAAGCCGATGTCGAGGCGGAAGCCGTCGTCGACCTCGGCGCACGTGACGTGCTCGCACCTGCAGAAGACCGAAACGATCTTCCTGTCAGGGACGATGCCCAGCATCTGGTCTATTAGGTGGACTCCCCAGTCGAAGATCATCCCCCCGCCGTTCGCGGCGCGGGAGCGCCAGTCGCCCGGCACGCCACGGGAGCCCTGGATCCTCGATTCGATCTGGAAGACGGTGCCGAACCTGCCCGAGCGGTAGGCCTCCTTCATCATGAGATAGTCGCAGTCCCAGCGGCGGTTCTGATGTACGGTGAAGAGCCTGCCGGCCTTTTCGGCCGCTGCCGTCATACGGTCGAGCGATTCTGACGACAGGGTCACCGGCTTTTCGCAGATGACGTTCTTTCCGGCCCCGAGCGCCGCCACGGCTATCTCCTCGTGGCTGTCGTTGGGTGTGACAATGGTGACCAGCTCGACCGAACGGTCGGCCAGGAGCTCCTCCCTGGAGCCGTATGCCCTGATCCCGTTTCTTTCGGCCAGTTCGGCCTTTGCGGGATCGATGTCGTAGATGCCGCGAAGCTCGCAGACGTCGCTGGCAAGAAGATTTCGGGTGTGCCAGCCGCCCATGCCGCCGTAACCGATCACGGCGCAGCCTGTCTTGTTCATTTGGCGAATATCCTTCTGTTGTGAATAAATGCCGTCAGTAGACCCTTCCGCGGCGCATTCCGACGGTCTCGACGAACAGGCCGAGCATTATCAGCAGCACGGACAGCTCGGGAAGGAAGTCGGCAAAGGTCGGGAAGTCGGTGAGGAAGAGGTCCTCGACGAAAAGATGATAGAGGAAGGGCAGCCCGGACAGAAGCAGCAGCAGCGACCGGGTACTCATTATCCCAGACACGGTGAGGATGTATACCGAGGCGTACGCGGCGTACAGCACGCAGCAAAGAACGCAGTGAAGCGTACCGAGCGTGAAGGCCGCTTTCAGCGCAAAGAACACCACGCCCATCATCATCGGAAGAATGGTGGGCATGAGGTTGTTCTTCCTTGTAACGAGCATTATGGCGAAGATGATGCAGCAGGACACCGGCAGGATGTAGAGCACCGCGAGCTCAATGACCGGCGCGCCGGGTATCCGGACGGCGGCAAAGGAATACCAGGCGTAGTATACGGTCAGAACGGCGGCGGACAGAAACATCAGCAGCGCCGATATTACAGCAAAAGGAGAGTCCGGCGAGAGAGTTCTTCTGTTGTATGACATATTGCATCCTTAATCACATATTTTGTGGTCAAAACATGCGAATAGCCGTTTTGAATACAATATATTGTATCATGATAAGGGCGCCTTTGTCAATAACGGGGGCCAAAAAAAGAGGGCCGTAGAAAGAAAAAATCGCCGCCGCGGCGCGGCGCCGCAGATATGGCTCCGGAGGCTTTTTCGGTTGACACGGCCCCGCGGCGATGGTATAATATAGCAAAAACAGGCCGCCGCGGTCCGGAGCGACGTTCCGGCGCCGCGGCGGCCGCTTTCGACCGCATCAGAGGAAACTGTTATGAGAACCGCGTACAGAATGTATTCGTCCCTCGACGGGAGGGCGACGCCCAAAGTGACGGCAGAGATCGATACCGCCGCTCTGAGACACAATTACAGGGCTCTGACGGGGCCGGTGCTCGCCGCCGTCCCGTCGGCCAGGAACATCGGGGTCGTCAAGGCGGATTTCTACGGCCATTCGGTGGACATATGCGTGCCGGTGCTGATCGACGAGGGCTGCGGCTTCTTTGCCGTGTCATCGCTCGCCGAGGCCGCCGGGGTGAGAAAGATCGCCCGCGAGGCCGGCGCACATCCGGACATACTTATACTTGGCTACACCGCGACAGCCGACGCCCCCCTCCTTTCGGAGCTCGACGTGATCCAGGCCTGCCTGTCCGAGGACTATGCCGTCAGGCTGTCCCGGGCGGCCGGGAACGGACGCGTAAGGGTGCACATAAAGATCGACACCGGCATGAACCGCGTAGGCCTGCCGGCGCATACGGAAGAGGAGATAGAAGAGACAGGAATGGCCGCGGAGAGGATAGCCGCGCTGCCCGGCCTGCGCGTGGACGGCGTCTTCTCTCACTTTGCCAGGGCCGACGAGACCGGCGCCGAAGGACTTGCGGCTACCCGCCGCCAGGCCGGGCGCTTCCTTGCGGCGGTCGCGGCCGCCGAGGCGCGCGGAGTCGTCTTCGGGATGAAGCACATAAGCGCGAGCTTCGCCGGGATCCTGTACCCCGAGTATTACATGGACGGCTGCCGGTTCGGCATATCGCTTGTCGGGGTCGACGCTTACACGGACGGCAGGACCGGGCTGCGCCCCGTGATGACCCTGCGCAGCGAGGTCGGCCTCGTGCACAGGGTGCTGAAGGGCGAGTCCGTCAGCTACGGAGGAACGTTCACTGCTCCGCGCGACATGACCGTCGCCACGATCCCTGCCGGCTACGCCGACGGCTTCTCGAGATCGCTCAGCGGCGCCCGGCTCGTAATAACCCGCCGGGACGGAGCCGACGTGCCTGCCACGGTGATAGGCAGGGTCTGCATGGACGCGTGCGTCGTCGACGTCACGGATCTCGGTGTCCGCGAGGGAGACCCCGTGACGATCCTCGGCCTGCCCGGCCAGCTCGAGGACCTTTGCGCCCGCGCTAAGACCATACCGAACGAGCTGTTCTGCGGGATCTCCGGAAGGGTCCCGAGGATACCCAGACAATGAGAAACAGAAGAAAAACGATAGCGGCCGCTGCCGCGCTTGCACTGACCGCTCTGCTGTGCCTGCCGCCGCTTCAGGCCTGCACAGGACCGGTCGAGCCGCCGGACACGTCCCCGGCTCCGACCGAAACGCTTCCGGATCCCGGTCCCGCCCGCACCGAACCCCCGGACACGGGCACGGAGCCGGCCGTCGTCGAGACGGATTTCATAGCCACGCCTGACGAGCCCGACGTGTTCACCGTGCTTTGCGGAGCCGACGCGCTGAAGCTCGACGGCCTGGTCGCGGAGCAGGGGGCCGGGACGGACGATCCGCTCCGCCTGAGGCAGGAGCGGCTGCTGGCCGAATACGGCGTCACTCTGGCGCGCAGGACGTCGCTGAGCGTCGCCGACTTTGTGAGCAGAGGCGCGCTCTCCGGCTCGGACGGCGCCGACATCATGCTTGCCGCGGCGACCGAATTGATCGGCCTCATGCACTCCGGCCTGCTCCAGGACCTTTCCGTCACGGGTATCGGCCTCGGCGAGGCCTCAGAGGGCGTCAGGACCAGGCTGACAAGGGACCTGTCTTTCGGCGGCAGGGTCTGCATGCTCTTCTGCGACGCGCTGACTTCCGACATAGGCTCGTCTTACTGCCTCGAGGTGCGTATCCCGGACGGCGCCACGCAGGAGCTGACCGAAGGCGTCGCCGCCCTGTGCGGCCTGGCCTCGTCGGGCGGCTTCACGGCCGGGGCCTTCATCGCCGCTCAGAAGGAGCTTGCGGCCGCCGCGGGAGTCTCGGACTTTTTCTCCGTGCCGGACGTCGGCACCGCAGCCTCCCTGCTTGCCGCGGCGGGAGGCAGGATCTTCACGCTGAGCACGCTCGGAGTACCCGGCGTCAGCGTTCGCACCGCGTCGTTCAGAACGGCGTACGAGACGCTCTCCGCCCTTTGCGCCGCCGGCGGAAAGGAGGAGGGCCCGGCAAGGGCCGTCCCGGCCGGAAATGTCAAGAAAGGCTCGGCCCTGCTTCCGCTTCCCAAGGCAGACGCCGTGTCGAGATATGTGTCCTACACCGACCTGTCCGGCTGCGCCGCGTTTGCCGCTCCTTCGGGGGTGGTCCGAGGGAGAAGGCTCGCCGGCCTTATGTCGCTGCTGTGCTCCTGCTCGGACGGCGTCCGGGAGGCGGCGCTCGACCGCATAGTATCCGGGGTGCCGGAGGACTTTGACGGCGACGGGATGCTGAAGCTCGTGGTCGACGGCCAGACGGCCGAGACCGCGGTGTGGTACGGCTGGGGCGATCTCGGCGAGTTCATCGCCGGCGCCGCCGCGTCCGGCAGATCCTACACCGAACTGACCTCGGACAAGGACCTGTCGGCCAGGGAGAAAGCCGCCTCGGCGGCGATAGCCATAATATCCGAACGGATGGCCGCGGCGGACTAGACCGCCCCGGCACAGCACCCGAGCGGCCGGAGACGCCGGCGGCGCAGCATAAGAACCGCGGAGCCGGAAATCCGGCCCCGCGGCTGTTTTTCAAAACGTCAGGCGGGGGGCGGCCGCAGGAGGCGCTGCCGGTGCGCGTCGGCGCGCCCCGGCCTTCATCCGGCCCCGCGGTCCTTCAGGAGCTTTTTCATAGTATCGTCCGGGATGAACGAGATCACCCCTCCGCCCTCGGCCTCGGACGGAAGAAAATAACAGCGTCCGGGGCGGCGGAAGCCGGGGCAGCAGTTGAAAAACCTGCCTTCGGGTCGCCTGCCTTTGGAGGCGTCGGTGAGTCTGCCGTCGCCGGCTGACACGCGGCAGACCGCTCTGCCGCGGCCGCCGCGGATCTCGTATATGACAAGATCGGCGCCCCCGTCGTCCCTCAGCTCGACGGCGTAGACGTAGGCGGTGAGCACCGCGCGGGCGCAGACCAGCACGCCGGCGAGGACGGTGGCCGCTGCTGCTGCGCCGAGCAGCCGGATGTCAAGTATCGCCCCAATGACCGCCATCGCGCAGGACAGCAGCAGGATCAGCGCCACGGCCAGCTTCTCCGCCCTCGTCGACGAGGGAGGTCTGTACTCGTACAGAGTCATTTCAAAGTTCCACGCCGTTGTAAGACACGAAGGCGGCGACCTCCTCTGCCGTGGGTATCGACGGCATGGCGCCAGCCCGGCTCACGGAGATCGAGGCGGCGGCGTTGGCGTATTTTCCGGCGTGGACAATGTCGCCCGTCCGGAGATACTCGAGGGTGAGGGCCGCCGTGAAGGTGTCGCCGGCTCCCGTGGTGTCCTCGCAGGGGACGTCGTAGGTCGGCAGGCAGTGGTAGTATTTTCCGTCGTAGATGTAGCAGCCGCGGCCGCCGAGTTTGAGCACGATGAATCTGGCCCTGACCCTTTCCGACAGCCTCATGCAGGCCCGCAGGCAGTTCTGGGGGTTTGAGGGGTCGATGCCGGAATAGACGAGCGTCTCCTGCTCGTTCGGCGAGAAGAGCTCCAGCGGAGGCAGCTCCTCGAGCGGGAAGTCCGGATCCGCCGGCCCGGCGTCGAGGAACACCGGTATGCCCCGCGAGGCGGCGTGTCTGGCCGCGGCAAGCACCGTAACGGCGGCGATCTCCGTCTGCATAAGGAGGGCGTCCGGGCGGCACATCATGGACGCGGTTATATCCCTTTCGGTGAGGCCCGTGTTGGAGCCGGGGTAGACTATGATCCTGTTCTGCCCTGACGGCTCGACGAAGATGGCCGCCAGCCCCGTCGGGAGCTTTCCGTCCATGACTATGAAGCGGGTGTCGATCCCCTCGGCGATGTACAGATTCTTCAGCGCGTTTCCGTTCGCGTCGTTCCCGAGCCTGGCGCAGAAGACGCTCTCGCCGCCCAGGCGCTGGACGGCGACGGCGGAGTTGGCCCCTTTTCCGCCCGGGACGAACGAGTACGACCCGCTCTCGGACATCGTCTCGCCTGCGGCCGGCAGTCTCCGCACGTTCATTACGAAGTCCATGTTGGCCGAGCTGACCGTCAGTATCCTTATCTTTCTGTTCATTGCAGCTCCCCCCGGCCCCGTCCGGAGCCGCTTGCGTGTTTTTTCGGTTCTTCGGCGGGTCCCGCCGTATATTTTATTATACACTGTTTTTTTATCCCAATCAACGGGTATAATCGAGAGTCGTAAAAAAGGTTGAAAAAAAGAGAATGAAAATCCGTGAATTCCCAAAGTAAATTCCACAGTAGGAAAGCGGTGGAAATTACTATGAGAAATTCGTGGAAGTAAGATTGTGAAAAGCCAAAGACGGAGGAAAAACGGAGGAAAAACGGAGGAAAATCGAGGGTAAAAGTAAAAAA
>JAEEJM010000116.1 GCA_016281895.1 Clostridiales bacterium
ACGGAACGAAAACAAAGAAAAGACCGGGGACGAGGCCGGCCGCGCCGGAGCAGAGTTCGCCGGAGCCGTCGGTGACATCGACGAGGAGTACATAGCCGAGGCCATGGACTGGTCCGCTTCCGCCGCACGGACAACGCGCCCGGCGTGGCGCCGCGCGGCCGTGGCCGCCGCGGTCGCGGCAGTGCTGCTCATCCCGTCGCTCATCCTCCTCGCAGGACCCGGAGCCGCCAGGTACGCCTCGGGCAGGGCCGAGCAGGCCGCGCCCGGAGCAAAGAGCTATCCGCAAGCCGCCGTATACGACGCCGCGGACGCCGGGAACGTCTCCGCGCGGGAGCCCTCGACGCAGAAGGAGCTTATGTACTGCGGCAGGCCGTCGTTCATTTGGAAGACCGAGGCCGGGTACTTCTACTCCTTCGTGTCCGACGAGGACGCCGTTTCGCTGAGGCTCGAACAGACTGGCGCCGGGATATCCTCCGGCACGTCCGGCAGGCCCTTCATGTGGCTCTGCGACGGCCGCGGGACCGTGACCACACCGTTCCTGCCCGACACCGAGTCAAACAGGGCCGAGGGGGAGCTGTTCGGCTACGTAGAGGAGCTCGAGCTGACCGCCGGCGCGGCGGCCATCGTCGACCGGCTCATGAGCAGCCCGGACGGCAGGCTCGACGGCTGAGGCGGAGCATATCAGCCCTGACGTAAACAAACCTTCCCGGCGCGCAGGCGCCGGCACACAACCGGGCCGGCACAAGAGCCGGAACAGCAAGCCGGCGCGCCGCGCCGTAAAAAACCGGCGCACAGAAGCCGGAACAGATTAAGAAACGAGGTCAATGAAATGAAAAAGAAAAGTACAGCCGCGATCCTGACCCTGGCGGCCCTGCTCTCGCTGGCGCTGCTCTTCTCCTCCTGCTCGGCAAGATCCGGGAACCTGTCGGACGAAAAAGGGTATTCATCGCCGTCCTACTCCTCCAGGACCTCCCCCGAGGCGGCCGATTACAGCCTCGGCGACGCCGGCGGCGCTCCGACGGAGCTCAAGGAGGGCCAGAAGCTCATCAGGACATGCAGGATCGACGCCGAGACAAAGGAGTTCGACTCCGCCGTGTCCGCTATAAAGGCAAGGGCGGCCGAACTCGGCGGCTACATCGAGAGCGAACAGCTCTACAACGGCTCCGACAGATACTATTCCTCGAAGTATGCCGGCCGCGGGACCGACCGGACGCTCAGCGCCGTGTTCCGCATCCCGCAGGACAAGCTCCAGCAGTTCACCGACGGGATCGCCGGAGCGGTCAGCGTCACCGGCCTCAGCACCACGTCCAGCGACGTCACCGACGAGTACATCGACATCGAGGCGAGGCTGGAGACGCTCAAGACCGAGCGCCAGAGCCTGCTTCAGATGATGGCCTCCATCAACACAACGAAAGACTACGAGTTCTGGTATCAGCTGCACATCCGCGTGACCGAACTCGAAAAGGAGATCGCCTCCTACGAGGCCTCCGTCCGCAACATAGACTCCAAAGTGAGTTACTCTTCGGTATCGCTGAACCTCGCCGAGGTGGTCGAGTACACGACCGAGGAGCCCGGCTTCTTTGCCCGAATCGGCCAGGCCTTCACGGACAGCTGGAAGGACTTTGCCGGCGGTTGCGCGGACCTTGCCGTATGGTTCGTCGAGGCGATACCCACGCTGCTCGTCATTGCCGGCATCACCGTTGCCGTCGTGTTCATAATCAGGAGCATCGTAAGAAAGAGCCGCAGAAAGCGCTCGGGACAGGTTCCGCCCTCAGGAGGAGCCTGAGAAAGACCGCCGCGCCCCGCACCGGATCTCCGGGCGGGGCGCGGTCTTTTTGCGCTCAGTTATTATTCAGACTGCGTGCGCAGCCTCATCCTGAACTGGGTGGTGCGGACGTTCCTGTCCCTTCCCTCCTCGGCTCCGGGCTGGTCGCACGGGACGATCTCGAGGCTCCCGCCGGCGTACAGGTCGTAGAGGGCAAGATAGACGCCCATGTACTTCTGGTTCACCCTGTCGTCGGGCCAAAGGTCCGCCGTGCGCTTTCCGAGCTCGCTCAGCGAGAGCGGTCTCCCGGCAGAGCCGAGGGCGTCCAGCACCCGCTCCCTTATGGCGGACTGCAGGGCGACGGTCAGCGGGGCCACCGGGACCGGCGGCGCGAAGCGGGATACGGTCGTGCCCCTGAGCGTGACCGTGCCGTAAGAGCACTCCGGTATCGGGGTGATGCTGATATAGTCGCGGTCCGTCGGGAAAGCCATGGCGGTCGAGGCAAGGAAGACCTCGTCGGCGGTCCTGGCGACCACGCACGGCATATTGAAGCGTGCGAAAGAGATCGCTCCGGGCTCGGACGCGCTTACGGCAAGGCCGACGATGTCCGCCGGGTATGTAAGATATGCGTTCTTCATCGCCTCCGCGAGCCTGACGCCCCGGGAGAGCATGAAATCGCGGATGAGGAAGGTCATGGTCTCGCTGCCGTGGACGCAGCGGCCGTCCGAGAGCGTCGGATAGGCCCCTATCGTGCGGTCGGTGGCGGTCGTGAAGAAGTATCCCTTCCGCTCCATCTCCTGACTCAGCGAGTTCTTTGCCCGGAAGGTGCCGAGCTTGCCGCCCGAGCCGTTTGCGATGTACGCTATCTCCCCGTCGTTGCTGAGAAAGGGGTGGGACCAGAGCGAATCGCCGCCGGATCTGGAGCGGGAATGTATGAGGCCGAAGTTCCCCGGGAGCCTGTCGCCGCCGAGTTCGGAGACGAGCAGATCGACGTCGCCGAGCAGCTTTGCGGTGAAGAGCTTCGATCCGCAGCCGGTGACGATGCCGGTATAATAACCGCCGTTGAAGCCGGACTCGCGCCTCATCATCTCACACAGCACGGGGGCCGCGTCGCGCGGACCGATGTAGCCGGCAATGTTGCACATAATGACCCTCCTTGGTTCAAATATTTTAACAAATTGTGAATCAATTGTTGACAAATGATTTCCGAAATGGTATAATGATCATGCCGGCAGAGCCGGAGGAGCGGCAGCGCCCGAATGCCGCACGGACAAAAAAGAAAGGAATAAAACTTTGTTATCTGAACTGTTTGATCACCGCGCCGGAACGTCCGTGGAGATGTCCGCGCGCGCCGGAGGCAGGACATGATTCGGGTGCTGTCCGTGCTGCCCGGGGAATCCCCCGCCCTAAAGACCATACCCGAGGGCCTCGCCTCGCTTCAGAAGGAAGTCGGAGGCTACATCGAATGCGTCTATCCTTACGAAGACCCGGTCTGCCTCATCGTCAACGAGGAGGGAAAGATCAACGGCATGGAACTGAACCGGGCCCTGCGCGACGATGACGGAAACATATACGACATAATAGCCGGCCCGTTCCTCGTGGCGGGCCTGACTGACTGCGACTTCTGCTCGCTCGACGACGGGCTTGCGCGTAAGTACGCCGATCTGTTCCGCACGCCGGAGCTGTTCTTCAGTCTCAACGGCACGGTGCACGTGATACCCGTTCGCGGCGCGGATGACGGAGCGGACGCCCCCGGGGAGTGCGGCTGAGACCTATTCGAGCCACCTGCCGCCCACTGTCAGCTCCACCGACAGGGGCACGGGCAGGCTGACGGCGTTCTCCATCTCTCGGCGGAGTATCTCCGAGGCCTCGGCGGCATCCGCGGGCGAGGAGTCTATGATCAGTTCGTCGTGGACCTGAAGTATGAGCCGCGCGTCAAGTCCGCGCTCGCGCAGACGGCCGGCCGTCCTGATCATCGCTATCTTTATTATATCGGCCGCGCTGCCCTGTATCGGGCTGTTCATGGCGACTCTTTCTCCGAACTTCCTGCGGTTCGCGTTGGGGTCGGAGAGCTCGGGTATGTACCGCCTTCTGCCGAACAGTGTCGTCGTGTAGCCGTCGCGCTTTGCGCGCTCCACGACGTCGCGCAGATACGAGGCCACGCCGGGATAGCGGGCCATGTAGCTCTCTATGTACTTTTTTGCCTCCCGGACCGAAGTGTTTATGTCCTGCGACAGGGAGTACTCGCCGATGCCGTACACTATGCCGAAGTTCACGGCCTTGGCCCGCTTGCGCAGCTCGGGGGTGACCTCGTCCTCGGGCACGCCGAAGACCGCGGCCGCCGTCGATCTGTGTATGTCGGCGCCGGAGTTGAACGCGTCTATCATACCTGCGTCGCCTGAGATGCAGGCCAGCAGACGGAGCTCGATCTGCGAATAGTCGGCGTCTATCAGGACGTGGCCGGGGGACGGCAGGAAAAAGCGGCGCAACTCCCTGCCCTCCTCGGTCCTGACCGGTATGTTCTGAAGGTTCGGCTCGGCTGACGACAGGCGCCCGGTAACGGTGCCGGTCTGCCTGAAACTCGTGTGGACCCTGCCCCCGGGGTCAGCCACTCTGAGCAGGCCCGCCACGTACGTACTGTTGAGTTTGCACAGCTTGCGGTATTCGAGGACGTCGCCCACTATGGGATGGGACGGGGCCAGTTTTTCAAGTATCTCGGCGTTCGTGGAATAGCCGCCGGCCTTCTTCTTCCCGGCGGGCAGGCCGAGCTTTTCGAAGAGGACCTCGCCGAGCTGCTTCGGTGAGTTTATGTTGAACTCGCAGCCGGCTCTCCCGTATATCCTCTGCCTCAGGACCTCGGCTCCGGCGCTCAGCTTGGCGCCGTAGGCGGCCAGCCCTTCGCGGTCAATAAGGAAGCCGGCCTCCTCCATGTCGGCCAGCACGCCTGCCAGGGGCAGCTCCACGGCCGAATACAGTTCCCCGGCACCGGCATCTCCCAGGGCGAGCCTGAGTGCCGGCTCCAGCAGCACAGCGTAGACGGCGTCAGACACGGAGGGATCGCGCACGAGTTTCAGATAAGCTGCCAGGGCGCGCTCCGTGTCGGAGGCGGTCTCCGGATTCGCGGCGTACGCCGCCAGCATGCAGTCAAAGCCTATGCTCCGCATAGAGACGCCGAAGGAATCGGCATATTCGTACAGCGATTTGCAGTCCCAGCAGCACAGCCTGCCGGAGGCGTCCGCCACGCTCCGCATCACGTCCGCATCCGCGGGGATACGCAGGCAGACCCTGCCGTCCGACGCGTACACATTGCCTCCGCAAACGCTTATGCCGGCAGGCCGGGACGAGAGCAGTCTTTCAAACTCTCCGAGGTCCGCAGCGGCGCGGGTCTCGGGAAGGCCCTGATCCGTACCGGCGGCATCGGCACGATCCGTCCCGGCCGGCCGGTCAAGGCCGAAGCGGCGGACGAACTGGGTGAACTCCAGCCTGCGGAAGAGATCGAGCGCGGCGTCGCGTTCGATGCCGCCGTACGCAAGCTCGCCGGGGGCGGGAAGGCCGGGGACCTCCCTGAATATGGTGGCAAGCTCGCGCGACATATAAGCGCTCTCCCTGCCGGCGGCCAGCCTGGCCGCGACTGAGGGCTTCATACCGCCGGCGCCGCCGTCAAGGGCGGCATATACGCCGTCCAGAGTGGAATAGGTCCGGAGAAGATCGCCGGCCCCCTTCTCTCCTATGCCGGGCACGCCGGGTATGTTGTCCGAGGAGTCGCCCATGAGCGACTTGAGGTCGACCACCTGATCGGGCCTTATGCCGTACTTTTCAAGGAAGGTGCCGGGATCGAGCAGCGTGTAGTCGGTCCTGCCGGGATAGATTACTGAGGTGTCGCCGTCTATGAGCTGAAAGCAGTCGCGGTCCCCGCTCATGATCAGCGTTCTGTAGCCCTCGGCCGGGCCGTTTGACGCGAGCGTCCCCAGCACGTCGTCGGCCTCGTACCCCTCGGCCTCGATGATAGCAAAGCCGAGCGCAGCGGCCGCCTCGCGGATGTAAGGTAGCTGTACCCTCAGGTTGTCGTCCATGGGCTTCCTCGTGCCCTTGTAGGCGCCGTACATCCTGTGGCGGAAGGTCGGAGACGGAAGGTCGAACGCCACTGCGCACATGTCGGGCGAATAGTCGTCGACCTGCCGCTGCAGCATGCTTATGAAGCCGTACACCGCGTTCGTGGGCAGGCCGGCCGAGGTGTTCATCGGCCTGATGCCGTAATATGCGCGGTTCAGTATGTTGTTGCCGTCCACGGCAAGCAGTGTCTTCATGGCGACCTCCGTCATCATTTTTCGGTCCGACAGGCTTATTATACCAAATATGCGGCCGCGGGTCAAGCCGCGGCCGCATATTGGACTGTATCGAAATGAGCTTCAGTGCCTTCCGGTCTTTACCGGCTTCACCCTGGCCGTCTTTCCCTCGGGCTTGTTCTCGATCTCGCCGGCCTTCATGAGCGCCGCCTTCGTGACGGACGGTCCGAACAGCTCGTAGATCAGCACCCCGAACAGCACTATGTTGCGCGTGAGGGCGGCCTCGGCGCCGAGTGCCCCGACACTGTTTGCCATTCCCAGCGCGACGCCCGCCTGGGGGAGCAGCGTCAGCCCGAGGTACTTGCGCACGTTCGGCTCGCAGCCCGAGAAGGCGCAGCTCCAGCCGGCGCCAAGGTACTTGCCGAGGGAGCGGAACAGGATGTATACAAGGCCGATGGCCACGACCACCGGATCCCTGAAAACACTGATGTCGAGCTCGGCGCCGCTTATGACGAAGAACAGTATGAACAGCGGGGCGGTCCATCGGTCGGTCCGCTCCATGATCTCGGCGGAGAAATCGCACAGATTGCAGAAGACGGTGGCCAGCATCATGCAAGTAAGGAGCGGCGAGAAGCCAACCGTCACGGGGCCTATGGCGAACTCAAGCTGAGACACAGCCACGGCCGCCAGGACGGCGGTGACCGCCAGGGCAAGTCGCTTGCTGCGGGACTGGAAGAACCTCTCGCAGAACGAGAACAGCCACCCCATAAGGGCGCCGACCGCCAGCGAGCCGACGATCTCGATCAGCGGCTCGACCGCTATGCCGATGAAGCTGATCTCCCCGCTGCCAAGAGCCCCGGCTATACCTATGGACACGGAGAAGATTATCAGGCCGACGGCGTCGTCGAGGGCGACGATGGGCAGCAGAAGGTCCGTCAGCGGCCCGCTCGCCTTGTACTGCCGCACGACCATGAGCGTCGCGGCGGGCGCGGTCGCCGAGGCGATAGCTCCCAGAGTGAGCGCCATTCCGGCGGAGATCCTGTCCGGAAAGATGAGGTGCAGGATGAGCAGGGCCGC
Source organism: Clostridiales bacterium (assembly GCA_016281895.1). Lineage (GTDB taxonomy): Bacteria > Bacillota > Clostridia > Oscillospirales > CAG-272 > CAG-390. The sequence goes on from JAEEJM010000116.1 coordinate 7,129, forward strand.
GTCGACGAAGACCGTCGCCAGAACGGCCTGAAAGACGCCTACGACGAAGGCCTTCCTGCCTATATGGCGTATCTCCTTGAGCCTGAACTCGTTGCCTATTGCAAAGGCTATGAAGCCCAGGGCGGCGTCGCTCAGTATCTTGAAATTCGCGACGTATTCGGCGCTGACAAAGCCGATGCCGTCGATACCAAGGCGTCCGAGCACGAACGGCCCGATCAGTATGCCGGTGACCAGATAACCGGTCACGGCGGGTATTCCTACAGGTTTGCAGGCGCGGGACATAGCCAGACCGCAGGCCAGGGCAAAAGCCACGCAAAGCATCAGATTCATGGTTCCATCTCTTCCGGGTCCCGCAGAGGGACCTTATTTGTCATGATAGAAGATTATATAACTTCCTGCACAAAGAGTCAAGTTCATTTTTAAACAATCTAACTAAATTCTTTTGGCCTTCTTTTGGAGAAAACTGTTGACAAACGGTCTTTTGGATGGTATAATCTGTAAAGTAAAACACTTTACACCTGAACCGGAGGCGCTATGTACGAGAAAAAGGTTGAGATCGGATACCTGCTCGACTTCTACGGCGCACTTCTGTCCGACCGCAAGCGGGACATACTGGACATGTACTACAACAGCGACATGTCCCTTTCCGAGATCTCGGGCGAGCTCGGCATTACCCGCCAGGGCGTGCGAGAGACGGTGGCCAGGGCAGGTTCGGAGCTGCTCATGCTCGAGGAGAAGCTCGGCATGGCCGCAAGGTTCCGTGCCGTCGAGGAGACCGTCGGCCTCATCGAGGCCGAGGCGGACCTTCACTGCTCTGGAAACCCCGAGATCAAGCGTCTGGCCGAGCGCATCCGCGCGGTCCTGACCGACTGACAGCAAACGAAAGGTCACTCATATGTTTCAGAGTCTTACTGATAAACTTGCCGCGGCGTTCAAAAAGTTCCGCAGCAAGGGCAAGCTCACCGAGGCCGACGTAAAGGCCGGCATGCGCGAGATCAAGCTCGCGCTGCTCGAGGCGGACGTGAGCTTCAAGGTCGTCAAGGCCTTCATAAACCGCGTATCCGAGCGGGCCGTGGGATCCGAAGTGCTGGAGTCCCTTCTCCCCGCCCAGCAGATAGTAAAGATCGTCAACGAGGAACTGACCGAGATCATGGGCCGCACCCAGGCCAAGCTGACGATCTCGAGCTCTCCTCCGACCGTCGTCATGATGTGCGGCCTCCAGGGCGCCGGCAAGACCACCCACGCCGCAAAGCTGGCCGCCATGTACAAAAAGCAGGGCAAGCGCCCGCTGCTCGTCGCCTGCGACGTCTACCGCCCGGCCGCTATCCGTCAGCTGGAGGTGCTCGGCGAGCAGATCGGCGTGCCGGTGTTCTCCCTCGGGACCGACGTGTCCCCCGTGAGCATCGCCGAGCAGGGCCTGCGACACGCCAGGCAGAACCAGTTCGACATGGTGTTCATCGACACCGCCGGGCGCCTGCACATCGACGAGGAGCTCATGAGCGAGCTCGTGGCCATCAAGGAGAAGACCTC
>JAEEJM010000117.1 GCA_016281895.1 Clostridiales bacterium
GCCTTCCAGACTGCCCGTCTGAGACCGAGAAGCAGATCGCGGTCGGAGATCCTCAGTCCGCGCCGGCGCAGGACCTCGACTGCCGTGATGACGTTCGCGGCGTTATACGGCTGGTAGGTCCCGAGAAGAGAGAGAGAGGCGGTATAGCCCGCATAACTGAAGACCGTTCCGTCAAGCCCCTCGCTTATGACCCTGACGCGTCTTTTCCTGACGTCCGAGCATTCGCATCCGCGTTCTGCCGCGATGCGGTGGATGACGCGTGCGGCGGGAGCGGCGTTTCCTCCCCATACGACGGGGACACCGGGCTTTATTATGCCGGCCTTCTCGGCGGCTATCTGTGCCACGGTGTCGCCTAGGATCGCCGTGTGGTCGAGGGAGATGCCCGTTATTACTGAAACGAGCGGATCATTTATCACGTTCGTGGCGTCGAGTCTCCCTCCCATTCCGACCTCGAGCACCACGGGATCGGCGCGGTGCCTGGCAAAGAAGACCATGGCGACCGCCGTTATGAGCTCGAACTCGGTCGGGCGGTCCTCCATCGCGTCGGCGAAGGGCTTCACATAAGAGACGATCCCGGCAAGTTCGTCGTCCGGGACCGGAACGCCGTCGAACATCATTCTCTCGTTAAAGCGCTCGATGTATGGCGATGTGTAAAGACCGGTCCTGTATCCGGCCGTGCGCAGCACCGAGTCGGTCATGGCGCAGAACGAGCCCTTGCCGTTGGTGCCGGCGACGTGAATGAAGCGCAGGCCGTCCTGGGGATCGCCAAGCCTGGCAAGCAGTTCCTTCACCCGCGCGAGGCCTGGCCTTGTTCCGCCGAAGAAACCGCGGTGGATATAATCGAGAGCCTCTTCGTAATTCATATCTTGCCGCCTCCGCTTCAAACGATCTCCCTGCCCGCGAGCGCTCTCAGCGACTCAGCGATCTCCCTGTTCTTCAGAAGAGACCGTATGAAGAAGAACTCCGCACAGCCGACGAACACCGATATGCCGAGTCCGACGAAGATGCCCCACCAGGGCATGCCGAACATCCATATCTTGCCGACGGATTTGATGAGCACCTGTCCTATTAGATGCGCCAGGGCGACCGTTACGGCAAGCACCGTCCGCGGACCGGCGGCGGAGCCGCACCTGCGGAACAGATACGGAACGATGCCGGAGATGAAGCCGACGGCAGCAGCGCCGAGGGTGATGACCGGGTTGACCATGGGATTCGTCGAGCACAGGCAGCTGATGACGTCGGCTCCGGCCGCGGCGACCGCGCCGTAAAGCGGGCCGAAGCAGAATCCGGCCAGGATGACCGGGAAGTTCTCGAAGGTCACGCGGTAGTACACGCCCCAGGTGAAGAAATTCTTGCACAGTATGCCTATGACCACGCTGAGGGCCATAAGCATTGCAGTCACGCAGATCCTGCGCAGAGCTGCCGATGATCCGTTTCTCATAAAAAAACGCCCCCTTCCCGTGCCAATATGGCGGAAAGGGCGCGCTGATCTCCCGCACTCGCGGGATAACGGCCGGGCCCGAAGCTGACCATATTTAAGCGGGATGCGGGACCGCGACCGCGCACACGGCGCCATACGCTGTGCTTCGTACCGGAGACAACTCCCCGTCCTCCGGTCACTTGACGCCGCGGTCCCTACTCTTGATTTTGATGCGTATATTATACGCCTGTCCGCGCCTTTTGTCAATAAGCCGGAAGAAAAAGACCGCTCCGCGCGGGCAGAGCCGCGCGGAGCGGTGGTCGGCGCGCCGTACGGGGCGTGCCGTATTCAGGTGCCGCCTAAGCGGCGCTTAAGCGGTGTTCCGGACGGACCGGTCACGGTCCCGGAAAGCCGTCGGGTTCAGTTGACTTTTTTCTTGCGGAGGCCGATGACCACGCCGGCGACGGAGACGACTCCGACGAGGGCAAGGACGTAGACCATGTTCGGGACGGAGGTCCCGGCGTCTCTGACCTCAAGGCCTGTGGGCGGGTTCACGGGTTCGGTGGTCTCCTCGGCCGTGGTGACCTCGGTGTAGGTCACGGTGAAGTTGGAGTCCTGGTTGACCTGGAAGTTGAGCGGAGCCTTGGTGGAATCCTCGACGCAGTACCAGTCGCCGGCGGTGTAGCCTTCCTTGGCGGGAACAGCCGGAATGTCGGCGGCCTGGATGATGTATCCGTCGGCAACGATCATTTCCTTGACGGGGGTCTCGCCGCCGTTGTCGAACTTGACGGTGAAGCAGGGATAAACGTCGATATCCGCGGCCTCGGTCTTGGTCACGATCTCGGAGATGGTTGCGCCGCCGTCGGTGCTCTTACCCCAGTTGGTGACCTCGGTGATCTTGAAGGCGATGTCGGTGGATTCGGCCTCGCCGAGCACGGGGTTCAGCTTGCTGAAGTCGTAGTCGGCGGGGAGATATACGGCGAAGGCCTCTTCCCCGACGTGGAAGGTGGTCCTGAAGAGATCTTCGAAGGTCACCTTGTTGTCCACGCTGAGAGAAACGGTGCCGGTGATGAGGGCCTTGGCTTTGCTGAGGGTGGAGGTGGACCTGGAGGCCAGGAAGTCGATGATGTCCTCGATGCTCTTGGAGAACTCGGCGGTGGTGGACCATACGCCGTTGCCGTCGTACATGTCGGCGAAGCGGTCGTAGGTGTGGCCGTCGGCGACCTCTTTGATGATGTCGAGGATGGCGTCATATGCCTTGTCGACCTTTTCGGCGTCCTTGGACTGGGCCTCGGTGATGACCGCTGCCGCGTCGTTGAGCGTCTGGTCGGAGACGGAGTTGAGTCCCTTTACCACGGAGTCGGCGTTTCTGGCCTCGATGAAGTCGATGGCCGCCTGCACGTTGCCGTTGAGGACCTTGAGGATCTCGAGCTTGGTCTTGTTGGAGACCGTGGTGCAGTCCATGAACTCGGCGACGAGAGCGCAGTATTCGTCGGGAACGAACTCCTCGGCGACGATCTTCTTATCGGCGGGGTCGATGGTGTACTTGAGGTACACGTCGGCGAGTCTGCCGATGTAGTAGTTGAGCTTGTTCGCCTGGTCGGAGTCGCTCATGTCGAAGACGACCTTGACGGTGAATTCGGTGTTGCCGACCTTCGCGACGTCGGTGTAGTCGAACTCGAACGCGAACGTTGCGATGGTCCCGTCGGCCGCGACGGAGGCGGCAAGCTGGCTCTGGTCGGCGGGCAGGCCGCGGAGGAAGGCCTCTTCAGCCTTGTCGGCAAGGATCTTGCCGTTTGTGCTGTCAAGGATCTCTACGGTGTTGCACTTGATGCCGGTGGCGTTGACCAGGATGTCGGTGACCATGCTCTTGGCAAGTCCCTTATCGGCCTTGATGGCGGCCTTGCTGAGCGACGCGGCGTTGGAGAACGCGGGCTCGGGGATGATCTCGTAGAGCTCGCTCTTGCTCATGAGGCCGAGGACGGCGTCATTTGCGAAGAGGCCGAGCAGACCGTTCGCCTTATAGGCGTCTATGATCTCCGAGGGGAGGAGGGCGTCGATGTCGGACTGGGCGACGCTTCTCTTATCGGCGATGTCGTTGAAGGCTTTCGCGGCAATGGTGACAGTTAGGGTGTGCGAGGCCGCGTCGTAGTCAACGTCGAAGCTCTGGGATCCGGCGAAGCCGGCGGAGGCGGGAACGGCGATGCCTATGACGAGAAATGCGGCCATGAGGACTGACATTACTGCGGCAACGAACTTCTTCATGCTGTTTCTCTCTTTCTTAACCGGCCCGCGTGCGGGCGCAGTTACGGTACTTTTATAGATTTACAGAAAGTATACCATCCTTTTTTCCTTTTGTCAAGGCCCGGGTGATAAAAATATGAACAAAAATTGAAAAACTTATGATTTGAAAGCGCTCAGGTCTCGCTCTGGCGCTTCTGGCGCCTCACTATGGCCCTCGCCACGAAGAAGGTCGCCGCTATGACCGCGACGGCGGCAAGCACGAAGACCCATTCCGGGATGATGAGGGGATCGTCCTCCACTTTGGACAGCGGCGACTCCGCGAAGGTGGCGTTGTAGTCCTGATCGCCGGTCACGGTATAGCAGAGCGAGGGGCTCCAACCCCTGAACACGTAGCCGACGGTGTCGGTGTCGGGCTTGGATGGGACGTCGGGCTCGTTCAGACGGTCGCCGTAGCGGTAGGTGCCGGAGCTGTAGAGCGTCCCGTCAACGTAGAACCTGACGGTGTATTCCTCCGGCAGGAATTCATAGGAGAGCTCGACGTCGTGGGCCGGCATCACGAAGGCCAGCGCCCCGGCGGGAAGTTCCTCGGAGGCGCCGTCGGGACCGGTCAGAACGCCCTTCCCTCCCTCGGCCGTATAGCCCGCCGAGGGCGAGAGCTCGAAGGAGACCGTCTCGCCGGCCGCGGCCGAAGCCGCTCCGGGCCTTATGGCCCCGTTCGCGCTCATGGCGAAAGACACGGAATACAGGCGCACGACGGCGATCTTCTCCGCGGATCCGCCGAGCACCGCGGTCCTGGCTCCGGCTTCGGAGAACAGGGTGAGAGTCCTGCTTCC
>JAEEJM010000118.1 GCA_016281895.1 Clostridiales bacterium
CTCGCTCATCTACGAGCTGTTCGAGTACGGCATAAACGAGGTCGTGTTATGCGGCTACGGCTCCGAGCCCGAGGACGTCGCCGACGCGGCGGAATTCGTGCACGGACTGAAGGCCCGGATCGGCGACTCATGCGTGCTCGGCGTGGCCTTACCCTTCGACTTTTTCAGCACGGACGACGCCTACGCAAAGATGCGGGAATCGGGCCTTCGCGACGCCTTTTTCGCGCTTGACCTCGTGTCCGTGGAGGTGCCCGGCCTCATGTCGCCCGAGTCGCTGATATACGACAGGGTCCAGAGGATAATCTCGCTCGCGGTCGCGTACAACCTGCGGATAGTGGTCGGCTGCGGGCAGAGCGAGGACGTCGACAGCCAGGTGGCAGAGGCGATCCGCAGCGGCGCCGTGAACGTCCAGGGCGCGGCCAGGTCGTCGCCCGGCAAGATCTACTACTGACGAAGCCGCCGGGCGAACCTGCCCGGAAACGGCGGAAACGATATAAAGCGCCGGACGGCGGACCCGCGGGTCCGCCGTCCGGCGTTATGATACGGATCGTCTCAGGCCCAGCTCATGGTCCGGGGCTTGCTCTCCTCCATGACTATCGGCCGCAGCACGCCGATGGCCTTGCGCAGGCCCTCGTCCTGGGTCATTACGCTGTCCTCATGCTCAATGGAGAGGACGCCGTCGTAGCCGCAGAGGCGCAGGTTGGAGACGAAGTCGCGCCAGTAGGCCTCGCCGTTGCCGAAGCCGACCGCGCGGAACACCCAGGCGCGCCCGAGCTCGTCGCTGTAATGCTTGAGGTCGAGCACCCCGTTGCGGGCGATGTTGTACTTATCGAGTTTCGTGTCCTTGGCGTGGACGTGGTAGATGGCGCCTTTGAGCTCCCGGCACACGGCCACGGGGTCCATGCCCTGCCATATAAGATGCGACGGGTCGAGGTTGGCTCCTATGACGGGACCCACGGCGGCGCGGAGCTGCAGCAGGGTCTCGGGATTGTACACGCAGAAGCCGGGGTGCATCTCGAAGGCGATGTGCTCGACGCCGTGATCGAGGGCAAAGGCCCCGGTCTCCTTCCAGTAGGGGATCAGCTTGGCGTTCCACTGCCAGTCGCGGACCTCGAGGAAGTCGCCCGGCCAGGGGCAGGTGACCCAGTTCGGGTACTTCGATCCCTCGCAGTCGCCGGGGCAGCCGGAGAAGCCGACAACGGTCTTGACGCCGATCTTCTCGGCAAGGAGAACGGCGTTGACGAAATCGCTGTGGAAGCTCCCGGCCACGGCCTTGTCCGGATGCAGCGGGTTGCCGTGGCAGGCCAGGGCGGCGATCTCCATCCCGTATTTCTCAAAGGTCGCCTTCCACTCGGCGAGGGCCGCGTCCGAGGCGAGGAGCTTAGCGGGATCGCAGTGGTGCTTCCCGGGATATCCGCCGGCACCTATCTCGAGCGTGCGGATGCCGAAGGAGGCGAGCTTGGACAGCGACTCCTCGAGCGTGAGGCCGGAATACAGGTTTTCAAGTACGCAGAGCTTCATGTCTTATCCTCCGGTTCAGAATCTGTAGATGTCGCCGGTCGAGGCGGAGATGTATATGCCCTCCAGGATCTTTGTGACCACTATGGCCTGCTCGGGCGTCACGCAGGGCTGGGTGTCGTTGATCACGGCGTCGATCCACTGCCTGGCCTCGAGGTACTCGGCGCTGGGGTGCTTCTCGGCGCTGTAGAAGGCGGCGCCCTTTCCGCTGAGCTGCGGGGTGAACATGAATTTCTGGTTGTTGCGTATGCCGTTGAAGCGCAGGCCGTCCATCATGTCGGCCCCTCCGAGGGTGCCGCAGAGCGAGGTGACAGCCTCCCTCGTGTCGAGCGTGTTGAGCGCCCAGGATGCCTCGAGGTTGATCGTCGCGCCGTCCTCCATTACGATGAAGCCGAAGGCGCTGTCTTCGACGGTGAACTTTTCGGGATCCCAGTTGCCCCAGTCGTTGCCCTGGTTCGTCTGTTTGTTGAGCTTGTGGTAGGTGGTGCCGACGCAGTACTTCGGCTTATAGTTGTTCATGGTCCAGAGGGTGAGGTCCAGGGCGTGGGTTCCGATGTCGATGAGCGGACCGCCTCCCTGGGCGTACTCGTCGAGGAACACTCCCCAGGTCGGGACGGCGCGGCGGCGCAGCGCGGTGGCCTTGGCGTAGTAGATCTCGCCGAGCGTGCCGGCCTCGACCTCCTGCTTCAGGTAGCGGGCGTCCGCGCGCTGGCGGCTCTGGTAGCCTATGGTGAGCTTCATGCCGGTGCGCCTTGCGGCGTCGAGCATCTTCTGGGCCTCTTCGGTGTTTATGGCCATGGGCTTCTCGCACATGACGTGCTTGCCTGCCTCGAGGGCGTCCACGGTGATGGAGCTGTGCCAGCGGTTGGGGGTCAGGACGTGCACGACGTCTATGGTCCTGTCGGCGAGCAGCTCGCGGTAATCGGTGCATACGAGGTCTTCGGGGGAGCCGTACTTCTCCCTGGCTCTCAGGGCGCGCTCCTCTATGATGTCGCAGAACGCGACCATCCTAACATTCGGCAGTTTTGCGAGCGAGGGCATGTGCTTTCCGTTGGCGATCCCGCCGCAGCCTATGATCCCGACTCTGACGCAGTCTTTGTTCATGTCATTCTCCCTTTCGGTGATGGATTTCACTAAAATAATACCTCATTTCCGCCCGAAAATCAAGGGTTTTCACAAATTGTTTCGCCCTCCCGGGGACCCGCCGCGCCGGAGAGGAAACTGAGAAGAAATCCTGCTGAAAAATATAATATAATAAAAATACTTGTTTTCGCGCGCGCTTTGTGATATAATGAACGATCGTAAGGGAGTAGTCGCGCGCAAGCGCGGAACGGATCAACAGCACTAAGCCTGCCCGTGGCTTATGGTCCGTATCCCGGCGGGTGACCGCCGTGACAAGACTTATCTGCGCGACGGAGCTGACGGGGGATACTGCGCCCCGACTCCATCCACGGACAGGTCTCCCGACACTGCCTCTGCCGCGTATCATTATCAGCGGGCAGGGGGTTTTTATGTTTTTCAGAATCGACCGCGCGGCCGCGCAAGGACGGAGGAACGGCACATGAAAGAACATCTTAAGAGTCCGGAAACGGTGATGTCCGAGCTGAGGACCGGTCAGGACGGGCTGTCGCCCGAAGAGGCCTCGTCAAGGCTCGAGAAGCACGGCGCCAACCGCCTGGCCGAGGGGAAGAAGGAATCGCTCTTCCGAAAGTTCCTCGGCGAGCTGGCCGATCCCATGATCATCATCCTGCTGGCGGCGGCGGTCATATCGACCTTCACCGAACTGGCGGAGAACGGCTGGGTGTTCAAGTTCCCGGCCGACGCAGTCATAATACTCTTCGTGGTCCTGGTCAACGCCCTTCTCGGCGTCATCCAGGAGAGCAAGGCCGAAAAGGCCATCGAGGCCCTCCAGCAGATGTCCGC
>JAEEJM010000119.1 GCA_016281895.1 Clostridiales bacterium
CGAAGCGCGTCCGGATCGGAGGTGACCTCGGCGCGCTCGTCGATGGCGGCAAACGAGCACTTCAGCGAGAACAGATTCCCGACTCCGTAATCGACTATGGCCGTCATCAGAGCACTCCCTTTGTCGAGGGGATCTCGCCCTCGAAGCGGCTGTCGATGCCGACCGCCTCGGAGAGGCTTCGGGCGGCGGATTTGAAGGCACCCTCTATTATGTGGTGCGAGTTCCTGCCCGCCAGCCTGCGGATGTGCAGCGCGCATTCGGCCCGCCGCACGAAGCCGAGCCAGAACTCCTCGACGAGTTCGGTGTCGAAATCGCCGACCTTCTCGGTCGGGATGTCCAGCGAGTATCCGAGGAAGGCCCTGCCGGAAAAATCCGCGGCGGTGAGGATCAGCGCCTCGTCCATCGGCAGGACCGTGTCGCCGTAGCGGCGGATGCCCTTTTTGTCGCCGAGCGCGCGGGCAAAGGCCTCGCCGAGGCAGATGCCTATGTCCTCGACCGTGTGGTGGTAGTCGACGAAGGTGTCGCCCCTGCATGTTAGCTCCAGATCGAAGCGGCCGTGCGAGGCAAACAGCGTGAGCATGTGGTCCATGAAGCCGCAGCCCGAGTCGACGCGGCTCTTACCGCCGCCGTCGAGCTCCAGGAACAGCCGGATGTCGGTCTCGGCGGTCTTGCGTACTATCTCGGCGCTTCTCATGACAGGATCACCTCCAGGGCCGCGATAAGGGCATCCATCTGCTCCCCGCTGCCGACGGTTATGCGGTTCCAGTCCTTTATGCGCGGAACGTCGAAGTGCCGCACAAGGATCCCCGCCTCGCGGAGCCTCAGGCAGAGCTCCTCCCCGCCGACGGACGGGTGCCGGACGAACAGGAAGTTCGCCGACGAATCGGTGAGCTCGAAGCCGAGAGCGCGGAGCCTTTCGGCCGAAGAGCGCCTGACGGCGACGATCTTCTCCGTGCACTCCCTGAAGTACGCCTCGTCGCACAGGGCTCCGATGCCGGCCGCCATGGTCATGCGGTTCACGTTGTACGGGTTCATGGAGAAGCGCACCGCCTGCAGATCGGCGATGAGTTCCGGGCAGGCCAGGCCGAAGCCGAGCCTTCCGCCCGCAAGCGAGCGGGATTTCGAAAAAGTCTGCGTGACCAGCAGATTCGGATAGCGTTCGATGAGGCCGGCGGCGCTCTCCGCCCCGAAGTCGACATACGCCTCGTCGACGACCACGACTGTGCCGGGGTTGGAGGCGACGATCCTCTCGACGTCCCGCAGAGGCAGAGCGATGCCTGTCGGCGCGTTGGGGTTCGCAAGGAAGACCGTTCCTCCGCAGCCGCAGAGGCTGTCGACCGGGACCGACAGATCCCCGTTCAGAGGGACCGTCCTGTAAGGGACGCGGCTGAGCTGGGCGAAGACCGGATAGAAGCCGTATGTGATATCAGGAAACACGGCGGGGCGGTCCGGGCCGCAGAACGCGGCGAACGCGAAGAAAAGGATCTCGTCCGAGCCGTTCGTAAAGATTATCCCGTCCTTCCCGCAGCCGAGCTTTTCGGCCGCGACTGCGCAGAGCGCCCGGCAGTCCGGATCCGAGTACAGCTGAAGATCGCCTGCCTCCCTGCGGGCCATCATCTGGGCGAGCGGGGACGGCGGGAACGGCGACTCGTTCGTGTTGAGTTTAATATAGCTGCGGTCCAGGGGCTGCTCGCCCGGCACGTAGGGCCGCAGATCCCTGTATCTCTCACTGAAAAATCCGCTCATAAAGACTTATCCGCCTCCCTGCGGTACCGTTCCGCCCTGATCTCGACACTCTCGGCGTGGCCGGTCAGTCCCTCCGACCTGGCAAAGGCCGAGACGTCGTCCGCCGCGCGGAGCAGGGCCTCCGGCGTATAGTATGTGAACTGGGTGCGCTTCACGAAATCGTCAACGCCGAGCGGACTGAAGAAGCGCGCGGTCCCCATGGTCGGTAGCGTGTGGTTGGGGCCGGCGTAATAATCGCCGAGCGCCTCGGGACAGCTCCTGCCGAGGAAGACCGACCCGGCGTGTCTGACTCGCTCCATAAGCTCGAATGGCCGCTCGACGCACAGCTCCAGATGCTCCGGAGCTATCCTGTTTGCCGTGTCGACCGCCTCGTCGAGGCTGCCGCAGACTATGATCTTGCCGTTTGCCTCGATCGAGGCGCGGGCGATGTCGCACCTTTCGAGCTTTGGCAGCCGGCGCTCGATCTCGTCCCTCACGGCGACGGCCAGACCGTACGAATCGGTGACCAGGACCGCACAGGCGTTGCGGTCGTGCTCGGCCTGCGAGAGCAGATCCGCTGCCGCAAAGGCCGGATCCGTCCGCCCGTCGGCAATGATCATGATCTCGGACGGGCCGGCGACCATGTCTATCGACACCGTTCCGTAGACCTGTTTTTTCGCCTCTGCGACGTAGGCGTTGCCGGGGCCGACGATCTTGTCCACCTTCGGCACGGTCTCGGTCCCGTAAGCCAGCGCGGCTATGGCCTGCGCGCCGCCGGCTTTGAAGATACGGTCGACGCCGGCGACGGCCGCCGCGGCCAGGATCACCGGATTAACGCTCCCGTCGGGCCTCGGAGGCGTGGTCATCACAACTTCAGGAACTCCCGCCAGTCTGGCCGGGATTATATCCATCAGAACGGTGGAGGGATAGGCGGCCGTCCCGCCCGGGACGTACATGCCGGCGCGGTCGACGGGTATGATCCTCTGACCTACTATGATGCCGTCGCCCTTGTCGACCGTAAAGCCCGTGCGCTTCTGCTGAGCGTGGAAGTCCCTTATCCTGTCAGCGGCCCGGGACAGCAGCCCCAGGAACTCCGGTCCGACCTGTTCCTTTGCCGCGTCCTTCTCTTCCGCGGTGACCTCGAGCGACGTCAGCTCGGCCCGGTCGAAGCGTTTTCCGTATCTTATCAGCGCCTCGTCGCCGTTTTCCCTTACGTCGGCGATGATGGCCCTGACCGCGGCCTCGACCTCGGCCGCCGGGGC
>JAEEJM010000120.1 GCA_016281895.1 Clostridiales bacterium
ACAAGAGCGGCTCCATGGTGCGCCTCGTGATGATGCGCCAAACGTTCTACTTCATCACCGAAAGCTCCGAGCACTGCTCCGATTACTGCGTCCTCTTCATCAAGATCGCCGCGCCGGAACTCGTCCCCGAGTTCAATATCCCGCTCGATGAATACCCGCGTCGCTGCATCAACCAGATCGCCAACTGGAAGAAGATGAGCAAGGAGCTCGTCGACAGTCCCGACCTCACGCACAAGCGTTCCCGCGAATACGCCTCCTGGATCATGGAGGCCATTGTCACGGACAAGCCCACGCGCATCGGCGGCAACATCATCAACCACGGCCTCATCCCGAACCTCCCGCCCGAGGCGTGCGTCGAAGTGCCCTGCCTCGTCGACGGCAACGGCGTCCAGGGCTGCTACGTCGGCAACCTCCCTGAGGTCTGCGCCTCGTACAACCGCACGAACATCAACGTCCAGCTCCTCACGATCGAGGCCGTCCTCAAGCGCAGCCGCGAGTGCATCTACCAGGCCGCCATGCTCGACCCGCACACCGCCGGCGAGCTGACAATCGACCAGATCCGCGCGCTCTGCGACGACCTCATCGCCGCCCACGGCGACTGGCTGCCGAAGTTCCGCTAGCCGGACGCCGGCAAATCAGGCCTTGGCCTCGGCGGCGTTTCCACCACTCGTCGATCAAAAGCAAAGGAGTCTGCCATGATTACAGTCGGCATTATAGGGTGCGGGTTCGTGGGAGGCGCCCTGAAGACTTGGCTCGAGGAGAACAATCCCGAGGTGAAGATCGTCGTCTCAGACCCGCCCAAGGGAATGAACGACGACATCTCCGGCGCGGACGTCTACTTCCTCCAGATACACGTCCCCACCGAGGATGACGGCTCGCAGGACCTGACGCTCATGAAGAAGCTCATTTCCGCGCTTCCCGACAAGCCCGTCTTCGTCCGCACCACTATATTGCCGGGGTCTTCGGAGATGCTCTCCCGCGAGACGGGGCACCGCGTCTACTTCATGCCCGAGTTCCTCACCGAGCGCACGCACATAGAGGACTTCCGCCGCCAGCCGATGGTCTTCACCGGCGAGGAGGAGTTGCTCAACAAGATTTTCAAGGGCAAGTACCACGTCATGATGACGCCCCTTGAGGCCGAAATCACGAAGTACGCCCACAATGTCTTCGGCGCCCTCAAGGTCACTTATTTCAACTGCGTGGCGGACTACTGCCGGCGCCTCGGCGCCGACTACCAGCGCGTCCAGCGCGGGTGCCTCCTCTCCGGCTACATCAACGACATGCACACCTTCGTGCCCGGCCCCGACGGCAAATACGGATACGGCGGCAAGTGCTTCCCGAAGGACGTGAACGCCCTCGCCGCCCTGGTGAAGGACCTCCCCCTCGGCAGGCTCATCGCCCCCATGCACCAGCTGAACGTCGAGTTCCGCGGCGTCGAGGAGCATATCTGATGGAAGCAAAGGGCGCGCTCCTTTTGCTATACTTTATAATGTCTTTTTGAGGAAAAACAATGGAAAATCCAGCAGCTGACTCCGCGGCGACCGAAGGCCGCGGCCACTTCATCCAGCAGTTCATAGCCGACGACCTCGCCGCCGGCGCCAACGACGGCACCGTCGTCACGCGCTTCCCGCCCGAACCCAACGGCTATCTCCACATCGGCCACGCCAAGGCCATCTGCATCGACTTCGGCATGGCGAAGCTCTTCAACGGCACCTGCCACCTCCGCATGGACGACACCAACCCCTCCAAGGAGGACGAGGACTACGTCCGCTCCATCAAGGAGGACGTGAGCTGGCTCGGCTTCGACTGGGGCGACGGCTTCTTCTACGCCTCCGACCTGCTCGACCGCATGTACGAGTTCGCGAAGGCCCTCATCCGCAACGGCCAGGCCTACGTCTGCGACCTCTCGCAGGAGGAGTGGAAGAAGTACCGCGGCATCCCGACCGAGCCCGGCACCCCGAGCCCCTACCGCGACCGGAGCGTCGAGGAGAACCTCGACCTCTTCGAGCGCATGTGCAAGGGCGAGTTCGACGAGGGCAGCCGCTGCCTCCGCGCGAAGATCGACATGGCATCGCCCAACATCCACTTCCGCGATCCCGTGATCTACCGCATCAAGAAGGAGCCGCACTACCGCGCCGGCACGAAGTGGCCCGCCTACCCGACCTACGACTTCGCCCACCCCTTCGAGGACGCCTGCGAGGGGATCACCCACTCGCTCTGCACCCTCGAGTTCGAGGTGCACCGCCCGCTCTACGACTGGGTCATCGACCGCATGGACGAGCAGGGCCTCCTCGTCGTCCGCA
>JAEEJM010000121.1 GCA_016281895.1 Clostridiales bacterium
CCGTGTCCGTTCCCGGCGACGGCGGCTCCGGTAAGGAGAGCGGCCGTCGGAAACGAAAGACCCGCACCGGCGGGGTGCTCTTACATCCCGGAAGGCACGGGCCTTTGCATACTTGGTAAAAATGTAACGGATCGGCGCGCCGCGCAGGCGCAGGGGTCCGGCGTCAGGCGGGGAAGCCCCCGTCGACCGGAATCACGGCGCCGGTGATGAACGAAGCGGCGTCGGAGGCCAGGAAGCGGACTGCCTGAGCAACTTCGTCCGGCCTGCCTACGCGGCAGAGCGGGGTGCTGCCTATAAGGCGGTCCCTGACCTCCGGCTCCAGACCGGCGTTCATGTCGGTGTCGATGAAGCCGGGCTCGACGCAGTTGACGGTGACGCCGGACGGGCCGAGCTCCTTTGCCAGGGCTCTGGTGAAGCCTCGCAGCCCGGCCTTCGCGGCCGAGTAGACGGTCTCGCAGGAGGCGCCGAGGCCTCCCCAGACGGAACCGATGAAAACGATGCGGCCGAAACCGTTCCTTATCATGCCGCGGCTGGCGTCGCGGGCGGCCTTTATGCAGGCGGTGAGGTCGACGGCCAGCAGGCGTTCTATGTCGTCGTCGGTCATGTCGCCGAGCAGGCCGATGCGGGCCTCGCCGGCGCTGCAGACCAGAACGTCGCAGCCGCCCAGAAGCTCCAGGCATTTTGCGGTTGCGGCGGACGCCGCGCCCTGTTTCGAAAAGTCGGCCCTGACGCTCAGGGCGCCGGTCTCGCGCCTGAGCTTTGCCGCCGAGGCGGAATCGGCCCGGTAGGTGAACGCCACCGCGTCGCCGCCGGAGGAAAAACTCCTTACGCAGGCGGCCCCGATGCCCCGGGAGCCGCCCGTTATGATAACTTTTCTGCGGTCAGACATATGCTGCTGCGGTCGTGCCGGAGAGCGGAGCCGAGGGCCTCACTCTTCCTTGGAGGGCTCTTCCGCGGTCTCGGGAGCGGGCTCCTCCGCGGGGGCCTCGGGGGCCGGGGCGGACTTGGAGCGCCCGGCGGCAAGGATCACGTTGGCCAGTATGCCGAGGATGAGGGCGACGGCGATGGCGGTGATGGTGATGCTGCCGAACACAAGTCTCATTCCGCCGACGCCGCAGATGAGGATGATGGAGGCGGGGAAGAGGTTGCTGTTGTCGTCGAGATTGACCTTCTGGAGCATCTTAAGACCGGACACAGCGATGAAGCCGTAGAGGGTGATGCAGACGCCGCCCATGACGCAGGTCGGGATGGTGGCCAGGAAGGTCGTGAAGGGAGCTATGAAGGAGGCGACTATGGCCAGGATGGCGGTGGCCAGGGTGGTGATCACCGAGGCGTTGCCGGAGATGGCCACGCAGCCGACGGATTCGCCGTAGGTGGTGTTCGGGCAGCCGCCGAAGAAGGCGCCGGCCATGGAGCCGATGCCGTCGCCGAGGAGCGTCCTGTGAAGGCCGGGATCGTCGAGCAGATCGGACTCGATTATGGAGGAGAGGTTCTTATGGTCGGCTATGTGCTCGGCGAAGACGACGAAGGCGACCGGGATGTATGCGGCCGCGATGACGGCGATGTACTTGCCCATGGTGCCGATGTCACCGTAGACGTAATCGCCGCCGAAGGCCTTGAGGAAGGTGAATTCGGGGATCCACTTCATGTCCTTGAAGGCCTCGAAGCTGAGTATCTTGAGCGAGTCGTTGCCGGCGGCGTTGCCGATGAGGGTGAAGATCAGGGCGACCACGTAGCCCGCGCAGATGCCTATGATGAAGGGGATCATCTTGGCCATCTTCTTTCCGTAGACGGAGCAGAGGATTATGACGGTCAGGGTGACGAGGGCGCAGATGAGGTTGATGCCGTTGCCGAGGCTCATGATGAAGCCGCCGTTTGAGTCGACGACCGCCTGGCCGGCGTTGGCGTAGCCGAGGGAGTTGAGAACGGCGTTGGAGGAGAGCGAGAGGCCTATGATGGCGACCGTGGGCCCTATGATCACGGCGGGCATCAGTTTGTTGACCCAGCCCGCGCCGCAGAGCTTGACCACGACGGCGATGACCACGTAGACCAGACCCGCCATGACGGCGCCGATCACGAGTCCGAGGAAGCCGAGGCTGGCGGAGACACCGCCGGCAAAGGCCGCGAACATGGAGGGAAGGAAGGCGAAGGACGAGCCGAGGAACACGGGGCTTCTGAACTTGGTAAACAGCAGGTAGACGATGGTGCCGACGCCGGCCCCGAACAGGGCCGCGGACTGGCTCATGCCGTTGCCCACGATGGCGGGCACGGCGATGGTCGCCGCCAGGATGGCCAGCAGCTGCTGGAATGCGAATACGACGATCTGTCCGATCTTCGGTCTGTCGCTGACGTTGTAGGTGAGTTTCATGTGTGATCCTCCCGGTCCCGCCTGTCTGCGCGGGACCTGCGCCGCGGATTTGGATTTGACGCTGAGCGTCCTCCGCAGCGCCCATGTGCTATGAACGGCCGCTGTGGTCTCGCGGACGGCCGGAAAAAGACGAAACGCCCGCGTCCGGGAAAGGACCGGGCGCGAGCGTGATAATATGGAGATCCCTGCGGAAAGCGAGGAACATATGACGGAATCTTCACACTAAACGCATCTGCCGGCTAGTCGGTTCCCGTTGGATAAATAATAACACATATGTTCCGATTTGTAAAGCGGTTTGAAAAAATGCAAAAAAAAGATACATTTCCGACATATTTTCAGGGCCGGGTCCGGCCGGATGTCCGGACAGAGGTCCGGCTGATAATCTTTTTTTCGGCAAAGCCGAGTAATCCGGAGAAAAAAACTGTCTATAATAATAGGGATACGTCAGCCGGGGATACCTCCGCGGAGGCCGGCATCCCGGAGACGGAAGAGAGAAAGGGGGCGGGACGGTGACATTACGGGACGAAGACTGGGAGAACGTCATTACGGACAGGCTGTGCGCAAGGGACGAGTCCGCGCTGAAGGAGTTCTCCTCGCGCTATTACCGGATCGCTCTGGACGTGGCCGCCAGGATCACGCCCGACAGGGGGAGCGCGGAGGAGGCCGTCAACGATTCGCTGCTCCGCCTCTGGAACGCCCTCGGATCATGCAGGCCGGGCAACCTCGGCCGCTACTTCCTCACCGTCGTGAGAAACACCGCGCTGCTCAGGGCCGAGCACGAACGCAGACAGAAGCGCGATATTACGAAGGTGTCCGGCCTCGACGCGGCCGCTGCGCCCGGGGAGGCGCCGCGGTTCGAGCCGCCCGAGGACGGGAACGAGAGCCTGACATCCTTCGTCAGATCGTTCCTCGACTCGCTCCGGCCGGGCGACGCGGACGTGTTCGTCGAGCGCTACTGGTACGGAAAAACGCCGGAGGAGATCGCCCGGGAGCGATCGTGTCCGGTAAAAAAGATCTACAACAAGCTGTTCAGGCTGAAGGACAGATTCGCAAAGGCATACAAGGAGTTCAGAGATGGAAGATAGGCAGATAAGCGAGATAATGAGGGAGGGGATACCCCCGGAGTATATCGACGTCCGGTCCGGCGCCGGAACTGCGAGGAAGCGCGGCGGCAAAACGGTGATCACGGCCGTTGCCGCGGCCGCGGCGGCGGTCTTGCTGCTGCTCATGATCCCGCTCTCCTGGGCGCTGATCGCAAAGTCCTCGGCTTCGCCTGCGGAGACGTCGCAGGCCGAGACGGAGGAGTCCGACGCGCCCGAGGAAACGAACGCTCCGGCCCCGGCCGTCAAATGCGTGCACGAATTCGGCGAATGGACGGATCACGAAGGCGAGCCGTGCAGGACCCCGTCGTACTCCGAGAGGACCTGCTCGCTCTGCGGATACGTCGAGCGCAGGGTCTCGGCAGTCACCGCCCACAGCTTCTCCGACCACGTATGCATCTATTGCGGCAGGCCCGACTACGATGACGGGACCGTCCTCACCGACGCCGCTTCCGGCGTCGAGCTCACCTATTCCGCCGTTCACCGGTCATTCACCGTCACCGGGCCCGGCAGCTTCGGCGGCGGGGATCTGATCCTGCCGCGAAGCGTCGGGGAAGTGCCGGTCGAAGGCGTCGGCGACGGCGCTTTCAAGGGCTTTGCCGGACTGACGTCGGTCACCGCCGGGCTTCCGCTCAGGTATTTCGGTGCCAGCGCCTTCCGTAACTGCCCCGACCTGCGCAGCGTAACGATCCTTCCTTACGAAAACACCGGGGACGAGGTGAAGGATCAGGATTTCTCCGCGGCGGCATTCGCCCTTGCCGACTGTCCCGCGCTCGATACCGTCTCCGCCGGCGGGGTCAAGTTCAAGCCGAATCCCAACGCCTTCCTCGGCAGCTGGAAGTATCCGCACGAGCACGAGATGCTGGACGGCGGGAACGACTCCGACGGCTACCCCTTCTGCTGCGGCAATCCCATCACCGAGTGCAAATACTGCACTCTGTGCGGATACACGGTCAAGAGGGAGATCGGCACCTTCGGACACATGTACGTGAACGGCGTATGCAGGAACTGCCTGAAGTACGATCCGGAGG
>JAEEJM010000011.1 GCA_016281895.1 Clostridiales bacterium
ACCCCTTCTGCTGCGGCAATCCCATCACCGAGTGCAAATACTGCACTCTGTGCGGATACACGGTCAAGAGGGAGATCGGCACCTTCGGACACATGTACGTGAACGGCGTATGCAGGAACTGCCTGAAGTACGATCCGGAGGGCATTGCCGCCGAGGGCCTGATATTCAAACTGAACGCCGACGGACAGACGTACTCGGTCGCCGGGATGACGGCGGAGAACGTGACATATCTTCTGATCCCCGCCGAGCACGAAGGCAGGCGGGTTACCGCGATCGCCCCTTCTGCCTTCGAGGGCAACCGGACGATCAAGACCGTCCGGTTCGAGGGGACGGATGCCGACTACGTCATAGTCACGGACACCGATCGCATCGACAACCCCTACACGGAGAATCCCCAGAGTCTCCGTTACTCCGAGGCCCGGGGTGTGGTGACAGTGGGTGAGAGGGCCTTCGCGGGGTGCACCTCGCTCAGCCGGCTCATGCTGCCGCAGACCCTCGAGCGGATCGGGGCCGGAGCGTTCGACGGGGACGTACGGCTCGCATATGCCGATCTCCCCGCCGGAATTCGCGCCATAGGCGATTATGCCTTCAGATCCGCGGGCCTGTTCACTGTGAGCATCGGCGCCGAAACGGTCGGAAGGGGGGCGTTCAGCGGCTGCGGATCGCTCACTATGGTATACATGCTCGAAGGACTGCGCTCCATCGGCGAGTCCGCCTTCGAGAACTGTCACTCGCTCGCCGGCCCGCTCTGCTTTCCCTCGACTCTCGAGACCGTGGGCGCCCGTGCGTTCGCGGACGATGAAGGAACGACCAGGAAGTATATCACCCTCAGCACCAAAGTCGTCTTCGGGGCGGACGCGGTGCCTGATACAGAAAAGCAGGGCAGGAGCATAGATCCGGCTACGGGCCTCGAGTACTACGCCTACGAGGGCAGGACCGGGCTCGACGCCAACATCACCGGCCGCGGGACCTGCACGTCCGACGTTATAGTCATCCCTGCGGTCATCGCCGGCAGGGCCGTCAATTCGGTCAGCGGTTTCTTCTGCGACCAGACGGTCAGGAGCGTGATCATAGAGGACGGTGTGCTGAACGTGTCGACCGGCGCCTTCTCCGGGTGCCCGGCGCTCGAAAGCGTCGAGATCCGGGGAACGTCTGTGTCCGTGTACGACGGCGCGTTCGCGGGATGCCGCTCGCTCACTACGATCAAGCTTGCCGGGCTCTGGGATCAGTATAATAACAATACGCTGAAGCTCGGCGAATACGCATTCTTCGCGGCACCCGGCTTCTGCATCGGGCCCGATGAAAACGGCCTGTCATATATTCTCACGATGGACGGCAGCGCGTACGCGGTCGTCGCCTTCACCGGCGGCAGGAGCGAACTCACCGTGCCCTCCGTATACAGGGGGCTGCCGGTGGTCGCGATCGAGGGACCGCTTCACTCCGTATACACCCTCTCCGGGGAATACAACGGAGACTGCGACTACACCCTGGTCCGGCTGGTCCTTCCCGACAGCATAACGAAGCTTCAGGAAGGGGCGCTGAGCGGCCTTGCCGCTCTCGAGAGCGTCAGGCTTCCCTCCGGACTGACTTCGATACCGGACAGCTGCTTCGCTTCCGACCGCGCTCTCGTTTCCGTATCCATCCCGTCCGGCGTCGTATCCGTCGGCGACGGCGCCTTCTTCGGATGCGAATCTCTCACCTCGATCGTTCTGCCGGACGGAACGGAACGGATCGGCCCAGCCGCGTTCGAACTGTGCGTGTCGCTGTCGTCCGTCGGCCTCGGCAACTCTCTTACCGGGATCCCGGAGCGTGCCTTCCGCATGTGCCGGAGCCTGACGAGGCTGACCGTCCCCGCGACCGTAAGGACGGTCGGGGACAGGGCCTTCGAGTATGCGACGGGGCTCGAAGAGGTCGAGTACCTGAGCTCCTCCACCGAACTCGACGGCGATCCCTTCTTCATGGCCGGGTCCTGCTGGGTCCCCGGCGCGCTGTACATCTTCGACGAGGAGACCGGCCTGCGTTACCTCGGCAACCCGGACGGCACGTACTCCGTCGCCGGAACGGTCCCCGGCGCGGCCTCCGCGGTCATCGTCCCCGATTCATTCAGGGGGAGGCCGGTGACCGGGATCGCGGATTACGCGTTCGTCTGCTCCGGGTTCGTCACCGGGGCGCTCGAGATCCCGGATTCGATAAGCTGCATCGGCCGCGGAGCCTTCTGCGGCTGCGACGGCCTGATGTCTGTTAAGGTGCCCGCCGGCGCGTCCGTCGGGGAGCGGGCCTTCCCGGAGAGCGCGAGGGTGTCCGTAAAATGACGGCGGCCTGACGGCCGGGACGGCAAACGGCGTCCGGCCGCGGAGATCCTTTCCCGGATCTTCCGCGGCCGGACGTTTTTCGCGCCGCGGTACTTGTCCGCCCGGCCCAAAAGTGATATAATGATATAAATATCGTTTATCTCGCGACGGGCGCGGCGGCGAGCCGGGCTCCCGTCCGGAACAGAGGCCGCAATGAAGTATTATCCTTTATCGCAATACATTGAACTGCTGAGGGAGGCGGGGCTCTACGTGTCCGACACCCTTTCGTCGCCCGGGACCGAGGTGTCGTACCTGTCGTTCGATTCGAGGGACGTGCGCCCGGGGACGCTGTTCATAGCCAAGGGCCTGCACTTCAAACGCGAATACCTTGATTCCGCGATGGCGTCCGGGGCGGTCGCCTACATCTCCGAGGATGGGACAGGCGGCGGGCCGGAACGCATCGCAGTCAGCGACGTAAGGCGGGCCATGACGGCCGTCGCCCGCATGTTCTACAACGACCCGCAGAGGCGTCTGCAGCTATTCGGCGTAACCGGCACGAAGGGAAAGACCACCACGACGGTCTATCTGCGTCACATTCTGGACCTCGACGCCCGGAAGAGGGGCGCGCCGCCGTGCGGCATGATGAACTCGACCGACATGTTCGACGGCAGCTCCCGCGCCGCCGCGCTGATAACCACCCCCGAGGCCCCGGACTTCTGGAGGTGCCTTGCCGGGGGGGCCGGGAACGGTCTCGAGCGCTTCGTATGCGAGTGCTCCAGCCAGGCGTTCAAATACGGGCGCGTGGCGCAGGTGCATTTCGACATCGCCTGCCTGACGAACGTCGGCAGCGACCACATAAGCGCGGCCGAGCACCCGGACTGGAACGATTATTACGCGTCGAAGCTCAGGATATTCGACCTGTGCAGGATCGCCTGCGTCGGTCTCGACGACGAGCACGCCGAAGAGACCCTGGCTTACGTCAGGGGCCGCAGGCGTGTGCTGACCTTCGGCAGCACCCCGGAGGCCGACGTGTACAGCCGAAACGTGGAAAAGGACGGCGGCGGCATCCGCTTCGAGGTCGTAACGCCAGGCGGATCCGCGGAGGTCCGGCTGGCCATGCTCGGTCTGTTCAACGTTAAGAACGCCGTCGCGGCCATAGCCATGGCGTACGCGGCGGGGGTGCCGCTCGGGACCTGCGCTGAGGCGCTGGCCGGCGTGAAGATACTCGGCAGGATGACGGACCTTTACAGCGCGGACGGGAAGATCGCCGTGCTGGTCGACCACGCACATAACAAGCTGTCTTTCGAGACTCTTTTCGACTCGGTAGAGAAGGAGTTCCCGGACAGGAATTACATAGTCGTTTTCGGATGGAACGGAAGCAAGGTCTTCGACCGCCGCAGGGACGTCGGGACCATCGTCGGCCGCCGGGCCGCCCTGACCGTCATATGCGAGTGGGACTCCAACGACGAGCCGTTCGAGCACATCGCCGAAGAGGCCGCCTCCTGGATCGTCAGGGCCGGAGGGAGGTACGTCACCGTCCGGGACCGGGCCGAGGCGTTCAGGTACGCAGTTGCGGCCCCCGAGGGCGGCGACAGGCGCCTCGTGCTGTTCTGCGGCAGGGGCGACGAGGACTTCCAGCGAAAGGGCGGCAAGGTCTTCCCGTATCCGCTGGACGTCGACATAGCAAGGGACGCGCTGCGCGATTACGACGCGTCGGCGGGAGGCGGCCGTGGGTGATACGTTCCGCGGCAGACCCTCCGTCGCGGTCATAGGCGGAGGGGCCGCCGGCTGCATGGCCGCGGTGAGCGCCGCCGAGCTCGGCGCCTCGGTCACCGTGTTCGAGAGGAACGGCGGGCACAGGCTCTGCCGCAAGCTCGGCCTGACCGGCAAGGGCAGGTGCAACCTTACAAACAACTGCGGGCGCGACACGTTCATGGCAAACGTTCCCCGCAATCCGAGATTCTTGTATTCGGCTTTTGCCGCCTTCCCGCCCGAGGCCGTCATGGCCTGGTTCGAGAAGGCCGGCGTCCCGCTCAAGACCGAGCGGGGAGGCCGCGTCTTCCCGGTGTCCGACCGGGCCGCCGACGTCGTCGCCGCGCTCAAGGGAGCGGTGAGGCGCTCCGGCTGCGCCGTGAGAGGCGAGGACGCCGTGTCGGTCGAGAGGGAGGAGGGCGGCTTCCGCGTGAACGGCGGGGAGCTGTTCGACCGCGTCATCATCGCCACAGGGGGCGCCTCTTACGCCTCGACGGGCTCCGACGGCTCGGGCTACGCCCTTGCCGAGTCGCTTGGCCACGGCATAGTGCCCCCCGAGCCGGGCCTGATTCCGCTTACCTGCGCCGGCTCGCTGTGCGGGGAACTGCAGGGGCTGTCGCTCCGGAACATAGAGCTGCGAATAGTGAGAAAGGACGGAGGCGGCCGGGTCTTCGAAGCCTTCGGCGAGATGCTGTTCACGCATTTCGGCATAAGCGGCCCGGTCGTTCTCACCGCCTCGTCGGCGGTCCGGGACATAGGCAGCGGCGGCTACGCGGCCGAGATCGACCTCAAGCCCGCCCTGAGCGCGGACGAGCTCGACAGGCGGCTGGTGAGGGAGCTTTCCTCGTCGCCGAACCGGAGCTGGTCTAACGTCCTCTCGACGCTGCTGCCGGCCAAGCTGGTCGGCCCGTTTGCCGTTCTTTGCGGCACGGCCGGCGACCGCAGGGCCAATTCGGTGACGCGGGCCGAGCGCCGTGCCGCGTGCGAGCTGCTGAAATGCCTGAGGCTCGACATAACGGGGACAAGGCCCATCAACGAGGCCGTCATAACGCGCGGCGGAGTCGACGTCTCCGGCATCGATCCGCGGACCATGGAGTCGAAGCTCGTTCCGGGGCTGTACTTCGCCGGCGAGATCATCGACGCCGACGCTTACACGGGCGG
The DNA here is from genome assembly GCA_016281895.1 of Clostridiales bacterium. Lineage (GTDB taxonomy): Bacteria > Bacillota > Clostridia > Oscillospirales > CAG-272 > CAG-390. Next base: position 5,205 of record JAEEJM010000011.1, read on the forward strand.
TTTCAACCTTCAGATCGCATGGTCGACCGGAAGGCTGGCCGGCACCGCGGCGGCGTTGCCCGGCGGCTCAGTCAAGGGCGCGGGCGGGTCCGGAAGGGAAAAGAAGGTGAAAAGGATGAAAGACAGAGTTTACAGCATCGCCATAGACGGCCCGAGCGGCGCGGGGAAGAGCACGCTCGCGAAGGGAATAGCCTCCGCGCTCGGCTTCTCTTACGTAGACACGGGGGCCATATACCGCACGGTCGGCTACGCGGCACGGGAGAGGGGCGTCGACCCCGGCGACGGAGCCGCTGTCGAGGCCATGCTCGGACAGATCTCGGTCGAGGTGAAGTTCGACGGCGGCGTCCAGCACATGTATCTGGACGGGCGCGACCTCGGCGACGCCATCCGGGAGAACGAGATCTCCGCATATGCCTCGAAGATCTCCGCCCTGCCCGCCGTGAGGGCCTTCCTGCTTGACGCCCAGCGGCGCATCGCCGCGCGGAACAGCGTCGTCATGGACGGCCGCGACATAGGCACGGTCATACTGCCGGGGGCGGACGTCAAGATCTTCCTGTCTGCCTCGGCCGGGGACAGGGCGCGCAGGCGTTTCGAGGAGCTTGCCGAGAAGGGCATGCCGGAGACCTACGAAAAGGTGCTGTCCGATATCGAGGAGCGCGACCGCCGCGACAGCATGCGCGACGTGGCTCCGCTCCGCGCGGCCGACGACGCGGTCCTGCTCGACAATTCCGGCTTCGAGCCCGCGCAGTCGCTCGAGGCGGGACTCCGCATAGTGTTCGAAAAGCTCCCTGAACTCGAAAAATGATATCCCGGACATACAGGATATGGCGCTTCTTCTGCGCCTGGCTCGTGCACATAATCTTCTTCGTCATCCCTCACGGGCGGGAGAACGAGCCGGACATCGGCTCCGGGCCGTACCTGCTCTGCTCCAACCACATATCCGCGGTCGACCCCGTGATCATCTGCGACAGCGTCAAGAAGCAGCAGCCGAGGTACATGGCCAAGAAGGAGATCTTCTCGTGGCCGGTCATAGGGAAGATAGTAGGCTGGCTCGGCGCCTACCCGGTCGACCGGGCGGGCCGCGACGCCGGCGTCATACTCAAGACCGTCAAGATGATAGAGGACGGGATGTCCGTGGGGCTCTTTCCCCAGGGCACCCGCAGACCGGGCGTCGATCCGGCCGGGACTCCTCTCCGTAACGGGACCGGGCTCATCTGCTCCAAGACCAGGGCCCGGGTCCTGCCGGTCTACATCAGGACCAGGGGCAACAGGAGGAGGTTCCTCCGGCCCGTGCACGTCTACATAGGGAAGCCGATACCGTACGAGGAGTACACGTCGGACGGCGAGTTCGCCGGCGACTACCGCCACATCACGGAGTACGTCTTCGGGCGGATCTGCGAGCTCGGCCGCGAGGCGGAAAAAGGAAAGAAGAAACGGAAGGACGCGTAACATGCCGCAAAGGACAGTCACTGTGGCCGGCACGGCGGGGTTCTGCTTCGGAGTGAAGCGGGCCACCGAGCTCATCGAGGCCAAGATCGCCGAGCGCGACGGCTCGCACATATACACCGTCGGGAAGCTGATCCACAACGACACCTACAACGCGAGGCTCGAGGCGGCCGGAGTGACCGCGGTGGGCGAGGGCGACATCGCCGGCCTGGCCGCGGGGGCGGGGCCGGACAGCCGCGTGACGCTCTTCGTAAGGGCCCACGGCATGACGCTCCAGACCGACCGGCTTCTGAAAGAGAGCGCCGCCAGGAACCCGTATTTCACCTACGTCGACTGCACCTGCCCGTTCGTAAAGAAGATCCACAGGATCGCCGAGGGAAACTCGCCGCAGCCGGGCGACGCCGAAGAGAGGATATTCATCCTTATAGGCTCGGCCGACCACCCCGAGGTGAAGGGCATAGTCAGCTACTTTTCCGGGCGCAGTTTCGTCTTCCCGGACTCGGCGGCGCTGGCTGAGGCGGCCTCGTCGGGCGCGCTCCCGGCCGGCCCGGGCATCGTCCCCGCGGTCGCGGCCCAGACCACTCAGAGACTTTCCGAGTGGAAAAAAAGTTTGGAAATTATTAAAAAGCTATATACAAAATCGGTAATTTTTGATACAATATGTAATGTGACGGAAAATCGGCAGCTCGAGGCGGAGCGTCTGGCGGCGGAGTGCGACTTTGTCATCGTTATCGGCGGACAGGACAGTTCAAACACCTCCAAGCTTTTTTCGATCTGCTCTTCCGGGTGCCCGCGGACCGTACGTATCGCGGACGCGTCGGAACTTGCCGGAAAGATCCCGTCAGACTGCCGCAAGGTGGGAATTGTCGCAGGGGCCTCAACTCCCGGCGACATAATAGAGGAGGTATATTCACTAATGAGCGAAGAAAAAATCGACAAAGTTGTCAGTGAGGCGGAGAACTTTGAAGAAATGCTCGACTCAGCGATTAAAACTTTAAATTCAGGAGACACCGTTACCGGTACCGTGATTGCCGTCAACGATCAGGAAATCAAGCTTGATCTCGGCGCCAAGGTCACCGGCATACTGACCGCCGATCAGATTTCAGACGATGCTTCTCTGAAGCTGAGTTCTGAGTACAAGGTCGGTGACGAAATAGAGGTATTTGTCATCCGCGTCAGCGACATCGACGGCACCGCCACCGTTTCCAAGAAGCGTGCGGACCGCGACAAGAACTGGCACATGGTCACCGAGGCCAAGGAGAGCGGCGAGTCCATCGAGGGCACCGTCTCCGAGGCGGTCAAGGGCGGAGTGGTGATCCGGCTCTACGGATCCCGAATCTTCATCCCCGCGTCCCAGACCACGGTCCCCAAGGACGGCGACCTTTCCGTCCTCGTCGGAAAGACCGTGAAGTTCAAAGTCACCGAGATCAGACCCGGCGGAAAGGGAGTCATCGGCTCCATCCGCGCCGCGGTCCGCGAGGAGCGCAAGGCCCTCGAGGAGGAGTTCTGGAAGAACATCGAGGTCGGCAAGTATTATGACGGCACCGTCCGCGGCCTTACCGAGTACGGCGCGTTCATCGATCTCGGAGGCGTCGACGGCATGCTCCATAAGAAGGAGATGTCCTGGAGGCCCATCCGCAGGCCGGCCGACCTGCTCAAGCTCGGCGACCCCATCAGGGTCTTCGTCAAGTCCTACGACCCCGAAAAGCGCCAGATCACCCTCGGTTACAGGACCGAGGAGATGCATCCCTGGAACAAGTTCAAGGCCGCCTATCAGGTGGGCGACGACATCGACGTGACCGTCTCCAACATCATGTCCTACGGCGCCTTCGCACACATCACGGACGAGATCGACGGTCTCATCCACTATTCCGAGATCGCCGCGGAGCCCGTCGAGAACCCCGCGGACGTCCTGGTCCCCGGCCAGCAGGTCAGAGTCAGGATCATAAAGATCGACGACGACCAGCACAGGGTCTCCCTCTCCATCAAGGCTCTCCTCGGAGAAGCCGGTGACGGGGAGGAAGCCGACGGCGCCGAAGACGCCGCAGAGGCCGACGCACCCGAAGAGGAAGGACAGAGCGGCGCCACGGCCGAGTGAGCCCGGCCCGGTCTGACCGGTATGGCGGTGTACAAAACCCGGCAACGCGTTTTGTGCACCGCCGTAAAGTATCTGCGGCCGCGAGCCGGCGGCCGGAAAACTGATCACCACCCGAGAGGTCCGCAATGTCCGCTCAGAAAGCAGCCAGATTCAGGTCGTATATAGTGACCTCCTGCAAGGGGGGAATAGGCAAGTCGACGGTCAGCGCCAACATTGCCGCCTCTCTCTGCGGTCTCGGTCACCGCGTCCTCACTGTCGACTGCGACTTCTCGAACCGCTCGCTCGACCTCATCTTCGGCTGCGCCGACAAGGTCGTGAACGACATTACCGACCTGGCCCTCGGAAGGACCAGCCCCGAGCAGACTGTCATCGAGGTGCCGGGCCGCAGGAACCTGTTCTTCGTTCCCGCCCCGCCCGTGTGCCGCGACCTGTTCACGACAGAGCAGCTCGGCGACGCCGTCGCCCGGGCGGCCAGGGCCTTCGACTGCGACATCGTGTTCATCGACACGCCGGGCGCCGCCGACTGGATCCTGCCCGTCGTCGCGCCGGTGGCGGACACGGCCCTCATAGTGGCCTCGCACATGCCCACCTCGGTCCGCGGGGCGGAGAAGACCGGGTACTTTCTCGAGTCGCTCGGAGTAACCGAGCAGTATCTCATTGTCAACCGCTTCGACATGAAGAAGGTCAGGAGCGGCGAGCGCCCCGGCCTGACCGCGCTCATTGACCAGACGAAGGTGAGGCTGATAGGGGTCATACCGGACTCGAGGCAGCTCGAGCTGGCCCAGGAGAAGGGGCTGCTTGCCTCCGACTTCAAGGGGAAGGGCGACCTTTCCGCCGCGGCCTTCGACGAGACTGCCAGGCGCATGTGCGGAGACCGCCTGCCCATCATGTCCTTCCTTCCCGAACGGAAGCGAAGGATGCTGCTGAGCCGCTGAGCCCGGCCGGGCCGGCCGCAAGGCGCCAGCATTAATCATCTGGAGATTGTCATGAAGATTGCCATCATTGCCGACGACACCAAGAAGGAGCTGATGTGCCAGTTCTGCACCGCCTACTGCGGCATCCTCTGCAAGCACGAGCTGGCGGCCACCGGCGTCACGGCCAGATATATATCCGATTATACGGGGCTCGCGGTCGAGTCCCTCATGTCGGGAGAGTTCGGCGGCGAGGCCCAGATCGCCTCGCGCATCTCCTACGGGGAGGTCGATCTGCTGATCGACTTCACCGGCACGCGGCCCGGGGACCTCGACGACCCCAATTTCACCGAGCTGCTGCGCCTGTGCAGCCTCTATAACGTGCCGGTGGCCATCAACATCGGAACGGCGGAGGCGCTGGTAATAGCGCTCGACCGCGGGGACCTCGACTGGAGACTGTACATCAACGACGGCCGGTCCGTCTGACTGCCGGGCCGAACCATCAAACGCCCGGGGCTTGCCGCCGGGCGTTTCTTTCGAAAGGACATCTTATGCGCCGACTTATGAAATACTTCAGGGGCTACAGGGCCAGGGCGGCCGTCGCGCCGTTCTTCAAGCTGGCCGAGGCGCTCCTGGAGCTGCTGATACCGGGGATAGTCGCCGCCCTCATCGACGACGGGGTGGCGGCCGCCGACGCGGACGTCATATGGCGCAAGTGCGGGCTCATGGCGCTCATCGGCGCCGCCGGCCTGGCTCTTTCCGCCTGCTCCCAGTGGTTCTCGGCCAGTGCCGCGGTCGGCTTCTCCTGCGCGCTGAGGGAGGACCTCTTCGGCAGGGTGCTGCGTCTGCCGGCCGAGCAGAGCGACAGGGTCGGCGGCTCCGCGCTGCTGACCAGACTCACCTCTGACGTCGACAGGCTGCAGAACGGCATCAACCTGACGCTGCGGCTGCTGCTGCGGTCGCCATTCGTGGTGTTCGGCGCCGTGGTCATGGCCGTGATGACCGACAGACAGACCGGCATGTGGTTCGTCGCCGCGGTCCCGGTCCTTGCAGCGGTCATATTCACCGTTATACTCGGGGGCATACCCCTTCACGCGGCGGTCGGCAGGAAGCTCGACAGCCTTACCGGAGCGGTTCGGGACAGCCTGCGCGGAGTGCGGGTCATCAGGGCCTTCCGCGGCGAGGAGCGCTCCGAGGAGTCCTTCGGCAGGCTCAACCGCGAAAACGAGAAGGCGTCCTCCGCCGCGGGGGCCTTTTCCGCGCTGCTGAATCCCCTGACCTTCGCCCTGCTCAACATCCTGGTGATAATGGTCATCCGGACCGGATCCGTCGGCATCGAAAGCGGCAGGCTGACCGGTGGGCAGCTGGTCGCGCTGTACAACTACACGGCCATGATCCTCACGGAGCTCGTGAAGCTTGCCGACCTGTCGCTGAGGATAACAAAGTCCGCCGCGTGCGCAAGGCGCATAGCTGACGTGCTGGATCTGCCGGTCGAGGACGACGGCGGCGCCGCGGCCGTCGAGCCCGTTCCAGGCTCGCCCGCGCTCGAGTTCGAGGACGCCGGCTTCCGCTATCCGGGCTCCCGGGCGGACTCGCTCGAGCCGCTGTCGTTCTCGCTGAGCCGGGGAGGGACCCTTGGGATCATCGGAGGCACGGGATCCGGGAAGAGCACGCTTGTCAGCCTCATAGAACGCATATACGAGCCCACTACCGGGCATATCAGACTGTTCGGGCGCGACGTGCGCGACTACCCGCTGAGCGAGCTGCGCCGCATGGTGGCCTTCGTGCCTCAGGACGCGAAGCTGTTCTCCGGTACCGTCGCCGAGAACGTCCGCTGGGGCAGGCCCGGCGCGACCGACGAAGAGGTGACCGAGGCCCTTCGCGCCGCGGGAGCGCTGGACTTCGTCATGGCGCGCGAGGGCGGCATCGACTGCCCGACCGGCCAGGGCGGCTCCAATTTCTCCGGAGGACAGCGCCAGAGACTGACCATAGCCCGCGCCCTTATAAGCGGGGCGCCTCTGCTCGTCCTCGACGACAGTTTCTCCGCCCTTGACTACGGCACGGAGCGCCTCGTCAGGAACAACGTTACACGGGCCGACGGGCGCCCGGCCGTGATCATAATATCCCAGCGCCAGCCCTCCGTCGAGGAGTGCGACACGATCCTCGTGCTCGAGGACGGCCGCTGCGACGGCCTGGGCACGCACGCCGATCTGCTCGAGTCGAGTCCTGTCTACCGCGAGATCTTTGCCGCGCGAGGCGGTAGCTCCGCCGGGGGACCGGCCGCCAACAGGGAGGCGACGGCATGAGGCGCGGGCAAAAAAAGGCCGCGGGCCTTGCACCCGGGATGAAAAAGCGCGCGGCAGAACGGCTGCTGCGCTACTCGGGCCCCTTCCTGCCCGTTCTAGGAGCGGCGCTGCTGCTGGCGGTCGTCGCTGCATTCTTCTCAAGAAAGATACCCGTGACCGTCGGGCGCGCCATAGACGTGGCGGTGGCCGGCGGGCCCGTCGACTTCCGGATGCTCGGCCGGGTCCTGGCGCCCGTTCCGGCGTACCTTGCCGCGGGGGCCGCGGCGGACTGGGTCATGAGGCTGCTGGGCATACGGGCCGGCGCCGGGGTAACACGAATGATCCGGGCGGACTGCATGCGGAAGCTCAACCGCCTGCCGCTGTCGTGGCTCGACTCGCACAGCTCCGGCGAGCTCCTTTCCCGCATCATAGCGGATTCCGACCGGCTGTCCGAGGGGCTGCTGACCGGCATCGTCGACCTGTTCTCGGCCGCGTCGGCCATAGTCGTTACTCTCGTGTTCATGTTCTCGCTCGACCCCTGGGTCGCGCTGACGGTGGCCCTGCTCACGCCCCTGTCCATGGCAGTGGCGGGCGTGATAGCCGGCAGGTCGTTCTCGCTGTTCACCCGCTCGGCCGGGCTCAACGCCTCGGGCACGGCGGTGATGGAGGAGGCGGTCTCCGGCCTTGCCGTCATCAAGCACTTCGGCCGTGAGGAGGCCGAGCTGAGCGAATTCGCAAAGATAAACTCCGAATACCGGAGGACGGCCACCATGGCCACCTTCGTCTCGTCGCTCACGAATCCCGTGACGCGCTTCGTGAACAGCCTCGTGTATACGGCCGTCGCGCTGGCCGGAGGACTCGCGGCTGCCGCTGCCGGCTCGCCGCTGTCCGTCGGCGGCTTCGCGGCCCTGCTGGCCTTCTCCAAGGATTACGCGAAGCCGTTCAACGATCTTTCAGGCGTCCTTGCCGAGACTGAGAGCTCGCTGGCGTCCGCCGCCAGGGTGTTCGAGTTCCTGGACGCCCCTGAGGAGGAGCCTGATCCGGAACCCGCATCGGCGCCCGATCCGTCTGCCGGGGTGACCTTCAAAGACGTCTCATTCTCCTACACCGGCAAGCCTTTCATGGAGGGCATAAACTTCACTGCCGGACCGGGGCAGAGGATAGCCATAGTAGGGCCCACAGGCTGCGGCAAGACGACGCTCGTCAACCTGCTGATGCGCTTCTACGATCCCGACGGCGGGACCATTTCCGTCGGCGGCGCCGACACCGTCGACTGCAGGCGTGGCGAGCTCCGCTCCTGCTTCGGAATGGTGCTTCAGGACACCTGGATCGCCTCGGGCACGGTGAGGGACAACATCGCCCTGGGCAGGCCGGACGCGACCGACGATGAGATAAGGCGGGCGGCCGTCCTGGCCAGATCGCACTCGTTCATATCCAGGCTCCCGAAGGGCTATGACACCGTCATCGGCGACGCCGAAGGCAGGCTGTCCGCCGGCGAGCGCCAGCTGCTCTGCATAACGCGGGTGATGCTGTCGCCGCCGCCGCTGCTCATCCTGGACGAGGCGACCTCGTCCATAGACATGCGCACGGAGCTAAAGATCCGCGCGGCCTTCGACGAGCTTATGAAAGGGAGGACCTCGTTCGTGGTCGCCCACAGGCTCAGCACGGTCCGCAACGCCGACCTCATCCTCGTTATGAAGGACGGCAAGGTCATAGAACAGGGCACGCACGACGCCCTCATGGCCGCGGACGGCTTCTACCGCGGACTGTTCGACGCGCAGTTCGTCTGAGCAGGCTGTATCCAAACCGATCGAATCACATAATAAACGTCAGGAGGGCGCCGTGAGGAAAAAAAACGCACAGATCGACGGCCGGCACGGGCCGGACGGCGCCGCTGCCGGGCCGGTACGAAAAAGGATCGGCAGAGCCGTCGCCGTCACGGCAGCCCTGCTTGCGGCAGCGGCCGTGCTGGGCTGCGCCGTGTTCATAGCGGCCGGGGAGTGCTCCGAGGACATATACGCCGACGACTTCACCTCGTCGCTGGCCGACAAATACGACATGATAAACACCTCCGAGGGCGGACGGCTGATCTTCATCGGCGGCAGCAGCCTGCCGTTCGGCCTGCGGTCGGACATAATGTCGGAGGCCCTGGGCATGCCGGTGTACGACATAGGGGTCTACGCGGCGCTCGGGACGCGCATGATGTGCGAGATCGCCCTGGCCTGCGCCAATAAGGGCGACGTCCTCGTCCTGGCCCCCGAGCTCACGCTTCAGACCTACTCGACGTATTTCAGCGCCTCGAGCGCATGGCCCGCGGTGGGAAGCCGAAGGAGCATCATCGGCTGCCTTTCCCTCGGCGAGCGG
>JAEEJM010000122.1 GCA_016281895.1 Clostridiales bacterium
GACGGTCACCTTTGCTCCGTCGGCGATGAACTCGTCGACGCACGCCCGTCCTATGCCGGACGCGCCGCCGGTGACTATGACGACTTTGTCTTCAAGATTGAGCCAGGAATTGTTCATTGAGACCTCGATTTATTCGGCCGTATTACGGCTATTATTTTTCAGTACAGGACGGCAGGCAAGACAGGCCGCCGTGTATACGAGCAGGCCCGACAGCAGTTCCCACAGGTAGGCGAAGACGATGGAGGCGGTCTCGGCGGCGTCCGCGGGGGCGCCGGCGGAGATGTCGAAGATGACGCGCGCGACTACCTTAAGGAAGGTGTTGACGGCTGCCGCTGTCAGCAGACCGGCCTGGACGGGATTCGCAACCGACATGAATGAGGGGAAGGGGAAGACGCGCGTGCGCTCGTCGAACTCGTCCCCCGTGGCCCTGCGGTACTGTTTGGCGAATTCGGCGCAGTCCGCGTAGTGCTCCCGCGAGACCCTGCGCGACACGAGGAAGGCCGCGGCGAGGATAGCCAGATCCAGCACTGCGGTCAGCAGCGTCCAAAGGAAGTCCGACAGGTCGAGCGACCCGAAGCTGTTGACGGCTCCGGTCATGACTATGTCGAGGGCTCCTCTCAGCGCGAGCAGGCAGCCCGCGGCGGCAAACACCAGGCCGCTCATGCGCGGCGCGGCGAAGTCCGCGTAAGCGGAACAGCAGACGGCGGCGGCAGTGAGCGCGAGAGTCAGCAGCTCGAGGGCCGTCGTCAGGACGGTGAGCGCCGGAGGCAGTATCGAGGAGGCGTAGGCCACGTCGGAGGAGAATACTATCAGAAGAGGGGAGAGGACGGCCGAGTTGAGGACCACCGCGGCAGCGGCGGCAAGAACGAGCAGGACGCAACGGCCGTTCTCGGTATCTTTAAGTTTGCGGATCATGGCTCACTCCGCCTGTCCGGGCGCGGCGGCGTCGTCTATGCGCAGCTGTACGCCGGAGGCATCGTATCCGGGCGGGACCTCGGGGTACTTCTTTCCGAGGTGGGCGTAGCCGAGTCTGGTCGCGCATCTGCCGCGCGGAGTGCGCGCGATGAAGCCGATCTGTATGAGGTACGGCTCGTAGACGTCCTCTATGGTCACGGCCTCCTCGCCGACGGTCGCGGCCAGGGTGTCGAGGCCGACGGGCCCTCCGCCGTAAAAGTCGATTATGGCCGAGAGCATGCGCCGGTCGGTGTTGTCGAGGCCGAGGCCGTCTATCTCGAGCTTCTCGAGCGCGTAGGAGGCGATGTCAGAGTCGATCATGCTCTTTCCGGCCACCTGGGCGAAGTCCCTGACGCGCTTGAGCAGCCGGTTGGCTATCCTCGGCGTGCCGCGCGACCTCGAGGCGATCTCGTACGCGCCGTCGTCGTTCAGGGAGAGGCCGAGGATGCCGGCGGACCTTGTCACTATGGCGGCCAGCTCCTCGGGGGTGTAGAGCTCGAGCCTGGAGATGATGCCGAAGCGGTCGCGCAGAGGCGTGGACAGCTGGCCGGCCCTGGTCGTCGCCCCTATGAGCGTGAATGGGGCCAGGTCGATGCGAATGCTGCGGGCGGCCGGGCCCTTGCCTATGATGATGTCTATGGCGTGGTCCTCCATGGCGGGGTAGAGGATCTCCTCGACGGCCCGCTGGAGGCGGTGGATCTCGTCGATGAACAGCACGTCGCCCTTCTGGAGGTTCGTGAGCAGGGCCGCCAGATCCCCCTGCTTTTCTATGGCGGGGCCGGAGGTGACGCGGAAGTTGACGCCCATCTCGGCGGCGATTATGGCCGCCAGTGTCGTCTTTCCGAGGCCGGGAGGGCCGTACAGGAGCACGTGGTCGAGGGTGTCGCCGCGCTGCTTTGCCGCCTCTATGTATACCCGGAGATTGTCTTTTATCTTGTCCTGGCCGACGTAGTCCTCCAGCCTGCGCGGGCGGAGCGAGGCGTCGTATTCGTCCTCGGAGGCGTTGTACTCGGCGCCGAGGATGCGGTTCTCGAAGTCCAGTTCTTCGTTCATGGGCGGCTGTCCTTATTTCATGAGTTTTTTAAGAGCCTCGCGGATGACGTCCTCGAGCTCCGCGCCTTCGGTGTCGATGCCCTTCAGAGCCTCGGCCGAGGCGGCGCGGGAGAAGCCGAGCACCATCATGGCCTCGACGGCCGCCTGGCGGTTGCCGCCGGACGGCTCGGAGCCGGTGTCCGCGGAGGGGCCGTCGTCGGCCTCGGTCTGCGACTCGGCGCGCAGCTTGTCCTTGAGCTCGAGAATGATCCTGGCCGCGGTCTTGGGGCCTATGTTGGGCGCCTTGGCTATGGACTTGCGGTCGTCCGACGAGACGGCCAGGGCAAGCTTCTCGGGCGACATGAAGGAGAGCACGGACATGGCGGCCTTAGGTCCGACTCCGGAGACAGAGATGAGCAGCCTGAACACGTTCAGCTCCTCGAGCGTGAGGAAGCCGAACAGCTCGGCTCCGTCCTCCCTCACGGCGTAATGAGTGTAAAGCGTTACGTTCCTGCGCGCAGACGGATCGCGGGGAAGCCCCTCGGCCGTGCGCGCGCTGACGGTCAGCCTGTAGCCGACGCCGCCGGCGTCGATGACGCAGAACGAGGGCTCGATAAGCACGAGCTCCCCTCGGATGTAATAGTAC
>JAEEJM010000123.1 GCA_016281895.1 Clostridiales bacterium
CTTCGGGATCTTTGCGGAGTAGTACGAGGCTGCCGCGGGCTCCGCGGGCAGGCCGTCGCCGTCCCGGACGGGACCGCCGGGGGAGCAGACGGCAAACAGATACAGAAGCAGCTGGAGGCTCTCGCCGCCGCGGACGCGCTCAAGACTGAAGGTGCGGTCGCCGGTCTTGTAATCGACGACGCGGACATATGCCTTCCCGCCGGTGCGGTAGACGTCGACTCGGTCGGCGACGCCGGACAGCGTGACCGCCGTGCCGTCGTCGAGGCGGAAAGACACGGGCGGCGCTCCGGGGCCGCCGAGCTTCAGCTCGAAGTATTCGGGTATGAAGGAGGAGGCGCCGAGCTCGTCGGAGAGATCGGACAGCAGGCCCCGGGCGAGCCTTGACAGCCGTCCGGCGGTGTGGAGCAGCCTGGCGGTGCGCTGGGGCGAGCCCTCGGGGGCCAGGCGCGCGACATAGTCCGCTGCGATTTTCTCGGTAAGCTTGAGCTTCTGCTCCCCCTCGGGGAAGACTCCGCCGTTCTCGGTGAACACGAAGCGCAGGTAGCGCTCCAGCACGAAGTGGATGAACGAGCCCATGCTGCTGTAAGAGAACGAAGCCGGGCCGGTCTCCCTGAGAGCCAGCAGATAGCGGCAGGTGAACGAGAACGGGCACGAGGCATAACTGTCGAGGCGCGACTGAGACAGGGCGATCCGACCGCGGAATAGGGCGTCAGCCGACTCCGCGGAAAAGGAGTCCGACGACGCGTCGAGCGGGGCGGTGCAGGCCCCGGGCACGCCGGAGCCGGTCCGCCTGAGGGCCTCCTTCAGCGACGCGCCGAACCGCGTGCCCTCGGTGATCCTCAGGTACTCTCGGGCGGCGGCCGGCGAGGTGATCCTCGCCTCGGTATCTCCGCCGGCGGCAAGCCTTTCCGTGCCCGGGAGCAGCGACAGCACCCTCTCGCAAACGACGGACGGGCGGCCGTCGCCGCGGGTGAACAGGTATACGGCGGAGGAGGCGAAGGATATCGCCCTCCTGACGAAGAACAGCTCGTCCGAGGCGCGGCTCTCCCGGTCGGAGCCGAGGCGCACTCCGGCCGAAGCGAGCGCCTCGCGGTCGGCCTCGGACAGAAGGCCGGAGCGGCCGGCCGGGGCGGGGAACGAGCCGTCGTAAACTCCCGCCAGCACGGCGATCTTTATCCTTTCCGTCCTAATCATATCCGCCGATCCTATGACGACGGCGTCGGGAGTCGTGGGGATGGTCCCGACGAAGACGGTCTCGAATGCCGTCTGAAGGGCGGAGCAGTATTCTTCAAGTGACGGTCTGTCGGAGGTCCCGTAAGCGTCGGCGACGGAGTCCAGCACTTCGGTCAGAGCGTCGGCGGAGCGTACGGCCTCGGCGGCCTCGCGGGCGCGGCCCCCGGCAAGCTCCTCCGAGGCGATCTGCAGCATCCGGTCGCGGACGCCGAGCTCCTCGGTGAACTCGTAGGTCGCCCGGCACATGTCAAGGCAGCTCGCGGAGGCCCCCAGCTTCTCGAAATAGGCTGAGAGGAAGGGCACCACGGCCTCCCTTACGCGGTTGGCGGTCTCGAGATCGGCGGCGGCCCTCGGGGACAGCTCGGGCTCGTATCCGTCCGGGTTCATCTGCCACGCGCCGTCCGGGAAGAAGCCCCTGCCGCCTATGTTCCACCTCTCGGTATAGGTCTCGAAAACGTCCGCGTCCCGGGCACCGACTCCGGACAGGCCCGTGCGCAGATAGGTGACGAGCTCGTCGCGCCGCCAGCCGGAGAGAAAGACGCGCAGTGACGAGATGACCAGGCGCGCCGGCGCCGAGGCCGAGACGGGCCTTTTCTCGGAGAGATAATACGGTATGCCGGCCTTTTCGAATTCCGGCTCGATGATGCCCCTGTATTCTCCCGCGTCGCGGGCGATGACGGCTATGTCACGGCACCGCAGCCCGCCCCGAAGCTCCTTTCTTACGACGGCGGCGATCTCCTCGCACTCGTCGAAGATGTCCGCGGCGGTGACGATCCTGACCGAACCGTCCGCGGAGTCCCGCTCCCCGCCGTCATCGGTGTCCGGGACGGCGTCGAGCCTCCACAGTGCCGACGAGAGAAGCTCAGGCCCGCGCCCGGTGTAGCGGTGCGGGACGGTCAGGATCTCGGTCTCGGCCGGCAGGCCGAGCGCCGAGGCGGCAAGGCGGACCTCGTCGGACATCCGCCTCTGCGAGACGGTGTCGATGCCTCGCGACTGCGGAGACGGCAGCGAAAAAGTGACGCAGGTGAGCCCGGCCTGCCTCATTATCTCTCCGAGCACCCTGCGCTCGGAGCCCGTCAGGCTCTGGAAGGAGTCGAGATACACGTGAGCCCCGGCAAAAAAGTTACGCTTCGCGAGAGCATCGGCAAGGCGGGAAAGGTCGTCCGCGGAGTCGGAGAAGCGCTCGGCGAGCATCGCCCCGTAGGCGGCCGCGACGGTGGCAAGGTCCGCAAGCTTTGCGGCGGCAGGCGACGACGGCACCGACGAGGCGAGGGCGCGGCCTGCCTCCTCGACGTCGACGCCGGAGGCCTTGAACTCGTCGAGGGCAGCCAGCAGCACGCCGGGGAAGGAGCGGTCGGAGGCGGAGACGCCCCCGTATTCGCGCAAGAGGGGGAAGACCTGCCTGACCGCGCGCTGCATGACGAGCCTGCGGACGGTATCGGAGGCGTAGTCGTAATGCAGGCCGCCGGTCTCGCGGAAGACGCGGTTCGGCAGGCGCGAGAAATTCAGGACCTCGCAGGAGAGCTGGGCCCCGGGCGGAAGCATCTGCGCCGCGAGCAGTTCGGCCTCGACGGTTATCTGCTCGGGGACTATGAGAAACGAACGGATCCCGGCTTCCGCGTCCTGCTTCAGCATGGACATGACGCGCCCGGTCTTGCCGGTGCCGGGGTCGCCGTAAATGAGCCTTATCATTCTTTGCCGCCCCCTTCTCCGAGCAGAGCGAGGTTGCGCAGGATAGGTCCCGGGCCGCGCCATGAGTAGGCGCGCTCGCGGAATCTCTGCCCGTCGCGAATGAGCTCCGGGTCCGGGCAGGCGATGTTATCCTCAAGGAACCACGGGTCGGTCGAGTACAGAGTTCCGTTCCTGCGGGCCCGTTCGGTATAAGGGCAGACGAGCTGGCACACGTCGCAGCCCCAGACGGAGCGGTTGCGGCGTATGAGCTCCTCCTGGCCGGGGGAGAGCTCGCCCTTCGTCTGGGTGAGCGCAGACAGGCAGCCCTCGGGATCGCCGAAGGCGGCCGGACAGGCCTCGGCGCAGCGCCCGCAGTCGAGGCAGCGGCCGGGCTCGACGGCCTCGCGCTCGGGGGGCAGGGTGCTGAAGGCCTCGAAAATGAATACGAAGGACGAATGCTCCGGAGTTATCAGCAGCCTGTTGCGCCCTATGACGCCAAGCCCTGCCCGGGCGGCCGCGTCGGCCTCGTCGATGGGCGAGTTGTCGCCGCACACGCGGATCCTCTCGCCGGGGAAGGCGGCGCCGAAGTCATCGGCGATGCGCTCCGCCGCGGCCCGCACGAAGATGTGATAGTCCCGGGGCACGGCGTACGCGGAGACGGTCCTCGGGCCGTCGCAGGCCGGAGTGTAATAAGGTATGATCCCCACGCAGACCGAGCGCGGCAGAAAGCCGAAGCGGGAGAGCTTCGGCGGATCCGTCACGCGGCAGGCCTCGAACGGTATGGAGGCGGCCGACGCGGCGCCGTTCGACTTGAGGATGGATGACAGAAGCATGTGATGAAAGAAGAAAAAACAGACGAAGGACGGATCGCCGGACGGGCAAAAGCAAAAAAGAAAAACCCGGAAGACAAAGGCGAAAAAGAAAACCGGCAGAGTGAACGGGGAGGGAGAAAGGGCGCGGGCTGCGATATTTATACTATTTCTATGTTACCATATTTCTAACGTTAAATCAACTGTTAAATCAAGTTAAATCAACTCTTTTTCGGCGTTTTTCGGCCGGGCGGGAAAAGCAGGCGGACAGCGGGTCCGGAATGGATCGACGTCCCGGCCCGCGGATTGTGAAAACGCGGGTAAACTGTAGTTACTTTGTGTGATATTCAGCCTTTTTTAATCATAACTTCAAAAATATTTCACATTGGAGTACTATAATCTATATGAAAACACAGGCGCGCGGGACGCGCGCCGCGGCACTGTCTGGAGGTATCATCATGAACGGCTATCCCAACGGGTATTCGAACGGCTATCCGAACGGAAACAACAGCTATCCGAACGGAAACAACAGCTATCCGAACGGAAACAACAACTCTGGCGGGAACTCCGCCAAAAAGTCCGGCGGGGCGGGGAGGATAATCTTCTTCATCGCGCTGACGCTGGTCATCCTCGCACTGATCATAGGCGCTGTGGCGGTGGGCTGCATGTACCTGTTCAAATCCGCGATGACGGCCTACTGGAACTATATGGAGCGGAACGGAAGCGAAACTGCAGCCGAGGCCGGACAGCAGCAGACCGATCAGTCGCCGGCGCAGACCGTGGACATCGGCGCCGTGGTTCTGCCGGAGGTCAATCTCTCTGCGGCGCACTCGTCGTCCGAGATGAGCATAGCGGAAACGGTCAAGATCGTAAAGGACTCCGTGGTGGAGATCACAACAGAGATAAAATCGTCCGGCGGTTTTTCCCGGCAGTATGTTATAAGCGGAGCGGGCTCCGGGGTGATAATATCCGAAACGGGGCTCGTCATAACCAACAACCACGTCATTGACGGAGCCAGCAGAATCACTGTCAGACTAACAAACGGCAATGAATTCGAGGCCATGCTGATCGGGACTGACGAAGAGAACGACATAGCCGTGCTCTCCTTCGCGCCGGGCGGCGAGAAGCTGACGGCCGCGAAGAACGGCAACAGCGACATACTCGAGACCGGCCAGCAGATCATAGTCATAGGCAACCCGCTCGGGGAGCTTGGCGGCACCGTGACCAGCGGCATCATCTCGTGCACGGCCAGGGAGATCCAGGTCGAGGACGTGGGCACCATGACGCTACTCCAGACCGACGCGGCCGTCAACCCCGGCAACTCCGGCGGAGGCATGTTCAACCTCTACGGGGAGCTTATCGGCATCGTGAACGCCAAGTCCTCCGGCACCTCGGTCGAGGGCCTCGGCTTCGCCATCCCGGTCAACACGGCCTGGAAGATAGCCTCCGAGCTCATCAACTACGGCTACGTCCGCGGCAGGGCTTCGCTCGATCTTTCATATGTCGACTTCAGCAGTTTTGAAGCGATGTACTACTTCAAGCGCAGCAACATGCCCGCAGGAGTGTATATTTTTGAATCCAACGAAAAACTTGGAGTTTCGTTCGGCGACCGCATCATAAGCATCAACGAGACGGAGATCACCTCGTCGGCCGACATCAGCGCCTTCCTGAAGAAGTGCTCCGTCGGCGATACCGTGAAACTGACGGTCATGCGCAGCGGAAAGACCGTCACGGTCAGCATTAAGCTCGTCGAAAAGAAGCCGGCGGCTTCTAACTGAAATAAACGTACCGGAAGGGGACTGCAGATGTACAACATACTGATCGTCGATGACGAGAGCGGCATCCGCTCCATCGTCAGGAAATACGGCGAGTTCGAGGGACACAAGGTGACCGAGGCGTCCGACGGGATGCAGGCGGTCGAGCTCTGCAGAAACAACAAGTTCGACATCGTCATCATGGACATAATGATGCCGGAGCTCGACGGCTTTTCCGCCGTGAGGGAGATACGCAAGTTCAGCCAGGTCCCGATCATCATCCTGTCCGCCAGGGGCGAGGAATACGACAAGATCAACGGCTTCTGCCTCGGCATCGACGATTACGTCGTCAAGCCCTTCTCGCCGAAGGAACTCATGATGCGCGTCGTGGCCGTCATGAAGCGCGCGAACGCGGTAAAGACGCCGTCCAGGGAGCACGAGGTCGTCGAGCTCGACAACGGAGGGCTGAAGGCGGACCTTACCGCCAGGATAGTCTACATCGACGGCGAGCGCATCGAGATGTCGCCGAAGGAGTACGAGCTGTTCTTCTACATGCTGGCCAACCGCGACGTGGCTCTCTCGCGCGAGAAGCTGCTGACCGACGTCTGGGGCTACGATTTCTACGGCGACGCCAGGACCCTGGACACGCACGTGAAGCTGCTGAGAAAGTCGCTCGGGCGCTACGCCTCGTGCATAGTGACGCTCAGGGGCATCGGATACCGCTTTGAAGAAAAAGCCTGAGCTCCGGGAGCTGGGCCGAAGGAAGAAGGCCGCCTTCCGCAAGTACGGGCTGGGGATCAGGGGGAGGCTGGTCATGTGCTTCTCCTGCTTCCTGCTGTTCATGCTCATCATCATCTGGATCTTCCAGATCTTCCTGCTCGACACGTTCTACAAGCGGGCAAAGATTAAGGAGCTCGACGACGCCTGCCAGGCCATTGCCGGCGCGTCGGGCGACGAGCAGCGGGTGGCCTACGGCCTTGCAATGCGATACAACCTGTGCATAAGGGTCTTTGCGGTGGGCGACTCCTCGCTCGGCAACGAGACGCTGTCGGTCGAGAACTCGGCCGCGTGCGCCATCCACCATATGCCGCGCGACGTGCTGTACAGATATTACGTTCAGGCCGTCGACAGCGGCGGCAAGTACACCTATGAATTCACTCCCGGCAGCCAGCCTCCCGGCGACACGGCCGAGCCCGGCGAAGGGGAGCAGGAGGCCGAAGCGAAGTGGCGCAGGCGCTTTCTGCGCTCGTCCGACCCGAGCCTCACACAGATCATGTGCGTGAGCGAGCTCACCGCGTCCGACGGTACCGTGTACGCCCTGTTCCTCAACACCGAGTGCACGCCTCTCAACGCGACGATCTCCACCATGAACACCCAGTACCTGTGGATCGCCAGCGGCACACTGCTGATAGCGGTCGTGCTGGCCCTGGTGTTCGCGAGCGCCGTGTCGGGGCCGCTCGAGCGCATGACCAAGGCCGCCCGCAGGATGGCTGAGGGTGACTACCGGCCCGAGTTCCGCGTCGAGGGCTACAGGGAGACCCGCGAGCTTGCCGACGCGCTGAACTACGCCGTCGGCGAGATCGACAAGTCCGACCGCCTGCAGAAGGAGCTCATTGCCAACGTGTCGCACGACCTGCGCACCCCGCTCACGATGATCTCCGGCTACGCCGAGGTCATGAAGGACATCCCGGGCGAGAGCACGCCCGAGAACCTGCAGGTCATAATAGACGAGGCGGGGCACCTCACGGATCTCGTCAACGACATGCTCGACCTGTCGAGGCTCAACGCGGGCACGAGGGAGCCCGTCATGGAGGTCTTCGACCTTACGGCGGCCGTGTCCGAGGTCATATCGCGCTTTTCGAGCCTGACCTCGTACGAGGGCTATTCGCTGAGCTTCTCGCACGGCGGCAGCGTGTACGTCAGAGCCGACCGCTCTATGATAGTCCAGGTCGTCTACAACCTCATCGGAAACGCGGTCAACTACTCCGGCGACGAAAGGACCGTCCTCGTCGTGCAGAGCGCGGGCGCGGCGGACTCTTCCGTCAGGATAACCGTCACGGACCACGGAGAGGGCATCGCCCCCGAGGACCTGCCTCTCATATGGGACCGATATTACAAGGTCGACCGCCAGCACAAGAGGGCGTCGCACGGCAGCGGGATCGGTCTGTCGATAGTGCGCGGCAACCTCGAGCTGCACGGCGCCGATTTCGGCGTGGACAGCACGCCGGGACAGGGCTCGTCGTTCTGGTTCGAGCTGAAGACCGTGCCCGGAGAAGGCAATACGGAACGGTGACGCAAACGGGGATGTCCGTGAGACGGGCATCCCCTCGGCCTTCATTCCTTCATTTGCGCGCCGCGCGCGGCTTCACTGCCGCGCAGCGGCACTTCATTTGCGCGCCGCGCGCGCAACTTCATTGCCGCCGAAGGCGGCACTTCATTCCCCTAAAACCGGGTCTTGCATTTTTCCCTGATCTGTAGTATAATACAATAAATATGCGCTTTTATTCAAGCAAGGGGTAGCCAATGGGGCTTTTTTTCCGCAAGAAAAAACAGGATAACGTGGACGACTACCTGGATTCCTTCGAGGTCCAGGAGCCCAACGCCGACAACAGCCCGTTCCTTTATTCGCTCGAGCACGCGACCGCCGAGGACTTCACCCCGGTGCGCAGGGTGCCCAGGGACAAGAAGGGACCGCTTGGGGGAAAGGGCGGCAAGAAGGCCGCCGACGCCCTCAGCACGGTGTTTGCCGTACTGTGCTTCTGCGTCTTCGTCTACTGCATATATCAGATCGCGCTGATCCTGGCCAGCTACCGCCAGTCTGACGACCTGTACGACGGCATCGCCCAGGACTACCTGAACGCCCTGTCGGGGAGCAGGTCGGGCCTCGTGCGCAACCTGAACGTGGACCCTCTGGCCTCGCCCATGAGATCCTATTCCGAGATCGCCGAGAACGGCGCCGAGCCCTACAGGCCCGCCGCGGCCACGTACCAGCAGAGGACCGGAAGCCTCCGCTTCCAGCAGATCCTCGTCTTCCTCGAGAACCTCCGCTCACAGAACTCCGACACTTACGGCTACATATACATAGACGGCACCAAGATCAACTTCCCGGTGGTCCAGACGACCGACAACTCCTACTACCTGCATTACAGCTTCGAGCGCCAGAACCTCAAGTCCGGGACGATCTTTGCCGACTACCGCAACTCCCGCACCATAGAGCGGAACCGCAACCTGGTGCTCTACGGCCACAACCTCTCCAACGGAGGCATGTTCCACCACGTCGTTGACATGCTCAAAGAGGAGAACTTCTACGGAAAGACCATACAGCTGACGACCTTCGACGGCATCTACACCTTCACGCCGTTCTCGATATACAGGACCGTCGACACCGGCGAGTACTACAGAGTCTACTTTGCCGGCGACGAGGACTTCCTCGACTGGCTTGCCGAGGAGGAGGCCCGCTCGCTGTTCCACGTAGAGGGGCTCAGCTTCTCGAGCGATTCCGTCGTCCTTACCCTGTCCACCTGCATATCCGGCACGACTAACGGCAGATACGCCCTCCACGGCCTGCTTACGGAGGTCGAGTCATGACAGACCTGTCCGTATGCATCCCAATGTACAACGAGGCGGCCGTCATCGCCCGCAGCGCGCAGAGACTGTACGAGTACCTCGAGGAATACTACCGAGACAGGTACGAGCTCATTTTCTGCGACGACGGTAGCACCGACGGCAGCGCCGGCGCCGTCGAGGCCCTCGGGCTGCCGACGGTCAGGGTGACCGGTTACCCCGAGAACCGCGGGAAGGGCTTTGCCGTGAGGCGGGCGCTGTCCGAGTCGAAGGGCGGGTTTGCCGTGTTCACGGACGCCGACCTGGCCTACGGGACCGCGATCATCGGAGACTTCTTCGAGGCCCATCTGAAAGATCCCGGGGCCGGAATGATAATAGGCTCGAGGCAGCTCTCGGAGGAGGGATACGCCTCCTATCCGCCCCTGCGCAAGCTGGCGTCAAGGGCGTACATAAAGGTGCTTAATATCGCCGGGGGAGTCAGGCTCAGCGACTCCCAGTGCGGCTGCAAGGGCTTCCGGGCCGATTTCATACGGGACGTCGTGCCGCGGTGCACGGTCGACAGGTTCGCCTTCGATTACGAGCTCATTCTCTGGGCCGACAAGCTCGGCTACCGGATCGTCGAGGTCCCGGCGGCCATGAAGTCTTACGGCCAGTCCAAGGTCAGGGTCTTCCGGGACTCGGCGGCCATGCTGCGCGACCTTGTAAAAATGAAAAAAAGGATCAGAAACTCGCATGACTGAACCCGGAACCCAGCGCGGGACGGCACGCCGCCTCACCGCGCCGGCGCTCATACTGGCGCTGATCATACTTATAACCGCGGTCCCCGCCTCGGCGTACGACCGGTCCTCCGGCGAACGGCCCGGAGATCCGGGCTATCTGGCGGACGGCGGCATATATACGATACGGAACGCCGGGACCGGAAAGTATCTGTTTGCCTACAACTACTCGCTGAAGCTCCCCGGCAAGCTCTGTCTGACGGCCCTGAAGAGCGGGGAGACCGCCCAGTACTTCAGGCTCAGGGCCAGCGGCGACTCGTGGCAGCTCGTCCCGCGGAGCGAGGACGAGAAGTACGCCGTGAGCTATCCGTCGCTCACTCCCGAAGGCACCAGCCTGTCCAAGGTCCCCGCCGACGGAGGCGCCGGCCTCACCGGCTTCGACATAACCTTCCTGCCCGGCGGAGTCTGCACCATAGCTCCGAGCTCGGGCGACAACATAAGGGCGGTGCTGGCCGCCTCCTACGCCAGGGACTCCGAGAAGAACGACATGGCCGTCCTCGAGGACTACGTCTCCGGCCGGCAGACCCAGCTGTGGGTGCTCGAGAAGATCGGCACCGAAAAGCTCACGGCCGCCTTCAGCAACACCAGGGTCAAGCTGTACTCGACCGGCACCTTCTACGCCCGAAAGTATCCCGACAGCGCGGACACCTCGGACATCGTGTGGACCTCCTCCGATGAGGACGTCCTCCTCATCGGCCCGGGAGGGAACTACTGCGCGCTGTCCGCCGGGACCTCCGACGTCACCGCGTCGGCCGACGGCTGCAGCGTGACCATATCGGTCGAGGTCGTCGACGCCGACTGCTTCACCTGGTACAGCCAGAACAGCATCACCGCCAGCAACTGGGACGGGACGAACCTCGAGGGACTTAGGTTCTACGCGGACGGAAGGACCAGGGTGTTCGCCCTCGAGTACGAGGACAATCCTTCCACGTGCTGGCTTACGACGGGCTGCACCATATGCTCCTGCGCCATGGTCCTCCACAACCTCGGCGCCACCCTCACGACCGGCTACGATCTGCGCTCAGGCCAGACGAACGGCCTTCCCGCCGACCCTTACACGGTCGCCCTGGCAAACTCCGGCAACTACGGCGTGAGCTCGGTCAGCGAGCGCATGACGGGCAACCCCGTCTACGTGAGGTGGTCCTACATCGCCAGCCGCTTCACGGTGGACGGCGAGGAGATCGGCTATAAGAAGTACTACTCCCCGACGAAGAAGTTCATAAAGTCGCTGCTCGAGGAGCACCCCGCCGGCGTAATAATCGGTTTCCAGCAGGGCTCGTCGACCCATTACATGGTCGCGGCCGGAGTCACCGATCCGGACGAGCAGGTGAGCTCAAAGATCTCATTCATCGTCTACGATCCGTCGGCCTACTACGCCTCGAGGGGCGACGGCATTCCGCTCTCCCAGACCTACACGAGGGGCGGTTACATCTTCGCGGTGTACGTCTTCGACGTTGTAAGCAACCTCGGCTGAGCTGATCGCAAAACGACAGCGCCCCGGACCGGTCCGGGGCGCTGTTCCGTGTGAGTAAAACTGTCGGCGCGGCATCTGCGATGCCGCGCCGCGTTTTGCACGGGTCAGTTCTTCTTCAGCGAGTCGCGTATCTCGAGGATGGCGGCGCGGACGGCGGCGTCCTCGGCCTCCCTCGCGGCGGCTGCCTTCTCGGCGGCTTCCTTTTCGACCGCGGCCTGTTCGGCGGCGGCTGCCTCGGCGGCTGCCTTTTCGGCGTTCTCCTTGGCGTGCATCTTCTCGTTGGTCCTGCTGATGATCCTTATGACCGCGAAGATGCAGAGGGCGACGATGATGAAGTCAAGTATGGTCTGGATCCACGTGCCCCAGAGGATGGCCACTTCGTCGACGGCGGCGACACCGGCAGCCTCGTCGGCGGGAACAGCCTCCTTAAGGACCGTTTTGACGCTGTCGAGGTCGACCCCGCCGGTGAGCAGGGAGACGCACGGGTTGATAACGTAATTGACGAGACCGGTGACGATTTTTCCGAAGGCTCCGCCGATGACGACGCCGACGGCCATATCCACGACGTTGCCGCGGGAGATGAATTTTTTGAAGTCGGACCAGAATCCGCCTTCCTTCTTCTTCTTTGCCATGCCGAAAGCTTCCTTTCATATTTTTGGTTCCGTGACTATTATAAGACAAATCCGGAGTAAAGTCAACACGTGATGCGTTTTTTGAGCGGCAAAAAAGATGCGGAAAGCATGCCGGAGCAGGCGCGGCAGATCAGTCCGGAGGAGTCAGGGTCCGGCCGTCGGATACGAACAGAAGGTCGCCGTCGACGTCCGTCCGGAAGACACTGCTGCCCGCCGCTTCGAGCCTTGCCGTGACGGTCGCGTGCGGGTGCCCGAAGCTGTTGTTCTTACCGCAGCTGATCACCGCGTAAGCGGGGGAGAGCAGTTCGACGAACTCGCGGCCGGTCGACGAGGCCGAGCCGTGGTGGGCCACCTTCAGAAGGTCGCACTTCAGATCCGACGTCTCCCAGTACCGGATCATAAGGTGCTCCGAGGTGAGGCCGGCGTCCGCCGCGAGCACCGCCGTGACCGCGCCGTGCCTTATCCTCAGAACGAGCGACTCCTCGTTCGCGTCGTATTCTCCGAGGCTGAGGGGCGCCAGGACCGTGACCTCCAGCCCGCCGATGATGATGACGTCCCCTCCGCTCACCCCGGTAATATCGGTTCCGCGCGCCGCCGCGGCGGCCGACAGCAGCCTCATGGACGGATTGTCGTCGCGCCTTCCGGGCATGTAAACGGCCCCGGCCCCGTACCTGGTCAGCACCATGTCGGCGCCTCCGATGTGATCCTCGTCCGAGTGGGTGAAGAAACAGGCGGTGAGCCCGCCGCCCGCCAGCGGGTCGAGGCAGCTCCTTACCGTGTCCTCGGAGCGGTCGGGGCCGGCGTCGACGAGGATGGAGCATCCGCCCTCGGTGATCAGCGCGCAGTCCCCCTGTCCGACGTAAAAGAAACGGAACTCGGCGCAGCCCGGCGACGGTCCCGGCCGGACTGCCGGACCCGCTACTGCCGCATAGTGGCCCGCGGCAAGGCCAAGGGCCAGCACTCCGAGTATCGCCCTGAGCGCGCCCGGGGGCACGCCCTTTTTCTTTTTGTTCTTTTTTTTCAATACCAGGCCTCCATCGCGGCAATTATAGCACGCAGTTAATAAATTTGCAATAAACCGCTTGCAAAAAGTTAAAAATATGTTAAAATATAGTCAAAAACTGCCGGAGGTCCGCTTGGAGATACTGAAGGGGAGGCCGGCGGCCGTCTGCGCCGCCGTATGCGTTATGCTGGCCGTCGCGGCCCGCTATTTCGGAGGAGCCGCCGCCATGGCCGCGGCGGCGGCAACGCTGGTCATCGGCGCCGCCGCGCTGCTCATATCGGGGAAAAGGAGGTCGGGCTACAGGCTGTTCTCGGTCCTGCTGGGGCTTGGCGTCTGCCTGTGCATGTGTCTGCGCTGCGGGCTTTATTACTCGCGCGCAGAGAAGACGGCCGCGGAGCTCTGCGGCGGGGGCAGGCGGGTCGAGGGGTACGTAACTGAGGAGGGGAGGGCCTATTCCTATCTCTCGGAGTACCGGGTCAGGCTGACCGCCGTCGACGGCAGGCCCGTCTCGGCCGACGCCGTCCTCAGCTGCGCCTACGCGGCGGATATGTACGAGGGCTGCCGTTTTGCCGTCGGCGGCACGGTGATAACCCCCGCGGACGGCCTGGAGGCCGGGAGCTTCGGCAGCGGCGCAGACGTCCTGGTCAGCTCCGAGACCTACGACGATCTCGATATAACAGGCGGCGGCTCCTCGCCGTCCGTGACGGCCGGCAGGATCGGCAGGAGGCTCTCGACGGAACTCAGGCGCGCGCTCGGCGGTAAGGAGGGCGAGCTCGCGGCAAAGATCCTGCTTGCCGACGGAGATCCCGGTCCGCTCGTCACCCGCGACTGCCGCCGCTCGGGAGTGTCGCACCTGCTTGCCGTCAGCGGCATGCATCTTGCGGTCATATCGGGGCTGCTGGAGAAGCTCCTTGCCGCGCTGGGGGCGGGGAAGAACCTCAGGATCTTTGCAGTGTCGTCGGCTGCCCTGTTTTATCTGTTCATACTCGGCTTTCCGCTCAGCGCCGTCCGTTCGGCGG
This sequence comes from Clostridiales bacterium, assembly GCA_016281895.1. GTDB lineage: Bacteria > Bacillota > Clostridia > Oscillospirales > CAG-272 > CAG-390. The sequence goes on from JAEEJM010000123.1 coordinate 13,936, forward strand.
CCATGCTGGCGCTTGCCTACGCCGGCTTCCTGTCGGGAGCCTCGCCCGACGGACTGTCGTCGCTGGCCGCGGCCGTATCCGGGATCCTGTTCGCAAGTCCCGCCTCGTGCGCTGACATAAGTTTCGTGCTGACCGTGTGCGCCACACTCGGCATGACGACTCTCGGGGGACTCATGTCGTCGCGTCTCAGGGTCCTGCGCTCCCGCAGGGACCTCACACTGCGGCTGTTCAGGGGCCGCGCCGGGGGCAGAAGGGCCGCGCGCCTTTTCGGCGTCCTGGACGCCGCCGTCGACAGGACCGCCGTTGCCGCCGCCTGCTGCGCGGCGGTGAACGTGTTCACTCTGCTCCCGGTCGCCCTCTCCTTCGGCGAGATCTCGCTAGCGTCCTTCCCGGCAAACGTTGTGCTGCCGCCCGTCGCCTTCGGGATCATGATCCTCTCGGTGCTCAGCCTCGTCTGCCTGCGTCTGCCTTTCCTCGGCGGCATGTTCGCCTATTACGCGAGGCTGCTGTGCACTGCCTTCATAAGGATGACCTCGCGCATATCCTCGCTCCGCGGCGTCGTGCTGTCGCTGAGATACCCGTTCGTCCCGTACATCCTTGTCCCCGTCACGGTCTGCACCGCCGCCATGCTCATTCTCCGGCTGAGGAGGAAATGGCTCATTGTTTTTCCCGCGGCGGCGGGGGCAGCCGTCTTCGCGGCGTGCCTGTTCATCACAGCCTCGCTCGTTCCGGGGACCACGGTCGTGATAAGGGGCGGCGACGGCTCCCCCGGCGGCAGCGAGACCGCGGCCGTCTTCCGCGGCAGAAGCGCCGCGGTCATAGACATGTCGTCGGGCTCGTCTTCAGCCCTCAGGGAGGCGCTCGGCGACGCCCGCTCCGGAGGCGCCACCGAGATCGGCGCGCTCATCCTTACGCACTACCATTCGAGGCACGCGCCGGCGGTGAGCTACTTCACCGCGGCCAACATGGTCAGGAGCGTCTGGGCGCCCGAGCCCGCGACGGCAGAGGACATCGCCTGTCTCCTGAAACTTGCGGAGGTCTGCCGGTCGAACGGCGTCCCGCTTACGGTCTACGATCCGTGGCGAGAGCTCACCGTCCTCGGCGACGCCGTCCTCAGATTCTCCGGACCGTGCGGGATCTCGCGCTCGTCGCACCCCTGCGTCTGCTTTTCCCTCTGCCGCGGCTGCAGGTCGCTGCTCTATTGCGGCTGCTCGGCGTGGGAGTCGCCCGAGGTACGGCGGATGTTTCTGGAAGGGGAGAGGTACGACATTGCCGTCCTCGGAGTGCACGGGCCGGTGCCCAGGACGGCCCCGCTGTCCCCGGTCTTCGGGGATGAGCTCACGGTCTACCGCAGCCCCGAACTGCCGGCCTATGCGGTGCCGTACGACCCGGAGGCGCTGTCCGTGATGAAGCGCGGGACCGCGGCGGTCAACGCCGGCGCACTGAAACTCACGCTCGGAGACGCCGCCTCAGCGGCGAATCAGAGGTCCGTTTTTTCGGAAAAATCTATTGACAAAAACGGTATTTGTGCTATAATGAGTCCGTAATACGAATACGCATACTTATATAATTTCTGAGATATGGTCAGAGAGTCTCTACCGGGCTTCCGTAAACAGTCCGACTATAAGTTGGTTCTTGCTTCGTTTGACGACGGGGCGGTCTTGTTTCGGGACCCGGGATCATCCGGGCCCGTTTCTTTTGCTGTGAATTCAATCATATAAAAAGGAGTAAGAATTATGAAAAAGATTCTTTCCGCGATCCTCGTCGTATGCATGATCCTGTCTCTTGCTCTCTCCGTCGTGTCCTGCAGCACCAGCAAGACCATTACGAAAGAGAACATCAAGATCGGTCTCATCACGCTGCACGACGATTCCTCCACCTACGACAAGAACTTCATCGAGTCGATGAAGAGAGCCCTGCAGGATCTCGGCATCAAGGAGGAGCAGCTCGTGCTCTCCACCTCCATCGAAGAGACCAGCCAGTGCTACGACACCGCGAAGCAGATGGTCAAGGACGGCTGCGACGTCATCTTCGCCGACTCCTTCGGACACGAGGCCTTCCTGCTCCAGGCCGCCCAGGAATTCCCGAAAGTGAAGTTCTGCCACGCCACCGGCACTATGGCCCACACCGCCAAGCTCGACAACTTCTCCAACGCCTTCGCCGCCATCTATGAGGGCAGATACCTCGCCGGCATCGCCGCCGGAATGAAGCTCAAGGAAATGATCGACAGCGGCAAGATCACCGCCGAGCAGGCCATCGTCGGCTACGTCGGCGCCTACACCTACGCCGAGGTCATGTCCGGATACACCTCCTTCTTCCTCGGCGTCCGCTCCGTCGTTCCGTCCGCCACTATGAAGGTCAGGTTCACCGGTTCCTGGTACGACACCGATACCGAGTACTCCGCCGCCAAGGCGCTCATCGAGACCGACAAGTGCGTCCTCATCTCCCAGCACGCCGACTCCTACGGAGCCCCCAACGCCTGCGAAGAGGCCAAGGTCCCCAACATCTCCTATAACGGCAGCACCGAGAGCCAGGGTCCCAACACCTATATCGTCTCCTCCAAGATCGACTGGGCTCCCTACTTCAAGTACATGATCAACTGCACCATCGAGGGCAAGGTCATCGACAAAGACTGGACCGGCACCATCGACACCGGCTCCGTAGTCCTTCTCGACCTCTCCAAGAACGCCGCTGCCGGCACCCAGGAGGCCATCGACAGCGCCAAGGCCGCTCTCAAGGCCGGCACCCTCCACGTGTTCGACACCTCCAAGTTCACCGTCGGCGGACAGACCCTGACCACCTACAAGGCCGACGTCGACACCGACGACAAGTACACGCCCGACACAGAGGCCATTAAGGACGGCTACTTCCATGAATCCGAGTACCGTTCCGCCCCGTACTTCAACATCAAGATCGACGGCATCTCCATCATCGGCGACGAGAAATACTGATACCACAGATCCGCGACCGTTCCGGCAAAGCGGAGCTCCGGCTCCGCTTTGCCACAATTTGTTTTTCCGGCACACATCGCACACGGCTTTTTACAATTCAGAGATCGGAGCACACTTTTGGAAAAGAAGATCGCGCTGGAGCTTCGAGGCATATCGAAGCATTTCGGAATGATACGGGCCAACAGGGACATAAGCCTCTCTCTGTACGAGGGCGAGATCCTGGCCCTCCTCGGCGAGAACGGCTCGGGCAAGACGACCCTCATGAACATGATCTCCGGCATCTATTACCCTGACGCGGGCGACATCTTCGTCCACGGGGAGAGGGCGGTCATCAGTTCCCCGAGGGAGGCCTTCGGATACGGCATAGGCATGATCCATCAGCATTTCAAACTGGTGGATACCTTCACCGCCGCCGAGAACATAATCCTCGGCACTGCGGAGAAATACGACATGAGGCGGGTCAACGCCCGCGTAGGCGAGATCGCCGCAAGATACGGTTTCGAGATAGACCCCAAAAAGCGGGTCCACGAGATGTCCGTCTCGGAGAAGCAGACGGTCGAGATCATAAAGATCATCTTCCGCGGAGCGGACATACTCATACTCGACGAACCGACGGCGGTCCTTACGCCCCAGGAGATCGAAAAACTCTTTGCCATCCTGCGCAACATGAAGGCGGACGGCAAGTCTATCATAATAATCACCCACAAGCTGAACGAGGTCATGGAGATATCCGACCGCGTATCCATCCTGCGCAAGGGCGCGTACATCGGTACCGTGAACACGGCCGAGACCGACGAGAAGCAGCTGACGGAGATGATGGTCGGCCAGAAGATAGATCTTGAGATAAACCGCGTTCAGATCGAGAAGAAGAGCCCGCTGCTCGAGATCCGCGACCTGAGCATCCGGGCCGACGACGGCAGCCTGGCCATCGACGGGGTGAGCTTCTACATCCGCGGCGGCGAGCTGCTGGGCGTCGCCGGCATCACCGGCTGCGGCCAGAAGGAGCTCTGCGAGGCCATCGCCGGCCTCCGGCCGATAGAGTCCGGCGCCATAATACACAAGGGCGAGTCCATCGTCGGCCTGCCGCCCAGGGAGATCATCGAGAAGGGCGTCTCCATGAGCTTCATCCCCGAGGACCGTCTCGGGATGGGCCTGGCGCCGTCGTTCTCAATAACCGACAACATGATGCTCAAGACCTACTCCGAAGGCTCGACGCCTTTCGTTGACCGCCGCAGCGCAAGGAGCAGGGCGGAGGCCCTGATAAAGCGCCTGGACATCGTGACGCCGTCCACCGAGACGCCTGTGCGGCGCCTGTCGGGAGGCAACGTCCAGAAGGTGCTGGTCGGGCGCGAGATCGAATCCGGGCCGAACGTCATAGTGACGGCCTATCCGGTGCGGGGCCTCGACATCAACTCCTCGTACCTCATATACGACATCCTCAACGAACAGAAGAAGCGCGGCGTCGGCATTCTTTTCGTGGGAGAGGATCTTGACGTCATGCTTGCCCTCTGCGACAAGATCATGGTCCTCTGCCACGGCAGGGTCATGGGCATCGTCCACGCGTCCAAGGTGACCAAGGACGAGCTCGGACTCATGATGACCGGCGCGGTCGATCTTACGAGGGAACAGAAGGACAAGCACTTCGGGATAGCCAGCGACTCGGCCCTCTCGCCGGACGAGTGGGCGGACGTCGGGCGCCGGCCCGGAGCCGACAGAGGGGAGGCGGACTCGGACTGATGACCGGAAAGAATATGCAGAAACAGAGACCGGTCCGAGAGCCTCTGTTCCATGTGAGCAAGAACAACGCCCTGCCTGTGTGGAAGGGGCTGCTCTACCGCGCCGCGGCCGTCCTTGCCGCCATGCTGCTGACGGGACTGCTCGGGGTCCTGCTCGTCAGGAAGAACCCGCTGGAGATCTACGCGGCGATCTTCAAGGGGCCGTTCATAGACATATGGACGCTGCTCCAGAACACGGCCGTGCTGCTGGGCTTCGCCCTGGCGGTGGTCCCGGCCTTCAAAATGAAGTATTTCAACATGGGCGCGAACGGTCAGGTGCTCGTGGGCTGCCTTGCCGGCATCGCCTGCATGAAGTTCCTCTCGGGCGCGTTGCCCGACTGGCTGGTCATAATCCTCATCATAGCGGCCTCGGTCGCGGCCTCGGTGGTGTTCGCCCTGATACCGGCGGTGTTCAAGGCATTCTTCGACACGAACGAGACGCTGTTCACGCTTATGATGAACTACGTGGCGATCGGCCTCGTGGACTACATGGTCTTCGTGTGGGACAAGAGCGGCTCGGGGACGCTGGGCATCGTCAACCTGTTCTCGCACGCCGGCTGGTTCCCGAACATAATCAACAAATACTTCCCGTCGGTGCTGGTCGTCGCCCTGATGACGGTCTTCATGACGGTCTACATGAAGTATACCAAGCACGGCTTCGAGACCGCCCTTGTCGGCGAGAGCGTCAACACGGCCAGGTACGTCGGCATCAACGTCAGGAAAGTCATCATAAGGACCCTGGCCCTGTCCGGCCTCATGTGCGGCATAATGGGGGCGCTCTACGCGGGCTCCATCGAGCACACGGTCAACGCCTCGGTCGGCGGCAAGGGCTTCACCGCCATACTTGTCGCCTGGCTGGCTAATTTCGATCCTCCTGTCATGGCCCTTGTGTCGTTCCTCGTCATGTTCCTGACATCGGGCACCGAGTACGCGGCGGCCTCGCTGAGGCTGGGCAGCAACGACTTTGCCTCCATAACGGTCGGCATCGTCTTCTTCTTCGTGATGGCGTCCGAGTTCTTCATCAGGTACAACGTGCAGCTCACCGACCGCGGAAGAAAGGTCTTCCGCGTCCGCGAGAAACAGAGTGAAGAGAAAGGGGGGACTGCCTGATGCTGGGCGGTATCAACATAGTCAACATACTGACCGACGCCATCGCCATGGGCACCGTGTTCCTCTTCGGCTGCGTCGGCGAGACTCTCACGGAAAAGGCCGGCAATCTCAACCTCGGTATACCCGGGATCATGTGCTGCGGCGCGCTCGGCGGCGGCCTGGGCGTCTGGATCTGCAGCGCCGGAGCCACAGACGCCGCGGCCTCGCCCGGCTGGGTCTTCGTTACCGTATCCGTCCTGCTGGCGATGGTGTTCGCCGCGGCGGCCGGTCTGATATACGCCTTCCTTACGGTAACTCTCAACACCAACCAGAACATCGCGGGCCTGGCGCTCACCACCTTCGGCGTGGGCGTGCTCCGGTTCTTCTCGAAGAAGATCAACAACGACATAGTCTTCCACGGGGCCAGCCGCTACTTCAAGAACCTGTTCGGCTACTCCGGAAGCGGGGCCTTCGGCAGGATCTTCCTCTCTCACGGAATACTGGTCTACCTGGGCATTATCATAGCCGTCTGCGCCTCGTTCTTCCTCAGGAAGACCCGCACGGGACTGGCTCTCAGGGCCGTCGGCGAGAACCCCGCCACGGCTGACGCGGTTGGCATCAACGTCTCGGCCTTCAAGTACGCCTTCGTGCTCATAGGCAGCGCTGTCGCCGGCCTCGGAGGGCTGTATTACGTGATGGACAAGTCGAACGGCACGACCTTCTCGGAGGCTGCCATAGACACCTTCGGCTGGATGGCCGTGGCGCTGGTCATCGCCACCATGTGGAAGCCCGTGCTCTCGATCTTCGGCTCGATCCTCTTCGGAGGTCTCTACGTCCTGTCGGCCTATCTGCCGCTCTCGTTCAACCAGCTCAAGCTCTTCGGCATGGTGCCGTATCTCATCACGGTCCTTGTGCTGATAGTCATACGCCTGCTCAACCGCAGGGACAACCAGCCTCCCGCATCGCTGGGGCTCTCCTACTTCAGGGAGGACCGCTAGCGGGCGCCCGGCGCCGTCCCGCATAAGACGGAGACTGTCATACGCGATCCCGACCGGCCGGTTCTCTGATCCACTGAGAGGACCGGCCTTTTTTGTTTCTTCCGCCCCGGAGCAGGGGATAGCGCCCGCGCACGATATTTAATAATATATATTAAGCCGCGGTATTGAAAAGCGCGCGCGAATGTGATAAAATAATTATAACTATAAACTGGGGTAGTGGCCATGTTTGATCAATTTTCCGGAGTAGGCGATTTTTTCAGGGAGGTCTTCGGCGAGAACTTCCTTACGTCGGTGAGATCCATCACTCTGGTGGACATCGTCGACATCCTTCTGCTGTCCGTGTTCCTGTTCTATATATACAGGTTCATCAGGGCCAGGCGCGCCGGCACGCTTGCGGTCGGTCTCGGTCTGGTCATAGCTGTGCTGCTCCTCAGCGTGATCTTCAACATGAGGGCCATCAGGTACATCCTCCAGAACTTTTATCAGGTGGGCCTTATCGCGTTCATCGTGATCTTCCAGGCCGACCTGAGGGCGGGTCTCGAGCGGGTCGGCACGACATCGCTGAAGAACTTCAGACCGGTCAGCGAGGCCGACATCCGCGAGACCGAGCAGATGGCCTCCGTGGTCGCCGAGACCGCGGGCAAGCTCTCCGGCAGCAAGGTCGGAGCGCTCATCGTCATCGAGCGCGAGACCAAGCTCGGCGACTACCTGTCCCAGGGCGTCATAGTGAACGCCGAGCTGTCCTCCGAGCTGCTCTGCAACATCTTCTTCGACAAGGCCCCGCTGCACGACGGAGCCGTGATAATACGCGACAACAAGCTCCACGCCGCCGGCTGCTACCTGCCGCTCTCGCTGGCTGACGTCAACAAGGAGCTCGGTACGCGCCACCGCGCCGCCCTCGGCCTGTCCGAGCAGAGCGACGCCCTGGTGATCGTCGTCTCCGAGGAGACCGGCACCATATCAGCCGCCATGAACGGCGAACTCACGCGCAACTACAACTCGGTCTCGCTCAGGGCCCTTATCACCGACTACATGATCGCCGAGACCGGCGCGGTCCAGCGCATAGGCAAGGGCATCAGGGGCATAGGCACGCGCAGGAACAGCGAAAAACCGGAGGACAAGTGATGAAGGACGCGCAGAGAGACCGCGGCGGGGAAGCGGCCGAAAAGAAGAACCTTTATATCATCCCCAGGATCATCTGTCTCGTCCTTGCCTTCGTGATCTGGCTCTACGTTATAAGCGTGACCAGCGAGACCTCCGAGAAGACCTTCACCCTCATCGAGATCAAGGTCGAGGGTACGGACACCCTGGCAGAGAATACCAACCTGTCGATCTACGACATCAGCGAGGGCAAGCTCAGCGTGACCGTGTCGGGCTCGCGCAAGGACATATCCCAGCTGTCATCCTCCGACTTCATAGCCTACATCGACGTCTCCGGCCTCAGGGAGACCGGCAAGCAGACCGTCCCGGTCAAGGTCAGCGTGCCGGCGTCGGTGTCGCTGAAGTCATACTCGCCGACCGGCATCGTGATCTACACCGACGAGCGAATAACCAGGGACATAGACGTCACTTGCCGCCCGTCGGCCTTCTCCATGCCGACGTCGTTCTCGTTCGGCTCCATCACTTCCGAGGTCGGGTCAGTCAGTGTCACCGGACCCGCGGCTGTCGTGTCTAAGATCGCCGAGGTCAGGGCCGACCTCAACCTCTCCGGCCAGTGGATCACCACGAGCTTCGTCCACAACGCCGAGCTCACGCCCGTCGACTCAGAGGGTCGCCCCGTCGAGAGCCAGTACCTCTCCATGGACCGCGAGAACGTCAACGTCAACGTTCAGATAATGACGTCCACGGTGCGCCCGCTCGAGGTCGCCTACGCCGCCGACGCCGACCGCTCGCAGATAGAGTCGGTGACGGTGTCGCCCGCCTCGCTGAAGCTCGAGGGCGAGGCCTCGCTGATCTCGTCCATCGGCAACCTTGTAATATACACGGTCACAGGCACCGAGACGGGGCCCGTGAACGTGCCCACGTCCGCGATAAAGCTGCCGGCCGGAGTCGGCATCGTCAACGATCCCGGGACGGTCACCGTGACCGTCACCTTCGTCCCCGTCGTCCCCGACACCGAGCAGCCGCCCGACACCGAGCAGCCGCCCGACACCGAGCAGCCGCCCGAGACCGGACCCGAGCCCGTCACCGAACCGGCTGAGCCGACAGGCGGCTCGCCGCAGACCGGCGAAGGAGCCGTGGACGGCATAACGGGAGGCTGACCGTGACATCCAGGGCCACCGTCGTCAGCGTCGACGGCGATTTCGCAACGGTCGAGACCGGCCGCATGTCTGCCTGCGAGGGCTGCCACAAACAGACCGGCGACGGCGGCTGCTCGGCCTGCACCCTCATGGGGGGCGGCGGCAAGACCGCCAGGACCCGCGCCATCAACACCGTCGGTGCGAAGCCCGGCGACAGCGTTACCGTCGAGAGCCGCTCGGGCGTCATTCTTTTTTACTGTTTTCTGGTTTTCATCCTCCCCGTGGCCGTATCTATCGGGGTCTATTTCGCTCTTTGCGGCGTGATAAGGGAATCCCTTGCGCTTCTGGCCGCCTTCGGCGCTCTCTCGCTGTGCATGCTGGGGGTGTCGGTCTACTCCCGCTCGGCGGGAAAGAGGCGCTGCGACGCCGAGATAACCGGGATAGTATCCTCCGCGCCCGTCGGACCCGACGGGTCCGCTGGGAGTGACGCCGCCCCGGCAAACGAGGACGGCGTCCCGGCCGGCGGGAACGGTACCGCAGGCAGCTGAACGCGGCGCCGGTATGTTTTGCCCTTCCGGCCCGGCCGGACGGGAGTTTTGTGACTGTTCATTTTTAATGATAATATGTACATGTGAAAGTGATTGTGACTCGAGTTATGAATTCGAATGAAAAAAAGAAAAGATGGGTATTGCGGGAACCGGCCTTCCCGGACGCAGACAGGGCCGAGAGAGAAAAGATAACGGGCAGGATAGCGGCCCAGTTCAACATTCCTACGTGCCTGGCCGAACTCATGTTCGACCGCGGCTGCGGCTCGGTCGAGGCCGCCGCGGCCTTCATCCACAACAACTACATCTCGGGCAGGGACCCCTTCCTGCTCACCGACATGGACAGGGCCGTCGCCCGCATAAAGAGAGCCATAGGGGACAGCCGCGAGAAGGTCGCCATCTTCGGCGACTACGACGTCGACGGCGTCACCTCCGTCAGCGCGCTCTATCTTTATCTGGTGTCGCGCGGCGTGCATGCCGGCTACTACATCCCCATGAGGGCAGACGGCTACGGCATGAGCCGCGAGTCGGTCGACCGCCTGGCCGAGCGGGGCGTAACCCTCATCATAACCGTCGACACGGGGACCACATCCATTGAGGAGATCGAATACGCGGCCTCGCTGGGCATCGACACCGTCGTGACGGATCACCACGAGTGCCGCCCCGAGCTTCCCCCCGCGGTGGCCATCGTCAACCCGCACAGGCCGGGCGACACATACCCCTTCCGCGAACTTGCCGGGGTGGGAGTCACATACAAGCTGATCTCCGCCCTCGAGATGGACCGCGCGGACGCCGAAGGCAGGGACCGCTTCGAGGCCGAACGTGCCGTGCTGCTGAAGTACGCCGACCTCGTCGCCATAGGAACCGTCGCGGACGTCATGCCGGTCGTAGACGAGAACCGGATGCTCGTGTCGTTCGGTCTGAAGAAGATCCAGTCGTCGCCCCGCAAGGGCATCGCCGCCCTCATCGAGGCCTCATCCAGGAAGAAGGAGCAGAGCCGCGATATAACGGCCAGCTTCATAGGCTTCACCATCGCCCCGAGACTCAACGCCGCCGGCCGCATGGACAACGCGTCTCTGGCCGTCGAGCTCCTGCTGTCAGAGAGCGACGACGAGGCCTCCGAGATCGCCGCCCAGCTGTGCGAGATCAACCTGTCCCGCCAGATGGAGGAGAACAGGATAGCCTCCGAGGCAATAGCCAGGATACAGGAGGACGAGTCCTTCTTCGACGACAGCGTCATAGTGCTCGACGACGACAAATGGCGCCAGGGCGTCATAGGCATCGTCGCGTCGAGGCTGACGGAAAAATACGCAAAACCGACCATCCTCGTCACCTTCGAGGGCATGAGGACGCCGGGGCTGCCGTCGCCGCTCGACGTCGGCAAGGGCTCCGGGCGCTCGGTCAAGGGCATGAATCTGGTTTCGGCCCTGTCGTACTGCGACGGGCTGCTGCTGCGCTACGGCGGGCACGAGCTTGCCGCCGGCCTCTCGGTGACGCGCGGCAACCTGCCCGAGTTCCGCCGCAGGCTGAACGAATACGCGAGGTCCCAGTTCGGAGACCTCGACTTCACCGTGACGTACGAGGCCGACATGGAGATATCCGCCTCGCAGATCACGCTGGACCTTGCCGAGAACATAAAGAAGCTCATGGAGCCCTGCGGGACCGGCAATCCGCCCCCTGTGTTCATACTCAGGGACGCGCGGGTGGTATCGCTGCGGCCGATCAGCGACGGCAAGCACACCAAGATCCTCGTCGAGAAGGACGGCCTCCGCTTTCAGGCCATCTTCTTCGGCATGTCTCCGGCCTCGCTCAACTACGACCAGGACGATTCCGTCGACCTGCTGTTCACGCTCAGCGTGAACAGGTACATGGGCGAGACCTCCGCCCAGCTCATTCTTCAGGACATGAGCTTCTCGACCAGATTCTTCCGCCAGAGGGTGGAGGACCGCAGGAAGGTGGCCGAGCTCATGGCCGGCGCCGTCTTTTCCCAGTCGGACCGCTATCTGCCCGACCGGACCGACTTTGTCAACTTCTACGGCGTCGTGAACGATCTCATCCGCGGAGGGAGGGACTCCTTCAGCGACCAGTACATCATGTTCCTGATGAACAGGCGCTTCCCGGCGGACCGGAAGATAAACTACGTGAAATACAAGCTGCTGCTGGCCATCTTCGCGGAGCTCGATCTGCTGAAGGTCAGCCAGTATCCCTGCGTCCCCGATTCCCAGGCCAGCGAATGGGCCCTCCCCCAGGACTACGTGTCGGTCGTGAGGGTGAGCCATCCGGTCAAGGTCGATCTCGAATCCTCGGTGCTGCTCCGCAACCTCAGGGCGCAGTGCGGGGACACCTGATACGGAGGCGCACATGTCAGACGACGCAACGGCCGTCCGGTCCCGCGAGATCCTGGAACGGTTCGAAAAACTCATAACCATACTCGACGCCTCCGGCAGCCAGTACAACACCGAGAAGATCCGCCGCGCGTTCGAGTACGCCTCGGCGCTCCACGAGGGCCAGTTCCGCGACAGCGGCGAGCCTTACATATCGCACCCGCTGGCCGTGGCCGAGATAGTCGCGGGCCTGCACCTGGACACTGATTCCATTTGCGCCGCCCTGCTGCACGACACTGTCGAGGACTGCGCAGACCGCACGAACCTGACAGAGCTCGAGAAGCAGTTCGGCAAGACCGTCGCCATGCTGGTGGACGGCCTTACGAAGATCGTCGCGCTATCGGTCGAGGACAAGGAAGAGGAGCACATCGAGAACCTGCGCAAGATGCTCCTGGCCATGTCCCGGGACATACGTGTCATCTTCATAAAGCTCTGCGACCGCCTGCACAACATGCGGACTCTCGGTGCCAAGCCCGAGAACAAGCAGAGGATCATCGCCCTCGAGACCATGCAGGTCTACGCGCCGCTGGCCCACAGGCTCGGCATGCAGAAGGTCAAGCAGGAACTCGAGAACCTCGGCCTGCTGTACCTCGACCCCATAGGCTACCGCGAGGTCAGGGACGACATAGAAAAGAAATACGGCAACCACAGGGACTTCATCGACAGCGTGCGGTCGTTCGTCGACACCAAGCTGACCGAATACGGGATCAGGTTCTCGCTCGAGGGGCGCATAAAGACGGTATACTCGATCTACAAGAAGATGTATACCCAGAACAAGAGCTTCGACGAGATCTACGACTTCTACGCCCTGCGCATAATAGTCGAGACGGAGCTCGAGTGCTACACCGTCCTCGGCATCATCCACGAGCTCTTCAACTCGATCCCCGGCCGCTTCAAGGACTACATATCCACACCGAAGCCCAACATGTACCGCTCGCTCCATACGACGGTCATAGGCCGCGACGGCATACCGTTCGAGGTCCAGATCCGCACGCGCGAGATGCACGAGATAGCCGAGTACGGTCTGGCCGCCCACTGGAAGTACAAGACGGGCGAGCAGAGCGGCGCGGAGCTCGACAAGAGGCTCGAATGGATAGCAAAGCTGATCGAGACCGAGGACGCCACCCGCGACCCCGACGAGTTCCTGGCGGCGCTCAAGACCGACGTCTTCCACGACGAGACCTACGTGTTCACTCCCAAGGGCGACGTCATCGCCCTGCCTTACGGCTCGACGGTCATTGACTTCGCCTACAGCATCCATTCCGCCGTCGGCAACAAGATGGTCGGCGCCAAGATAAACGGGATGATAGTGCCCATCGACCGCGTCCCGCAGAACGGCGAGATCGTCGAGATCATCACCTCGTCGGCGTCCAAGGGGCCGAGCCGCGACTGGCTGAACATCGTACGGACCTCGGAGGCGCGCACGAAGATCCGCGCCTGGTTCAAGAAGGAGAAGAGGGCGGAGAACATCCAGGTCGGGCGCGCCGCCATAGAGACCGAGCTGCGCAAGTCCGGACGGCCCTTCACGGACGCCCAGCTGAACGCGGTCTGCGAGGCCGTGGCCGGGCGCAACGGCTTCTCCAACGCCGAGGACATGTTCAACACTATCGGCTACGGAGGGATACCGCTCACCAAGCTCATAGCCAAGCTGCGCGACGAGTTCGACCGCCAGGTGAGGCCCGAGGAGCCCGAGGTACCCATGACCACGGAGGACGTGGTCACATCGAAGCCGAAGAACATACGCACCGACAGCGGCGTCATAGTGGACGGGGCCGCGGGGTGCGCCGTCAAGTTCGCGAAGTGCTGCACACCGCTCCCCGGGGACCCGATCATCGGCTTCATTACAAAAGGCTTCGGGATCTCCGTCCACAAGCTCGACTGCCCCAACGTCCGCAACGGACTGCAGGTGCCCGAGCGGGCCGACAGATGGGTCAGGGTCGAGTGGGAGAACGCCTCGTCAGCCGCGGCGGGCGTCTACGAGTCCAACATCCGCATAGTGGCATCCGATTCGTACACCGTCATAGCCGATATCACGAGCGCGCTGGCCGACATGCGCGTCGCCATCCTTCAGATAAACTCGATGCACCGTCAGGACGGGACGGTATCCGTCTCCGTCAAGGTAGCGTGCAAGAACACGGACCACTTTAATTCCATTGTATCGAGACTGCGCGCTCTCAGGAACGTGCACACGGTCTCAAGAGGATTCTCACAATGATACTTCACATAGAAGGCGATATCAACAGATATTACGTCCAGACGCTGTGTATGGTGTTCTTCCCGGGCGCATCGTTCCCGTCATTCGAGCAGCCCGGCCCGGGCGTGCCCGAGCTCTCGGTCTCGCTGACGTCAGAGGGAGAGGTGTTCCGGGCGTGCGCCGAGGCCGCGTACGAGGGGAGGACCGCAAGGGCCGAAAAGGAGAGGGCCCTGTCCGATCCTTCTTCCGTCGAGCGGTGCGGCAAGCAGGCCGTCGGCGAGGCCGTCATAGCCGCGCTCGGCGAGCTCATGGAATACCGCCCGTCATGGGGAATACTCACCGGCGTGAGGCCGGCAAAGGTCGCCACCGAGCTGCTCAAAAAGGGACTCAGCAAGACCCGCGTCAGGAAGACGCTCGTCATGGACTACATGGTCTTCCCGAAGAAGGCCGTGCTTGCCACCGACGTCGCGCTCAACGAGCAGCGCATCGTCGGCAGACCGGATCCCCGCGACTGCAGCATCTACGTCTCGATCCCGTTCTGTCCGACCAGATGCGCCTACTGCTCGTTCGTCTCGTACACGTCTAAGCGCCTGCTGTCCCTCATCCCGGATTACGTCGACCGGCTGTGCGCCGACATCGTCCGCATATGCGGCGAGATCCGCAGCTACGGACTGAACGTCAAGACCGTCTACTTCGGCGGGGGGACTCCGACCGTGCTCGAGCCGGAGCAGATAGTCAGGATACTGTCAGTGCTGAGAGAGGGCCTCGGAGGGGCAGAGCCCGAGGAGTTCACCTTCGAGTCCGGCCGCCCGGACACTATCACAAGAGAAAAGCTGGACATACTCCGCTCGTTCGGCGTCGACCGCATAAGCGTCAACCCGCAGACCCTCTGCCCCGAGGTGCTGGAGGGCATCGGACGTCACCATACCGTAGACGATTTCTTCAGGGTTTACGAGCTGGCGTCGGACGCCGGCATAGGGACCATAAACACCGACCTCATCGCCGGTCTGCCGGGCGACAACTTCACCCGCTTCTCCCAGTCTGTGGACGGGATCATCGCCCTGCACCCGGGCAACGTCACGGTCCACACCTTCTGCATAAAGCGCTCGTCGCAGTTCCGCCAGACGGACAACCTCTACTCGATGAGGGGCGGAGACGCCGGAAAGTGCGTGGACTACTCGCAGATCAAGCTCCGCCAGGCCGGATACATCCCCTATTATATGTACCGCCAGAAGAACACCGTCGGCAACTACGAGAACGTAGGTTTCTCCGTGCCGGGCAGGGAGGGCAGGTACAACATCTACATGATGGAGGAGATCCATTCCATCATTGCCGTGGGCGCGGGAGCCGTCGCGAAGTTCGTGCGCGGCGACGCCGCGGACGGGGCGGCCATCAAGAGGTATTACAATCCCAAATATCCTTACGAATACCTCAGCAGGGGCACCTGCGACGGACTGATCGACGCGATCAGGGGCTTTTACTCCGGCTTTGCCGGACCTGCCGCGGAGGACTGCAGCAATGAGACTTGACAAGTATCTGAAGGTATCCCGCATCATAAAGCGCCGCACCGTCGCCAACGAGGCCTGCGACGGCGAGCGGGTCACTGTCAACGGCCGCACGGCGCGAGCCTCTTACGAGGTGAAGCCCGGCGACCTCATCACGATCGGCTTCGGGCGCAGGCCGCTGACCGTGCGTGTGCTGAAGGTCGCCGAGACCGTAGGCAAGGACGGGGCGTCCGAGCTCTACGAGGTCGTCGACGAGGGACAGGCCGCGGACGCCGGACCCGCCCGGACCGGCGGCTGACGGAAACGGAGGTGAGGGCGTGCCTGACAGAAGGACAAGGCCATCCGCCGCCGGGGACGACACCCCCCTCGGCAAGGCCGGCATATTCATAAAGATCTCCGCCGTCATAATCGTGCTGTTCCTTGTTATAATATCCTTCAAGATGTTCATGGACTACACGCGGCTACTTCAGCAGAAGGAGATACTCGAGAAGAACCTCGAGAAGCTCGACGGACGCATCGACGAGCTGAACTATTACATCTCATCCCCGATGGACGAGAACTACGTCAAAAAGTTCGCGAAGGAACTGCTGGGCCTGGTCCCGCCGGACGAGGTCATATACATAACCGACGGGGACAAGTGAACCCGAAGGGCAGATACACGACCGGCGCGGATCAGCGGAACCGATAAAAATAATAAACACAACTTACGCTGATCAGCGGACCCGAAAGGAGAGCTCATGAAAAAGATAACCTGGAAGACCTCCGGAACCTGTTCCTCGGCCATCGACGTCGAGGTCGACGACGGGGGCGTCATCACATACGTAAAGTACCACGGCGGCTGCAGCGGCAACACGCAGGGCGTCGCGGCCCTCGTCACCGGCATGCACATGAACGAGGCGATCAGGCGCCTGGAGGGCATAAGATGCGGCTTCAAACCGACCTCGTGCCCGGATCAGCTGGCGCGCGCGCTGAAGTCGATGAAACAGTCCGGGGAATAAAGGACCGGAAAAAACAAAAAAGCCGCCCCGAAGGGCGGCTTTTTTCTTCATTCCTTCATCAGCCGCCCGCGGGCGGCGTCAGTCATATCATGCCTAGGATCCGGTAGCTGTCGGAGAGGAAGGCTGAGAGCTCCTCGGCCGTCAGCTTCTTCTGAGCCAGCAGCGCAAGCCGGTAGACGAAGGACGCGTAAGTGTCGGTGCCCGGATCGCCGGAGTCGGCTAGTTCGGACAGTCTCGCGAACGAGGGGGCGGCCGTGTTGAGCGTGAGGGTGTAGTCGAGAGGGAACTGCGGGCGGTCGTCGCCGGGGGCGGCGTAAAGCTTCATCATGTCCTCGAAGCGGCGGGACTGTTCGCTCACCAGCAGCACGGCGGGGACGCCGGCGTCCTTCATTTTCTCGGCGCAGACTTTGAGCTTGTCGTTGCCGGAGATCCTGCGGAAGAGGGAGGTGAGGGCTTCGCCGGCCTCGGCCGGGCCGTCCGGGGTCTTCTCGAGGGCTTCGGAAATGTCGGAGTCGACCCGGACGAAGCGCAGGCCCTCGCGGTACTCCTCGAGCGAGGTCAGGTACTGCGAATCGAGGAGCAGATCGAAGACGGCCACGCCGATGCCGCTTGCAGTGAGCATGGACACGTACTGCGCCTGAAGGGCGGGGTCGGACGTGTAATACACCGTGCCGTACAGGGGCTTGTCGCCGGAGCCTGCGGCGCTTCCGGATCCGGACTCCGCCTCCGCTCCGCCGCCGGCGGGAGTCTCGGCCTGCACGGCTCCTTCGGGGGCCTGCGCGGCATCCGCGGCTCCTTCGGGGGTCTCATCCTTTGCGTCCGCTTCGGCGGGGCCGGGCCTGCCGCCCTTCTCGAGGTACTCGTCGATGGTCATGCAGCGCCTGTCGGTCAGTCTCAGCAGCAGGCTGCCGGCGACCCTGTCGTAGAACTTGCGGTCGCGCAGGCAGGCGTACTCTATGAAGATGCGGATGTCGCCGTAGACCTTCTCGTACTTCTCGCGGTCGGTGCGGCACAGGGAGTTTAGCTTGTCCGCCACCTTCTTCACTATGAACTGGGCGATGCGCTTTACGTACTGGTTGTCCTGCAGATAGCTTCTTGAGACGTTGAGCGGAAGCTCGGGGCAGTCGAGGGCGCCGCGCAGCATGAGCAGATAGTCCGGGAGGACCTCCTTTATGTTGTCGGCGACGAAGACCTGGTTGTAATACAGCTTTACCTGGCCCTCGAGCGACTGGGTCTCGGTGCGGATCCTCGGGAAGTAGAGGATGCCGCGGAAGTTGAGCGGATAGTCCGCGTTTATGTGGATGTAGAAGAGCGGGTCGTCGGCGTCGCCGAACAGCTTGCGGTAGAAGGCGTTGTATTCCTCGGGCGTGATCTCAGAGGCCGGTCTGGCCCACAGCGGGATGGTCTCGTTGACCGGCTTCGGTCCGGCCGCCTCAGCGTCCTTTGCGCCGTCCGGCCCGTCCTCACCGTCCGTACTGCCGGCGGAGTTCCCGCTGCCGTCATCGAAATATACCGGGACTGGCATGAAGGAGCAGTACTTGTCGAGTATGCCGCGGATGCGGAAGGGATCGAGGTACTCCTTTTCGGCGTCGGATATGTGCATGGTAACGGACGTGCCGCGTTCGGTCCTGTCGGAGTCGGTCACGCTGTATTCTCCGGACTCGCCGCAGATCCAGTGCACGGCCTGCCCTCCGGTATAAGAGAGCGTGTCGATCTCCACGGTGTCGGAGACCATGAAGGACGAGTAGAAGCCGAGGCCGAAGTGGCCGATGATGCCGTTCGAGGCGGAATCCGAGCCGTCCTCCTTCTCGTACTTCTGTATGAAGTCGAGCGCGCCGGACAGGGCGATGGAGCAGATGTATCTGTAGAGTTCATCCTCCGTCATTCCGATGCCGTTGTCGGTCACGGTGAGCGTGCCGGCCTCGCGGTCGAGCTCGACGGTCACCCGCAGGTCCTCGCCCTCGGGAAGGGTGTACTCGCGCAGCGAGTCGAGCCTGCGCAGCTTAACGATGGCGTCGGAGGCGTTGGACTCTATCTCTCGCAGCAAGATGTCCTTGTCCGAATAGAGCCATTTTTTGATTATCGGGAAGATGTGGTTGGTCTCGACGGTGATACCGCCCTTTCTGGCGCCGTCGCGCTCCTTGTCCGCGGCCGCCTCGCCGGCGCCGGCTTTCTCGTTTCTTGTTTCGTCGGACATTGAAAAAGACCTCTTTTCGTTCCGCCGGACGTCGTCCGGCGGGTATTCTTTCATTGACAATATTATACTCCTTGCCGGGCCGGAAGTCAACTTACGGGCGCCCCGGAGACCGCTTTTTCTATTGATTTCAGACCGCAGATGTGGTATTATTATATAATGCAAAAGCGGCCCGTCCCCGGGCCGGGCTTCGGGAGGTAGCATGGGAAGGTTCGAGGTGCTGAACGCGTATGCCAAGGTCAACCTGTTCCTGGAGATCGCCGGTAAGAGGCCCGACGGCTATCACACTCTTGACAGCGTGATGCAGTCGGTCTCGCTCAGCGACACCGTCAGGGTCGAGCTGACAGACGGCGGGATAGAGCTCTCGTGCTCGGACCCGTCCCTGCCTTGCGGCCGCGAGAACACGGCTGCCAGGGCCGCCGGGGCCTTCTTCGCGGCCTCGGGCGCCGGAGGGGGCTGCAGGATAAGGATCGACAAGCGGATCCCGTCGCAGGCCGGCCTCGGAGGCGGCAGCGCCGACGCGGCCGCCGTTCTGGCGTCGCTCGAACGCCTCTGCGGAGGGCCTCTCGGCGTGTCCGGCCTCCGGGACGTCGCGGCCCGGGTAGGGTCGGACGTGCCCTTCTGCCTTGCCGGAGGGCTCCGGCGGGTCGGCGGGGCCGGCGAGCTTACCGGTCCGAGGCTGAATGGCCCGAAGCTCCATCTGCTCATCTCAAAGCCCGTAATGGGCATCAGCACCCCCGGCGCTTACTCGGAGCTCGACCGCCTTCACGGGAACTTTCTCGGCCATGAGGCCGAGCGCCCCGACAGGCTCATGTGCGCGCTTGACTCGGGCTGCGCCGGCACCGTCGCCGACGGCCTGTACAACCGCTTCGAGGAGGTCCTGCCGACCGTCTGCCCGGCGGCCGGAGACTTTCTTGCCGGGCTGCGCCGACTGTTCGGCAGAGCGCTGATGTCCGGCAGCGGATCGTCGGCCTTTGCCGTGTTCGGCACCGAGGAAGAGGCGGTCTGCGCCCTCGGTC
>JAEEJM010000124.1 GCA_016281895.1 Clostridiales bacterium
ATCTGACAGACCCTGTCGCGGCCGTAGCGCCCGATAACGTAATCGACGACCTCGCCCCGCCTGTTGTAGTCGAAGTCGACGTCGATATCGGGCATGCTCACGCGCTCGGGGTTGAGGAATCTTTCGAAATAAAGCCCGTAAAGCAGCGGATCTATGTCCGTGATGCCCGTGGCGAAGGCGACGAGGCTCCCGCAGCCCGAGCCCCTGCCCGGTCCCACGGAGATGCCGCTCCTTTTCGCGAATCCGACGTAGTCGGCGACGATGAGGAAGTAGTCGCCGTAACCCATGCCGCGGATGACCGAGAGCTCGTATTCGGCCCTCTCGGCGTACTCGTCCGCAGTCCTGCCGGCGGCGGGAATGCGCCCTCCGGCGCGCAGCCTCCCGAGGCCCTCGAAGGTAAGCCTGCGGAGCTCGTCGTCGGCGCAGACGCCGTCGGGAAGAGGAAACGACGGCAGGTGCAGCGAGCCGTCGCCGAAGTCGACGGAGCACCGGGCGGCTATCCTTGCCGTGTTGGCGACGGCCCCGGGAAAGCCGGCAAACAGCTTTTCCATATCGGCGCCGCTCTTGAACCAATACTCGCCGCCCGTCGGATCCGAGGACGAAAGCGGACGCCCGGCGCTTATGCAGCGCAGGACGGAATGGACGGCGGCGTCGCCGGGAGAGCGGTACCGAACGTCGTTAGCTGCCGCGCAGCTTACTCCGAGCTTCTCCGACAGGGCGTACAGCTCGGGCAGGATCTGCCTCTCCTCGCGCCCGCCGTGGTTGGTCAGCTCGATGAAGAAATTATCACTTCCGAACAGGGACAGCAGCCCGGACGCCCGCCTCTCAGCCGTTTCGGCGTCCCCGGCGCACAGGGCCGCGGCCACCGGGCCGTCGATGCCTCCGGACAGGCATATGAGGCCCCCGCGGTTCCTTTCGAGCAGGTCGCGGTCGACGCGCGGAACGCCGTACCAGCCCTCGGTGAACGAGGCCGACACTATGCGGCACAGATTGAGGTAGCCTTCGTTGTTCTCGCAGAGGAGCACGAGCCTGTACAGGGTCTCCCGGCTCCTGGCGGTCCTCGAGCCTTCGGTGTAAAAGATCTCGCAGCCTATCACCGGGCGCACTCCGGCCTCCGCGCAGGCGCGCGAAAAGGCCACGGCGCCGTAAAGCGCGCCGCTGTCCGTCAGGGCGACCGCGTCCTGCCCGGCCGCGAGCGCCGCGGCGGGGATGTCAGCCACGCGCAGCGTGCTGTCCAGGAGGCTGTATTCGCTGTGCAGATGAAGGTGTACGAAATCCGGCATTGGATGACCGTCCGTGTATGTTCCGCCCAACCGGTCAAACGGTCCCGGCGAGGGCAATTATCTTTTCGAGTCTGTGGTTGAGCCCCGATTTGGTGATCGGGGGGTCGTGCATGGCCGCCAGCTCGGCAAGGCTGGCCTCGGGGAAGGACTCCCTAAGTCCGGCCGTGTACCTGAGCTCGTCGCTGAGGCCGGACAGCCGCCCGTCGGCCCTTAGCCGCGCGACGGCGTCGAGCTGGGCCCTGGCCGCGCCCGCGGTCCTTACGAGGTTGCTGACCTCGCAGTTGGAGCGCCTGTTGATGTCGCCCCTCAGCTCCCTGACCATCTTATACTGCATCATCGACATGGCTGACGATGTGGCGCCGCACAGCGCAAGGAGGGTCTCGACCGAGTCGGAGCTGCGGAAGAGGAGCGACGTTATGCCCCGCCTTCCGGACAGCACCGGATAGACGCCGTGCGACGAGAAGCAGGCTATGAGCTTGGATGCCCTGGCGGGGTCGTTGACCCGTATCTCGGCGCGTGAGCCGCGCTCGGGATTGCCGACGGTGCCCGACGAGAGCATGATGCCGGCAAAGAAGAAGCCTGCGCAGTCCCTGCACCTGAGGAAGGCCGGGGGCTCCGGGACCGTTGCGGGATCGGACAGGCCCGAGAGCAGCGACGAGAGCCTGTCCGACGTTATGACCGCCTCAGCGGTGACCCTGCCGTAGCAGTTGGACAGCTCAGCGGCGGTCTCGCGGCCGTATACGTCCGCCAGCAGCCGCGCGGCAAGGTCCGCGGTCTGCCCGGACAGGCGCATGTATACGCTGCCGTCGACTCCGCAGTCCGCGTTTATGAGCAGGCCGGCCAGCATGGACCGCCTGCAGCAGGTCTTCTGCGGCGACAGCCCCAGCAGTTCGGCGTGAAGCTCCTCCGAAAAGCCGCTCATGCATCCTCCGTTTCCGGCACCCTTATGATCTCGCACTCGAGCCTGATGCCGTATCTTCTCATTATCTCTTCCTCGACGGCGCGGATGAGCCCGTTCACGTCGGAGCTCGTCGCGCCGCCGGTGTTCACTATGAAGCCCGCGTGCTTCTCCGAGACCCTGGCCCCGCCGACGGAGAGGCCCTTCAGCCCGGCGTCCTCGATAAGCCTGCCGACAAAGACGTCAGGCGCGGGGCGCTTGAACACGCTGCCGGCGCTCGGGTACTCCAGAGGCTGCTTCTCCCTTCTCTTCTGAGCGTAGCCGTCCATGGCCTCGAGTATCTTCGACCTGAGGCCCGGCCTCAGGCGGAACGCCGCCCCGGTGATTATGAGCTCGGGCCTCGAGCAGACGAGACTGTGCCTGTAGGAGAGCTCCATCTCGGCTGCCGGGAGCTCGAAGGTCCCGCCGGTCCGCGAATCGAGCAGCGATACGCTCTCGAGTATGTCCGACATCTGTCCGCCGTAGGCGCCCGCGTTCATGCGGACGGCGCCGCCGACGGTCCCCGGGATCCCGTACGCGAACTCCATGCCGGCAAGTCCGGCATCGGCGGCAGCCCTGCAGACGGAGGCGAGGGAGTCGCCGGCCGACGCGAAGAGCCTGTCGCCCTCCGTGCGGACGGACCTCATCCCGGTCGTGAATATTACGGCGCCCCGGAAGCCCGCGTCGTCGAAAAGCAGATTGGACGCGTTTCCGGCCACGAAAAAGCGGCAGTGCTCCCCTGTGAGGATCCGGACCGCGGCCGCCAGCTCGGCCTCTCCGGCCGGGAAGACGGCGATGTCGGCAGGACCGCCTATGCGGAACGAGGCCTTCCCGGAAAGCGGATAGTCCGCGGCGAAGGCCACGCCGGCCCCGGCCAGTCTCTCCGCGATGCGCCCGAGGCGGCCCGAAACGCGTACGGCCTCCGCACGGCTGAGCATCTCCGGCAGTCCGGCCAGCGACGGCAGCACGTATGTGATGTCCATCCCCTCGGGCACGGGTCTGCCCTCCGGGTCTATCCAGCATGTGTCGGCGCCGAAGGCGATGCCCCCCTTTATGTCCGAGGTGAGCGAGTCGCCCACCACGAGGGCCTGCGACGGATCGAAGCCCGGTATGGCGGCCGCCACGGCCTCGAAGAAGCCGGCCGAGGGCTTGTTGTGTCCTATCGCCCCGGATATGAAGATCCCGTCGAACAGCCGATCGAGGCCCGAGTCCCTGAAGCGGGACCTCTGGACGCGCTCGATGCCGTTCGTAATGACATATATCCCGTACCGGCGCCCGAGCTCGGCGCAGGCCTCAGCCGCTCCGGGCAGTTCGAAGGCGCACCGTGACAGCAGCTCCTCGTATCTCGACGACATGGCGACCGGATCCGCCACGTAGCCCATCCTGTCGAAGAACAGCTCGAAGCGCTTCCAGACCAGGACGTCCTTAGTTATCTCGCCGCGCTCGAGGGCCTTCCACACCGCCTTGTTGACCGCGTCGTACTCGGCCACGGCCGCGTCGGTCGGCTCGACTCCGGCCTCGCGCAGCATGAGGGACAGCGCCTCCCGCTGGCAGCGGCCGAAGTCGAATATGGTGTCGTCGGCGTCTATGAGGATCCACCTGTATCTGGATCCGCCGGGCGCCCTTCCGGAGGGCGCGGACGTCCGCGCGGCCGGGGCGGCGGGCCGGTCCCGGCTGCTCATCTGATCGGTCATGTGAGGTACCTCGCAAAAGACAATGTTTCGCCATGATAAATTATAATATAATTACCGGGTATTTGCAACTGTTTTTTCATAATTCTCTCTCTTTGGTATATTGAAAAAAGCCTCCTGGCGTGATATAATAGGATGATTATTTGTCGCCGCGCGTGCGCACGTTGCGGCGGAAAGGAGAGGTCATGGCCGCGGTTCTCGGGATCACGGGCCCCAGCGGGGCCGGAAAATCGGTCTTTGCGTGCCTGCTTGCCGGAAAGGGCTTCACGGTCCTCGACTGCGACGCGATATACGCCGGAATGACGGCCGGCCCCTCTCCGTGCATGAGCGAGCTGCTCGCGAACTTCGGCCCGTCCGTCGTCCGCCCGGACGGCAGCCTGGACCGGGCCGCCATGGCGGCCGAGGTCTTCGCCCCGGGCGCCGGCGACCGCCTCTCCCTGCTCAACCGCATCACCCACCGCTACGTTCTCGACGCAGTGCGGGAACGCACAGCCGCGTCGCCCGACGGGCTTTTCGCCGTCGACGCCCCCCTGCTCTTCCAGTCGGGCTACGGCTCCGAATGCCTGGCGACCGTCGCCGTGCTGGCGCCCTACGGGGCAAGGCTCGAACGGCTGCTCGGGAGGGACGGCGCCGCGAAGGAGGCGCTCGAGGCCAGACTTGCGTCGTCGCCGGACGACGCGTGGTACGTGGAGCGCTGCACCTGGACGGTGTACAACTCGGGCTCGCTCGAGGGGCTGCGCAGATCGGCCGACGGCATCGCCGCGGACTTCATAAGGAAGGCGGGCGCCGGCTCATGAAGAAGCGGCTTGTCAACACCGTCGTCATAATACTCATCGCCGCCCTGTCCGTCGGCTTCGGCTTCCTCTACAGCAAGTACGACATCGAGCGGAAAAAGCGGACCTATCCCCGCGAGTACCAGGCGGAGATAACTCCCCTTTCATACAGCTACAACGTCCCCGTGTCGGTCATTTACGCCGCCGTGAAGGTGAGATCGGACTTCAGCCCGGCCCTCAGATCGGAGGACGGAAGGATCGGCCTCATGCAGCTGACGCCCGAGCAGTTCTCGCACTTCGAGTCAGAGCTCGGCGGACGGACCGGCGACCCCGGCCTGCTCTACGAGCCCTCCACGAACCTGCGCCTCGGAACCTACTGGATCTCGCTCCTCTTCGCAAAATACGCGTCCTGGGACACCGTGTACGCCGCCATGTACGCGGGCGAGGAGACCGTCGACCGGTGGATCGAGGAGGAGGGCCGGGCGTCCTCCGCGGGCAGCGCTCCCGACGGCACGGCGGGCGGCGAGGACACGCGGCCGAAGCTCTCGTCGGTGCCCGACGCGGGGGCCGCGGCTTACGTCGAACTTATGAAAAAGACAGTGAAAATGTACGTGTCCTTATACGAGGGCACAGGCGGAATAAACTGAAGGCCGTTTTGCGGCAGAAAGCAGGAACTCTCAAAATGGACGGTATCACCGGAATGGCCGCCGACGCGGCCCGCGAACTCACCTACAAGAAACTGACGGTCTACGAAAGACAAGACGCCGCCGCGGTCGACCGCGCCTACGGCTACGCCGGGGGATACGTCTCCTTCCTCGACGCCTCCAAGACCGAGCGCGAGGCGGTCAGGACCGCAGTCGCCATGGCCGAGCAGAACGGCTTCGTGCCTTACTCCTTCGGCGACCCGATCGTCGAGGGCGGCAGATACTATTATAACAACCGCGGAAAGAGCCTCTACCTCTTCACCTCGGGCACCGAGTCCCCGGCCGAGGGGATACGTATCTCCGCGGCCCACATCGACTCCCCGCGCATCGACCTCAAGCAGGTGCCGGTCTACGAGGACGGCGGCATGTGCTTCTTCAAGACCCACTACTACGGCGGCATACGCAAGTATCAGTGGGTGGCGACTCCCCTGGCCCTGCACGGGACCGTCGTCACGGCCGACGGCCGGCCGGTCGAGGTCCGCATAGGCGAGGACCCCGGCGACCCCGTCTTCTACATCAACGACCTGCTTCCCCACCTCGGCCACAAGGACGACACAAAGCCCCTCGGCGAGGCCATCCAGGGCGAAAAGCTCAACCTCCTGGCCGGCAGCCGCCCCATCCCCGGCGAGCCCGAGGGAGTGCGCCTCAACGTTATAGGCATACTCAACGAGAAATACGGCATCCGCGAGGAGGACTTCCTGTCCGCGGAGCTCTGCGCCGTCCCCGTCGGCTACGCGCGCGACTGCGGCCTCGACCGCTCTATGATCTGCGCCTACGGCCACGACGACCGCGTCTGCGCCTACCCCGCTCTCACCGCCCTGTTCGAGAGCCTCGACTCGCCCCACAGCCTCATGGTCGTCCTTGCCGACAAGGAGGAGATAGGCTCCGAAGGCGACACCGGCATGCAGTGCGAGCTCTTCACCGACCTGATCGACGCCATCGCCGGGTCGCGGGGCGTGTCCCCCGCGGCGGTCCGCGCGAAGTCAAAGTGTCTCTCCGCCGACGTTTCGGCGGCCTTCGACCC
>JAEEJM010000125.1 GCA_016281895.1 Clostridiales bacterium
ACCTGCTCTATCGCAAGTGTCCCGAAGCGAGGTTTTTTCATGAGCAAAGATTGTTTTTTTAACAAAATCAGGGTTATCGTTAAATTTCGTAACCCAGCATCAGGATTCCTTGAGTGACTGTATCTCGGTCCTTACCACGGAATACATATAATCCGGAGATTCAAGAATAAAACATTTGTGGTCATCCGGTTCAACAGGATCACAGCCAATACTGAATTCTTTCTGTTCAATTTGCAAGTCTATATAATATGACTTATGCTTTCCCTGAACATTTATACACTTATAATCATCAAGGAAATCAATATAGCAAGAAAGATTTGAAATACCATATTCAGCAAGGGTGTTGAGCAGCTGACCGCTCAAATAATGGTCAAGCAAGGATTCAAATGGAGACCATTGTTCTTTTTCCATCGAATCGAGATAGTCCTGTATTCTTTTTTTCTTGGAAAGAAACATAAACGACCCTTCTCTATATGAAGAGATAAAAAGGATTGCTACTTTTGTTGCATCGCCCAAAAGTACACTTTTTAAGGTATCATCGCCTAAAAGTACACCAGATACTCGGACGACAAACCGGAAGTTATCTCAATCTATATTTTTCTCTCGCTGATCAACCATTCAATTATCTTTTTGGCTCTGCTTTCAAGTTCCGGCATTTCATTTTTTCCAAAGAATCTCAGTTCTTTACTCTCGTTATCAGTGATTTTCATCTCACCATGGACACCTTCTGCAAGGTAAAGGACAACGACAGAATAGAGCTCATCTCCGTTCGGATATTTGAAATAGAAATCAGGCCCCGAAAACAAATGAAGAAAAGAAAATCTGTCTGCAAACAGGTTCGTTTCCTCTTGTAGTTCTCTTGCTGCAGTCTGTTCGAGTGTTTTCGATTAATTCGTCCCTCTTTACAGGAAAAGAATATCACTAATATTGTCGGTTTTCAACGGTGAAATCGCGGCTCACGCCGCGTTGAAATCAAAGGCTTACGCCTTTGGTGAAATCGTTCGGCTTCGCCTCACGGTGAAATGAAATCCGTCCTTCACCCCGCGCAGCGGGATTTCACCGCGCAGCGATTTCACCCACCGAAGGTGGATTTCACCCGTCCGTAAGGACGGATTTCGTTGAAAAAAGCGCTTTTGTCGGTAGACAAAAGCGCTTTTTTCATGGCAGGGGCAGAAGGATTCGAACCCACGACCCTTGGTTTTGGAGACCAGTACTCTACCGGCTGAGCTATACCCCTGTGTCCGTGACGGCGCAATTATACCACATCGCCGGGAAAAAAGCAAGGGTTTTGAAGAAAAAACTCCGGGAGAGGTTCGGGTTGACTGGCCACGCCGGGTATGGTATAATAGACGGGACAGTCCGGAGGCTTTCTTCCGGACACATTATGTCGCCCGGAGCGGATCCCGCGTCGGGCGGGGAGGTGACAGCCGTTGGCACTTATAAGACTGCAGAACATTGGAAAGATCTACGCATCCGAGGGCAGCGTCGCCGTAGGCATACGGGGCGTCAATCTGTCGTTCGACAGGGGCGAGTTCGTCGCCGTGACCGGAAAGTCCGGGTCCGGCAAGTCCACGCTGCTCAACGTGATAAGCGGGATGGACAGCTACGAGGAGGGCGAGCTCTTCATCGAGGGCAGGCCAACTTCGCACTATCTTCAGAAGGACTGGGAGGACTACAGGGAGAAATACATCTCCTTCATTTTCCAGAACTACAACATCATAGACAGCTTCACCGTGCTTCAGAACGTGGAGCTGGCCCTCATGGGCATAGAGGACCTGCGGGAGCGGAGGCGCCGGGCGGTCGAGCTTATAAAGCGCGTCGGGCTCTACAGCCACATTCACCACAAGGGATCCAAGCTGTCCGGCGGGCAGAAGCAGCGCACGGTCATAGCCAGGGCGCTGGCAAAGGACAGCCCGGTGATACTGGCCGACGAGCCGACCGGCAACCTGGACTCGCAGAGCTCGGCGGAGATCATTGAGCTGCTGCGCGAGGTGTCGGCGGACAAGCTCGTCATCGTGGTCACGCACAGCTTCGAGCAGCTCGCAGGATGCGCCACCAGACACGTGCGCATCTTCGACGGCGCCGTCGAGTCCGACCAGATCCTCGTCCCCGGGACGCAGACCGGCGCGGACGAAGGACACGGGAACACGGAGGCCGGCATAGAAACCGCGGCCGGCATAGAAACAGCGGCCGGCATAGAAACAGCGGCCGGCATAGAAACCGCGGACGGGAAAGACGCCGCGGGGAAGGCCGCGGCGGCAGACGGACGTTCCGGAAAGAAGCGCGGCGTGCTCCGCAACGGCATCATGCTCGGAGGAGCGCTCTTCACCGCGAAACCGCGACTGACGTTTTTCATGTGCCTGCTGCTGGTCGTGGCCTCCATGGGCATTTATCTTGTCTCGTCGCTCGGAATGGAGGTCTGGGACACCTTCGGAAAGCATTACATGTTCGAGCCCGAGAAGGGGCGCCTGATAGCGGTCAGGAGCAGCGGAGAGCCGTTTACCGATAAGGAACTGGCGGAGCTGGCCTCGCGGACGGGTGCCTCCGGCACGCTGCATTACGATTTTCTTCTGGACAACACGCTGGACACCAGATTCGACGAGATCGGCTGGGACAGCCCGGTCAGCGCGTACGTGTCGTTTGCCTGCGACACGGAAAAAAAGACCGGCGGAAAGATATACGGACGCCTTCCCGAAAAGGCCGGCGAGTGCCTGCTTTGCCTGCCCGTCGCGTACAGGCCGTACTTCGGCACGGACGAACGGCTGATCGACAAGGTAACGTTCAGCGAGTCCCCCTATGCGTATTATTTCGACGACGACGGCAGCGGCGCGGGCACCTACACTTACGGCGTCACGTTCACGGTCTGCGGCGTCTGCTATTTCGCGGACAACAACAAAAGCCCGCGCATCGTCCTGACGAGTGACGGCTTCAGATACGCGACGATCCTGAGGTTCATCCTGGATTCGCGCCTCACGCTCGGGGACGCGGTCGCTCTTGCCGAGGGCGAGGAGATCCGCGGCATCGACCTCGTCGTCCGCGCGGACCTTGAGGCCGCCGAAAAGATGATGGAGACGAGATACTGTCAGGCCTCGCTGTTCTACGCGAACGACCGCGAAGCGGAGAGGGCGGCGTCCGCGCTGCGCGACCTTGATATCATTGCCGTGCCCTCGAGCGCCACGTACCAGCCCGAGGCGATGGAACTGATCGAGGGCGTGCTGTCGGCCGTGGGACTCGTCATTTTCTGGACCGTGTCGGTGCTCTTCCTGGCCTTCTTCGTCAGGCTCTGCACCTCGAAATCGGTCTCGTCCTTCAGACCCGACATGGGCATCATGCGCTCCATGGGCATACCCGTCGCGGTGATACGTACGGGGATCTACGTCAGGATGTTCCTGTGCCTGATTCCGTCCTTCGCCGCCATGGCCGTGCTGGGGATACTGATTGCGACCGTGCCGGCCATGAACGCGATATTCCGCTTCCTGTACGCGCCGGCCTACATCGGCATAGCCGCCGGCATGGTGGCCCTGGTGCTGCTCGTAACGCGCATGCAGATCCGCAGGCTCTTCGGCACCAGCGTCAGAGAGGCCATAAGGGGAGGTGAGCGGGAATGATCAGGATACGGGGTCTTGACAAGTATTACAACCGCGGGCGCGAGAACGAGATCCACGTCATCAACGACCTTTCCGTCGAGCTGCCCGGGCGCGGCATCACCGCGATATTCGGAAAGAGCGGCTGCGGCAAGACGACCCTGCTGAACGTCATAGGGGGCCTGGACGGCTTTTCCGGCGGCAGCGTGGAGATCGACGGCGCCGACCTGCGCAGGAACACCGACGACCTGCGCAACCGCTACATAGGCTACATATTCCAGAACTACAACCTCAATCCCGCCGAGACGGTGGGGGAGAACGTCGCCGACTCGCTGAGGCTCTGCGGCCTGCGGGACGAGGGGGAGATAGGCTCCCGCGTCGCCGCCGCGCTGAAGAACGTCGGCATGGAGATGTTCGTCAACCGCACTCCGGACACGTTATCCGGAGGACAGCAGCAGCGCGTCGCCATAGCAAGGGCCATAGTCAAGAACCCGAGGATCATCCTCGCGGACGAGCCCACGGGCAACCTCGACGAGGACAACACGGTCATGGTCATGGACCTGCTGAGGAGCATCGCCCGCGACCATCTGGTGCTGCTCGTGACCCACGAGGAGAACCTCGTCGACTATTACTGCGATACGGTCATCGAGCTGTCCGACGGGCGCATCACGAACGTCAGAAGCAACGGCAGCACGGACGGCTACCGGGCCCGCAACCGCAACGACATCTACCTCGGCGAGCTGGATAAGAGCAGTTCCTCCGACGGCCGCACCGAGATAGATTATTACGGTCCGGAGCCCGACGTGCCGGTGAAGCTCCGCATCGTCAACCGCGGGGGAAGGCTGTATCTCAAGGTCGACAGCCCCGGGGTGCATGTGCTCGACGAGACGAGCGAGATCCGTCTGCGCGAGGGCAGGTTCGAGGCGGAGGGAAAGAACGGCGAAGAGACGCGCGTCGACATGTCGGCGCTGCCGCCGGCCGGGCCGGAAAACGGCGAGCGAACGGGCCGCCTTTTCACCTTCCGCTCGTCCGTGAAGAGCGGCTACAGGGCCAACTTCCGGAATCCTTCGGGCGCGAAGAACGTCAAAAAGCCGCTGATCCTCTCAGTCCTGTCGGTCTTCTCACTGGTCATGGTCATAATGACCGCCGTGCTCGGGAACTCGATCCGGAAGGTGACGGACATCGACCGGTCCTTCGACCGGAAGGTCGTATATCTTCTCACAAACGACGGAAAGACGGCCTCCGCCGTCGAGGCGGCGGTGAACGATCCGTCCAGCCGCGCCGACGGACTCAGCTGGAAGTTCGGCTACGTCGGGGACACGGACGACAGCTTTTACGTCACCATAGGCACTTTCGAAAGCTTCCGGGGCAGGTATTACAGCAGACTGGGCGAGATCGAGACCCACGGCGTCATGATGCCGGAGTCGGCTCTTGCCGGGCTGGGGACGGCCGCGGGCAGGACCTCCGGCCTCGGGGCGCGCGAGTGCGTCATCACCACGGCCATGGCGGACATCCTGCTCGAGAACTCGACCATAAGCTACGTTAAGGGATACAGGGATCTGCTGGGCCTTGTCAACGATAACCTGCTTGCCGACCCGGTGCGCATAGTGGGCGTCGCGGACAGCGACGAGCCCGTCTTCTTCCTGAACGAGGCCGATTATGCCGAGGCGCTTATCGGATCCTCGGGGGTGCCGATCTGCAGGGCCTCGTCGGTCTACGGGGTCGAGGCTCCGGCCGAAGGGCAGTGCGTCATAATCACCGGCAGGAAGGAGCTGCTCGGCGGCGGTGAGCCGCAGACCGTGAAGGTCGCCGGCAGGGAACTGACGGTGAAGCAGGTCATCTCCGCCGATGAGTATTACAAGATCATGTCGGAATCCGGCGCCTACGAGAAGAACTACCGCTACGGTTTCCGCGGACACGCCGTGATCCTCTCCGACGCCGACCTGATCCGGGCGGCGACCGTCCTTGAAGACAGCGACATGTACGTCATCAGCGACTACCCTGAAGAATACGGCTACACCTCCGGGGAACGCTACGGATACCTCGGGACGGGGCGCTACGCCGTGCTCCACACCTCCGATCCCTCCGCGACCGAGGCGTACCTGCGCCGTATGCTCCCGGAGCTCGGCGCCGAAGACTCGGCCACGGACAAGCTGACGACGCCCGGGGAAAGACGGGCGAGGCTCATTGCCGAGGTGAGGTCGGACATCGTATCGAGCCTGATCACCATAGGCTCGTTCGCCGCGGTCATGTGCGTGTGCATGTTCTTCATGATGCGCGCCGCGCTGCTGAGCCGCATAAGGGAGATAGGCATATACAGGGCGATCGGAACCACGAAGGGTAACATACTGTTCAGGTTCCTGACCGAGTCCGCCGTGCTGACGGCCCTGACCGTGTTCGTCACCTTCCTGCTGTCCAGCGCCGGTCTGATCTATCTGCAGGCCATTAGCCGCAGCTTTGCCCAGGTAGTGTACTATCCCGTCTGGCTGGCGGCGATACTGGCCGCGTTCCAGTGGGTGCTGTGCCTGCTCTGCGGGACCGCGCCGGTGATGTCCCTGCTCTCCAGGACCCCGAGCGAGATACTGTCGAAGTACGATATTTGAGGAATGAAGTTGCCGGCGGAGCCGGCAAATGAAGTGCCGCCCTGCGGGCGGCAATGAAGGAATGAAGTCGCCGGCGGAGCCGGCAAATGAAGTGCCGCCCTGCGGGCGGCAATGAGGGAATGAAGTCGCCGGCGGAGCCGGCAAATGAAGTGCCGCCCCGCGGGCGGCAATGAGGGAATGAAGTTGCCGGCGGAGCCGGCAAATGAAGTGCCGCCCTGCGGGCGGCAATGAGGGAATGGGGTCGCGCGCTGCGCGCGCAAATGAAGAAAAGAAGGATCGATCTTGTCTTCATCAGCGCCGCAGGCGCGACTTCTGCATTACTGATATGGGTTTCAATTTTTACGACGCGGATCTTCCGGAGTCCGACGGGATCAGACTGGTCCTCGAGCGGACGCGGGAGGCGGATCCGGCAAGGAAGAGAGTTCCCGCGTACTGCTTTTTCATCGTCGACGTCGCGGGCGGCACCGTCGGACGCTGCGATCTGAAGATCGGCTATTCCGACAGCCTTTATTACAGCGGCCATATCGGATACGAGGTCTTCGAGGAACACCGGGGGCATCACTATGCCGCGAAAGCGTGCAGACTGCTGTTCGGTCTGGCGAAGAAGCACGGGATGGAATACCTGTACATAACCTGCGACCCGGACAACCTCCCGTCCAGAAGGACGTGCGAGTATCTGGGCGGGAAGCTGCTGGAGATAGCGGAGGTTCCGGACGACCACGATCTCCGGACGGAGAAGGGCCATACGCACGAATGCGTCTTCAGGTTCGACCTGTGACCGCGACCTGACGCGCATTATCTGTTGAAACGGTCTTATTTCATGAAACAGGGCGGCGCCGCGCGCCGCCCTGTTTCATTCGATTGCCCGCGAAGCGGGCAACTTCATTCGCGCCCCGCAGGGCGCCTCCTCATTGCCGCCGCAGGCGGCACTTCATTTGCCGGCAAAGCCGGCAACTTCATTCCGCCTCGATCTGCTCCATCACGAAGGCCTCGAGGATGTCCCCGACCTTCATGTCGTTGAACTTTTCGAGTCCGATGCCGCACTCGTAGCCCTGGGCGACCTCGCGGACGTCGTCCTTGAAGCGGCGCAGCGAGGACACCTTGTCCTCGTAGATCACGACGCCGTCCCGCACTATGCGGATCTGAGCGGAGCGTGAGAGCTTCCCGTCCTGGACGTAAGAGCCGGCGATGAAGCCCACGTTCGGCACGTGGATGACCTGGCGCACCTCGGCGTGGCCGATGACGCTCTCCCTGAACTTGGGGGCCAGCATGCCCTTCATGGCGGCCTGGATCTCTTCGATGCACTCGTAGATTATGCGGTAGGTGCGGATCTCTACGCCCTGGCGCTCCGCGGAGTCCATGGCGGTCTTGTCCGGACGGACGTTGAAGCCGACGATGATGGCGGACGAGGCCGCGGCGAAGCTGACGTCGCCCTCGGTTATGCCGCCCGCCGCGGCGTGGATGACGTGGACCCTGATCTCGTCGTTGGAAAGCTTCTCGAGCGACTGCTTCACGGCCTCGGCCGAGCCGCCCACATCCGCCTTGACGATGATGTTGAGGTCCTTGACGCCCTCCTGCATCTGGGCGAAGAGGTCGTTGAGATTGGCGCGGGAGTTGGCCTTGAACTCGGCCTCCTTGGCCTTGACGCGGCGGTTGTCGGCGAGCTCGCGGGCCATGCGCTCGTCGGCGACGCCGTTGAGCTCGTCGCCGGCGGTCGGGACGTCGTCAAGACCGACTATCTCGACGGGGACCGACGGAGCGGCGGCCTTGACGGTCCTGCCGGTGTGGTCGGTCATGGCGCGGACGCGGCCGACGCAGGTGCCGGCAATGACGATGTCGCCGGTGTGCAGCGTGCCGTTCTGGATGAGGACGGTGGCCACGGGTCCGCGGCCGCGGTCGAGCCTGGATTCTATGACTATGCCCTTGGCTCTGCGGTTCGGGTTGGCCTTGTACTCCTTGACGTCGGCAAGGAGCAGGATGCTCTCGAGCAGGTCGTCGATGCCGGTGCGCTTGATGGCGGACACGGGTATGCACATGACGTCGCCGCCCCATTCCTCGGGCACGAGCTCGTACTTGGTGAGCTCCTGCTTTATGGCGTCGGGGTTGGCGCCGGGCTTGTCCATCTTGTTGATCGCGACGATGATGTCGACGCCGGCGGCCTTCGCGTGATTGATGGCCTCGACCGTCTGAGGCATGATGCCGTCGTCGGCGGCCACGACCAGGATGGCTATGTCGGTCGCCTGGGCGCCGCGGGCGCGCATGGCGGTAAAGGCCTCGTGGCCGGGCGTGTCGAGGAAGGTGATCTCGCGGCCGTTTATCTTGACGCGGTAGGCGCCGATGTGCTGGGTGATGCCTCCGGCCTCGCCAGCGGTAACGCGGGTGTTGCGGATGGCGTCGAGCAGAGAGGTCTTGCCGTGGTCGACGTGGCCCATGACGCACACGACCGGTGCGCGGGGAACGAGATCCTTCTCGTCGTCCCGTACCGTGTTCTCCTCAAAGAGCTTGTCCTCGATGCTGACGACGACCTCGCGGGTGACCTCGGCCCCCAGTTCCTCGGCGATGAGGAAGGCGGTGTCGAAGTCGATGGTCTGGTTGACGGTCACCATCATTCCCATGAGCATGAGGCGCTTGACGACCTCGGCGGCGGTGACCTTTATGCGCTGGGCGAACTCGCCCACGGTGATCTCGTCCGGGATGACGGCCTTAACGGGCTGCTTCTTGACCGGCTGGACGGGAGCGGGCTGCTGGCCCCTCTGTCCCTTGCGACCGCCCTGCTGCTGGGGTTGACCCTTCTTTCCGCCGCGCTGCTGGTTCTGGGCGGCGGGAGCGGGTTTCTGGCCTCCGCGCTGGTTCTGAGCGGAGCCGCCCTGCTTTTGGCGGTTGTCCCCGCGGGCGGGCTGCTGGCTCCTGGTCTGGGGCTGGCTCTTTCCGCGGGCGGGCTGAGTCCCGGCGTCCGTCTGTGTGCCGGTGCCCTTCTTGACCCTGTTGCGGCCGGAGTCGCGGCCGGCCTCGCGTCCGCTGTCGGACACGAAGGTGTCGAGCTTCTCGTCGTACTTGGAGAGGTCGACGGTCGACGTGCCGCGCGTGTCGACGACCCTGGTGTTGGCCTTCGGCGCGGTGACGCGGACGACCTCGCCGGAATCGGTCGAGGTGCGCTCGCGGACTTCGATGGTGTGCTGGCGCTTCGGGGGCTTCGTCTCCTGCTGCTTCTTCTGGCCGTCGCGGTTGATCTGCGAGGCCGCGTTCATGCGGGACTCGAAGCGCTCGCCGGCGGAGCGCACGACGGGCTGCTTCTCCCTGGCGGGAGTCTGCCTGTCTGGAGCGGCGCCGGTGTCCGGCTGCTTCTTTGCGGGCTCGCCGTCCGGGGACGTCTGCCCGGCGGTTTCCTTTCCCTCCTGCGCCTGCGGGACCTTTTCGGGCTCCGGGGCGGCCTCCTTTTCGGGAGCGGGCTTTGCGGGCTTGCGGATGGAATGAATGCCGGTCACACCGTCTATGTAGTCTTCGATATTCACTATCTGGTTTTCCAGAGTGAGTTTCTCCCACAGAATGTCCATCTGCAGAGGATCGAGCGCAGAGCCTGACTTGACGGTGATGCCGGCCCTGCCGAGGGCGTCGGTGATGTCCTTGGTCTTGAGCTGCTGCTCTTTGAACTTGAGATCCTTTGCAAGCTGAGTGGGTTTGAACTGGGGGTTGACTGCCATTAAAATACCATACCTTTCTCCGCAGCGCGCTCTGGCGCCCGGGAACACGTTCGTTGTGCTTTGAGTTGTATGCGGCCTGTCACGGGGCCTTTCCGTCCGTACCGGCGTCTCCGGCTGTCCCGGCATCGGCGCCGGCTCTTTCCATAGAGGCCAGCACCGCCGCGGCGAGAGATCTGTCCGTGACCCCCGCGGCCGCGGCCGGTCCCGCCCGGCCGAGGGCCGCTCCGAGCGCGGCGGAGTCCGCCCCGATCTTCACGAGCCTTATACCGTAGTACGCGCACCTGTCCCGGATGCGCTTGGCGGTGTTGTCCGAGTTGCCCGAGGCCTCGACGACCAGGAAGACCCTGCCCGCTTTGAGGGCCTCGCAGACGGCCCGGGTGCCTATGACCGTCCTGCCGGCTCCGGCCGCCATCCCCAGGGTGCCCAGCACCCTGCGAAGGCCCGGCGCGGATGCCGTCGGGCTCATGACGGGCCTCCGCCCGCGATCTGCTCCCACACGGAGTCCGGGACCGGCGTCCCGAGGACCGCGCCGACCCGGCGGGTCTTTCTAAGCCGGGCGACGCAGGCGGGATCGCCGCACAGATAGGCCCCGCGCCCGGGCGCCTTTCCGGTCGGATCCAGTGAGACCGCGCCGTCGGGGGAGCGTACGATGCGCAGGAGCTCGGCCTTGGGCTTCTTTGTGCCGCAGCCGAGGCACTGCCTTTCCGGGATGTGCTTTTTTCCGGGCATTACTCTGTCTTTATGTCGATCTTGCAGCCTGTCAGTCTGGCGGCAAGTCTGGCGTTCTGGCCCTCGCGGCCTATGGCGAGCGACAGCTGGTCGGGATCGACGATGACTCTCGCGGAGCGTTCGCCGGTCATCTCGACCGAGTTGACGGACGCGGGCGACAGCGCCGCGGCCACGTAGTCTTCGAGGTTCTCGCTGTATCTGATTATGTCGATCTTCTCGCTGCCGATCTCGTTGCATATGGCGTTGATCCTGACTCCGCGCGGGCCGACGCAGGCGCCGACGGGATCCACGGACTCGTCGTTGGAGGCCACCGCGATCTTGGTGCGCGATCCTGCCTCGCGGGAGATGCCCTTGATGACGACGGTGCCGTCGGAGATCTCGGGGACCTCGAGCTCGAACATGCAGCGGATGAAGCCCTGGTGCGAGCGGGAGATGGTCACTACGGGCCCCCTCGCGTCGCGGTTGACCTCGAGGATGTATATGCGGAGCTTCTGGCCGATGCGGTAGATCTCGCCGGGGATCTGCTCGTCGGCCTTGAGCACGGCGTAGCCGGTGCCGGTCTCGAGCAGCAGGTTGCCCGTGGCGCTGTCGTACTTGGACACCGTCGCGGTGATGATGTCCTCCTTTTTGCTCTCGTAGGCCTCCTGGGCGATCTTTCTCTCGGCCTCGCGGATGCCCTGGATTATGACCGAGCGGGCGGCTCCTGCGGAGAGACGGCGGAGATTCTTGGTCTTGACCTCGGTCTCCAGCACCTTTCCCACGGTCATGCGCTTGTTGAACTGCTTCGCGTCCTCGACGGAGATCTGGCTCTCAGGGTCCTCGACCACGGCTACGACGTCCCTCTGCTGGAAGACCTTGAGTTCCTTCTTCTTCTCGTCCACGAGAACGCGTATCCTGGCGTTGCCGCCGTATTCCTTTTTAATGGCGGCGGTCAGGGCCGCCTCTATCTTTTCCAGCATATATTCCTTGGATATGCCGTTTTTGGCCTCCAGTTCGTCAAGGGCGGCAAAAAACTCTGAGTTCATCTGATATATATCCTTTCAGTAATGATCTTTCGGTGCGGGTGCGGCCGGTCAGTTCCGGTCGCCGAAGTCGTAAACGAGCCGAAGCTTGGATATCGAGTCGAAGGGGAAGGAGAGCCGGCCGGAAGGGGCGTCGACGAGCACGGACCCGTCGTCGGCAAGACCGGCAAGCGTGCCGCGAAAGACCCTTTGGCCGCCGACCGGGGCAAAGAGCCTCAGCTCGGCCTCGGAGCCTGAGCAGGCCTCGACGTGCCACGGCATGGAAAGCTCCCGCTCGATCCCGGGCGATGAGACCTCGAGGCTGTAGGAGCCGTCGATCGGATCAGCCTCGTCGAGAAGCGGATCGATCGCGCGGTGCACGGCCTCGCAGTCGTCGATGCCGACGCCCTCGGGGCCCTCCTTGTCGATGGTGATGCGCAGCACCCTGCCGGCGCCCTGCTTTATGAACTCGACGTCCCACAGGACGCAGCCCGCGGCCGCAACGGCCGGCTCGACTACGGGGTACACCCTGGCGGGAACCCCGGAATACTCTTTTTTCATCGGCTCATCCTTCCGCGTTCCGCCGGGGCATCCGCCGCGTGAGCCGCGGCCGGATATCCGCGGAACCCCTCCCCGATCCGCGGGCGGTGTCAAAAAAACGCCGCGGATCCTCTCAAGAATTCGGGAGCGGACCTCGGCCCGCTCCCAGAACACTCACTTTAACGCATAAAGTATAGCACGAATGCGGGCGGATTGCAAGCCTTTTTTTAATAAATGTGAAAAATAAGTGAATCTTTCCCGTCCGGCCGATGACGGCCGGCTAGCAAAATGCTGAAACCTGTCTTCCGGGACGGTCAAACCCCTTTCTTTCCTGTTTACAAACGCTTTTCTGTATGATATAATATAATGAATCTATTTCCGCACAAGGCGGGAAAGGCCCTGCGCCGCCGCCGCGGACTCAGATATCCTGGGGAGGTATTCATGTCCAGCAAGAGACAGAACGAAGGAGGCGGGACCCTCGTGCTCCTGCTTGCCGCGGTCACGGGGCTGGCGCTCATCATGCTGACCGCCGTCGTGTCGGACGTTACCAAACTGAATAAATACCTTGTCGGGGCAGTCGCCGCCGTCCTCTATCTCGGCGCCATGGCCGTGCTTTACACCGTCGTCCGCCGCAGAAACGAGAGGGAGGCCATAGAGGCGTCGCCCACCTTCAACATGCTGATGTCCGAGGTAGTCCGCAACATGGAGACCCCGGCGGTCATAACCATCGTCGACGGCCGGATAATCTGGGCCAACCGGGCCATGCTCGAGCTCTGCGCCGGCGACCGCGCGGCGTCGCTCACCGGCAGGCACTTCGACCGCTGCTGCGGGCGGCAGATGTCCGAGATCTTCTCGGCCACGAAGCCCGAGGGGATCGAGCTGCGCTTCGGCGACCGCTCGTTCAGGGCGCTGTCATACCTGCTCGAGATGGAGGACCGCGACTACTGGATGACCGTGCTCGACGAGACGACCGAGCTCTGCCTTGCCCGCGAGCAGACCGAGCACGCCGCTCCCGCGGTGTGTTACGCCGTGCTGGACAACCTCGACGAGATCGCCCAGTACGCAAGGGTGTCGTACCGCGAGGCCGTGAACCGCATCGAGACCGAACTGCGCGACTGGGCGGTCTCGCTCGGCGGCTTCGTGCGAGAGTACGACCGCGACAAGTATATGATACTGTTCCCGTCCGACCGCCTCGGCGAGTGCCGGGAGAACGGCTTCGACATCCTGGACCGCATAAGGGACATCGGCCTCGGCGCCGGGTCCATATCTGTCACCGTGTCCCTCGGACTCTCCGCAGGAGGGGCCGACATTGCGGACAGGGAAAAGGAGGCCTCGTACGCCCTCGAGACCGCGCTGCAGCGCGGCGGCGACCAGGCCGTCCTCAGGACCCCCGAGGGGACGGAGTATTACGGCGGCAGGACCAAGGTCGACCAGAAGCGCAGCAAGATCAGCTCCAGGGTCATCTCCGACCGCCTCATCCAGCTCATCTCCGAGGCGGGCAACGTGCTTATAATGGGGCATAAGAATCCCGACTTCGACT
This sequence comes from Clostridiales bacterium, assembly GCA_016281895.1. Lineage (GTDB taxonomy): Bacteria > Bacillota > Clostridia > Oscillospirales > CAG-272 > CAG-390. The sequence goes on from JAEEJM010000125.1 coordinate 13,699, forward strand.
GCATAGGCGCCTGCGTGGGCATGGCCAGGCTCGCAAAGTGGTACAACCCGCAGGTCAAGGTGGTCACGGACCGCAGGAACCCCAACTTCACTGTGTGCACGGCCGATCTGCTGGCCGAGTATCCGGACAGCGCCGAGCTCTTCGTCGACGGCGCGGCCGGGCTCAACCGGGTGAGGTCCGACACGCTCCTCATAGTCGTCGACGTCAACAACCTCAAGATAGTCGAGTCGCCCGAGATCGTCGAGCGGATATCCAGGCTGGTCATCATCGACCACCACCGCAAGGTGGCGGACTTCGATCAGGAGCCCGAGATCGCGTACATCGAACCGGCCGCCTCGTCCGCCTGCGAGCTCGTCACCGAGATGCTCCAGCTGTCCGCCATAGGCAACGCCCCGGCCGACGCCGGAGGGCTGTCCAGGCCCGAGGCCAACATAATGCTGGCGGGCATCATGCTCGACACCCGCAACTTCACGAGGTCGTCCAGCGAGGGCACCTTCTCCGCCGCCCTTTATCTGCGGGGGGCGGGGGCCAGTTCCGAGGTCGCCAGGACCTTCTTCTTCGACGACATATCCGGCTTCGTCACCGAGGCCAGGCTCGGATCCAACGTAAGGCTGTACCGCGACCGCATCGCCATAACGGTGACGGACGTCGACGGCGCCATAACGGCGGAGAACCGCGTGGCCGCCTCGCGCTCGGCGGAGAACCTGCTGACCGTGAAACAGGTCGGAGCGGCCTTCGTAATGCTCAGGAACGGCGACACCGTGCTGATCTCGGCCCGCTCTGACGGCAGCATCAACGTTCAGCTCATACTCGAAAAGATGGGAGGAGGCGGCCACTTCGACGCCGCCGGGGCCCAGATAACCGGAACGTCGGCCAGAAAGGTCATGGAGAACCTCAAGGCCGCCATCGACGCCTATCTCGACTCGGAGGGCTGACGGCCCCCGTCAGCGGCAAAAACTGCCGCGGGCCGCGGCGCAGTCCGCGGCGACTACACCGACGAAAGGAAGCAAGAAAATGAAAGTCATACTCAAAGAAGACGTGAAGGCCCAGGGAAAGAAGGGCGATATCATAGAGGTATCGGACGGCTACGCGCGCAACTACCTGCTGCCCAAGAAGCTGGCGGTCGTCGCCGATGCCGCCGCCATCAACGAGGCAAAGAGCCGCGAGGCCGCCCGCCTGCACAGGATCGAGGTCGAGAGGGCCGAGGCCGCCGCCACGGCCGAAAAGCTCCAGGGAGTCATGGTCAGGCTCGAGATGCCCGGCAGCTCCGAGGAGAGGCTCTACGGCTCCGTCACCGCCAAGGACATCGCCGAGGCCCTTGAGGCCCAGACCGGTATCACCGTCGACCGCCGCAAGCTCGTTATGAACGAGCAGATCCGGACCTACGGCACCTACTCGGTCGAGGCCAGGCTCTATCCCGAGATCACCGGAGTCGTCAATTTCGTAGTGGTCAGAAAATGACGAACGCGGATACCGGAAGAAGACTGCCGTTCTCGGTGCTGGCCGAACAGGCGCTGCTGGGGTCGCTGCTCATCGACCCGGCCGCCCTTACGGACATCATCGACAAGGTGAGGCCCGACGATTTTTATCTGCCGGAGCACAAGTCCATATATTCGGCCATCGTCAGCCTGTCCTCCTCCAGCCGCGAGATCGACGTGATAACGCTGCTGGACACCCTTGAGAAGGAGAAGGTCTACGACGACAGGGCCGGCGCCGAGTCCTATCTGCGCACCCTGTCCGACAGCGTGCCGAGCGCGCTGAACGTCGCCGACTACGCACGCATCGTCACCGAAAAGAGCGTCATGAGGCAGCTCATCGAGGCCTGCGACGGCATATCGCAGCGGGCCTACTCCGAACAGGAGAAGCCCGACGAGGTGCTCGAGTACGCCGAGGGGCTGATCTCCAACATCGCCGCCGGGCGCGACACCCGCTCCTTCTCCCAGCTGAACCAGCTCATGAACAAGGTCCTCACGGACCTCGAGGAGCTCAGCCGCGACCCCGAGGCCTTCGAGGGGATCAAGACCGGCTACTCTGAGGTCGACCGGCTGCTCTCAGGCATCGGCTCGACCGACCTTGTGCTCATCGGGGCCAGGCCCGGCATGGGAAAAACTTCGCTGGCGCTGAATATCGCCGTCAATGTGGCGGTGAAGAGCGGCCTCAAGGTCGCGGTGTTCTCGCTCGAGATGTCCGACGAGCAGCTGGCCTCGCGCATACTGTCAAGCCAGGCCATGGTCGACAGCACCGCCATGAGGACCGGAAAGGTCACCCAGGACGACTGGACCAGACTGGCCGCGGCCGTCGACCGCCTGGGAAAGGCAAAGATACTCATAGACGACACGTCCAGCGTGACCGCCACATCCATGAAGGCAAAGCTCAGGCGCGAGGGCGGAGTGGGGCTGGCCGTGGTCGACTACCTGCAGCTCATGACCGGCGAGCACCGCAGCGAGAACCGAAACCTCGAGATCTCCGAGATCACAAGGAACCTCAAACTCATGGCCAAGGAGCTGAGGGTCCCCGTTATCTGCTGCGCGCAGCTGTCCAGGGACATTGAAAAGGCAACCAACCGCAAGCCGCAGCTGTCGGACCTCCGCGATTCCGGCTCCATAGAGCAGGACGCCGACTCCGTCATGTTCATATACAGCTCCCAGTCGCGCCAGCAGAGGCCCGGGGAGCCGTCCGAGCGCGAGGAGAGCGAGACTCCAGTGGTCGAGATCATAGTGGCAAAGAACCGCCACGGAGCCACGGGGACGGCCAGGCTGAACTTCATCCCCAAATACACCACCTTCTATTCCAGCGAGCGGTCGCTCTCCGACCGCGACGCTCCGCCCGAGTTCGGGAAGGCGTCCCGCAAGGACGCCGGCCTGCCCGGCTGATGGGGCGCGGGCCTGACGCGGGAGCCGTCCCCGCCGGCTATGTCTCCCCCGCCGCGCTGGCGGGCGAGCCCGCCGGCACGGAGGTGCTGCTCGCGCTGTCCGGAGGGCCGGATTCGGCTTCGCTGCTCGACATGGCGGCGTCCGGAGGCGAAAAGCTCCTGCTGTGCCACGTCAATCACGGTATAAGAGGGGCCGAAGCGGACCGCGACGAGGAATTCTGCCGCGGCCTGGCCGCGAAATACGGCCTGCCCATAGAGATCTTCCGCGCCGACGTCCCGGCCGAGGCCGTAAGGACCGGCGAGGGGCTCGAGGAGGCCGCCAGGCGCGTCCGCTACGACTGCTTCGGGAGGCTTATGGCGGAGCGGGGGATCGGGATCCTGGCGACGGCGCACAACGCCGACGACAACGCCGAGACGGTGCTCCTGAGACTTGTGAGGGGCGCCTCCGCGGGCGGAGCCTGCGGCATCCCCGCCGTGCGGGAGCTGCCGGGAGGCGGCAAGGTCGTACGGCCGCTGCTGGGCGTCACTCGCGAGCGCATAATGGCCTACTGTTCGGCCAGGGGCCTCGGTTACGTCATCGACAGCACAAACTCCGACATAAGATACACGAGGAACCGCATAAGGGCCCGGGTCATGCCGGAGCTGAAAGAAATAAACCCCGACGTGGCGGCGGCTGTCGCCAGGTTCGCCGAGTCGGTGAGGGCCGACAGCCGCTGGCTGGATTCCGAGGCCGGGGCCTTCTTCGGGGAACACGGAGACGCGCTTGACGCGGACATGCTGAGGGACCTCCCGCCGCCCGTGGCGGCCAGGGTCCTGACCCTGGCCGCCAGAGCGGCCGGGGCCGCCCCCGAGAAGCGTCACATAGACGTTCTCGCGGCGGCTGTCGCCGGGGGCGTCCCGGCCGCGGTAACGCTGCCCGGCAGCGTGAGGGCGGCGGTCTGCTCCGACGGGAGCGTGACCTTCCGGCGCGATCCCAGGACAAAAAAGAAACGCCCGCAGTCCGGATGCGCGGGCGCAAAAGAAGAAAAGAAAGGCGGGGACTGACTGTGCACGACATGAACGAAGACGTCGAAAAGAAGCTTATCACCGAGGAGGAGCTCGACCGCGCCGTCACCGACATAGCCGCCCGTATCGACGCCGACTACGACGACAGCGGCCGCAAGCTGCTGCTCCTGGGCATACTCAAGGGCTCCGTCGTCTTTATGGGAGACCTTATGAAAAAGATCCGCCGCCCTGTGGAGATCGACTTCATGAAGGTCTCGTCATACACCGGAACGCTGACGCGAGGGCGGGTCGACATCCTGCTCGACCTGAGGCGCGGAGACCTGCACAACCTGGACATCATAGTGGTCGAGGACATCGTCGACAGCGGCAACACCTTAAGCTACCTTGTCAACTACCTCAAGCTCAAAGGCGCGAACAGCGTGCGCTGCGCGACCATGCTCGACAAGCCGTCCAGGAGAAAGGTCCCCTTCACGCCCGATTACGTGGGCATAGAGATACCCGATTACTTCGTGGTGGGCTACGGCCTCGACTACGACGAAAAATACCGCACCCTGCCGTACGTCGGCGTGCTCAAACCCGAGATATACTCCACCAGGTGACACGCCGGACACACAAGGACCTGACGCGAACCCCAACCGAATGAAAGCTGGATTTTGCACAAGATGAACAAACGTTCCCTCAACAACCTCAAGACCATCCTCGTCTACATCGTCGTGATCGTCGTCGTGGTCCTCATAGTGTCCTCGCTCTTCGGGAACAAGGACACCGACAAGATGAGCTACAGCGACGTGATAACCCTCTTCCGCGAGGGCAAGATCTGCGAGTTCACCGTCAAGAACGACGGAACGCTCATATTCAAACTGGCCGACGAGAGCCTCAAGGACGCCGACCGGATCAAATCGTACAAGCTGGCCGACGTCGGCATCTTCCGCGACGACGTCGGGGACATCATCCTCGAACAGCTCGAGAACAACACGCTGACGGAGTTCGAATACGAGCCTGCCAAGGTCTATCCCTGGTGGGTGTCGCTCCTTCCGTTCGTGCTGCTCATGGCCCTCATAATAGTCCTGTATGTTGTGGTCATCAACTCCGCCGGGCGCAACAGCCGCGACGTGGCCTTCGGCAAGGCCAAGGTCAAGACCCCGCAGGACACGAAAGAGAAGGTCAAGTTCACCGACGTGGCCGGGGCGGACGAGGAGAAAGAGGAGCTCACCGAGATCGTCGATTTCCTCAAGAACCCCGACAAGTTCACGAAGCTCGGCGCAAAGATACCTCACGGCGTTCTGCTGATGGGCCCTCCCGGCACCGGAAAGACCCTGCTCGCCAAGGCCGTCGCCGGCGAGGCGGACGTGCCCTTCTTCTCGATATCCGGCTCTGATTTCGTTGAGATGTACGTGGGCGTCGGCGCGTCGCGCGTGAGAGACCTGTTCGAGCAGGCCAGAAAGGCCCCCGCCTCCATAGTGTTCATCGACGAGATCGACGCCGTCGGCCGCCACAGAGGCGCCGGACTCGGCGGAGGTCACGACGAGAGAGAGCAGACGCTGAACCAGCTGCTGGTCGAGATGGACGGCTTCGGCGCCCACGACGGCATCATCGTCATGGCCGCGACCAACCGCCCCGACATCCTTGACCCCGCGCTGCTCAGACCCGGCCGCTTCGACCGCCAGATAACGGTCCATTATCCCGACATCAAGGGGCGCGAGGAGATCCTCAAAGTCCACGGCCGCAACAAGAAGTTCGAGCCCGAGGTCGACTTTGCCGTCATCGCCAGGACGACCGCAGGCTTCACCGGAGCCGATCTGGCCAACCTCCTGAACGAGGCCGCCCTTCTTGCGGTCCGCAGGAACAAGGAACTCATCGGCATGGAGGACATCGAGGACGCGTTCATGAAGGTCCTTGCCGGTCCGAAGAAAAAGAGCACCGCCTCCCGCATGTCCGAGAAGGAAAAGCGCAACACCGCCGTGCACGAGGCCGGCCACGCCGTAACCGAGTACTATCTGCCGACCTGCGAGCCCGTCCACACGATATCCATCATCCCCGCCGGACAGACGCTCGGCGTGACGATCTCCATCCCCGAGAACGACAAGCTCCACATCTTCAGGCAGGAGCTCAACGAGCGCATCTCAGGGCTGCTCGGAGGCCGGGTCGCCGAGATGCTCACCTTCGGCGACTGCACCGGCGGCGCGTCCAACGACATCAAGCGCGCCACCGAGCTCGCCCACGAGATGGTCACGCGCCTCGGCATGTCCGAGGAGCTCGGCCCGATCCGCTACGGCAACAGCCACGGCGACGAGATCTTCCTCGGGCGCGACTATTCCGCCACCCAGGAGTACTCCGACGCCACGGCCGCCAGGATCGACGCCGAGGTGCACCGCATAGTTACCGAGGCCTTCGAGGTCTCCAAAAAGATCCTCACCGAGCACGCCGACAAGCTCCGCTTCGTCACCGATTATCTCGTTTCCCACGAGATCATGGACGGCGACCAGTTCAGGGCCGCCATGAAGAGCGACGAGCCCACCTTCGCGGAGCTCGAAAAGATCGCCGAGGAGAAGAAGCGCCGCAGCGCCGAGGCCAACCGCACGGAGAGCGAGAAGCGCGCCGCGGACGCGGAGACGTCCGAAACTCCGGCGGACGCGGAGACTACCCAAACTCCCGCGGACGGCGACGCCTCCGGGACGGACGTGCCGCCCGCGCAGAGCGCCGGCGAGTAATACACCCCGGAAGAGGACGGACGCTGCTCCGTCCTCTTCCGGTTCCGGTGCCGCGCTTTCGAGGAAAAACGCAGCTTTTCACATTTCTTTTTTTCTTTTTTCGTGTCCGCGCGTAAGAATCCGCCCGGAACTGCATTAATAATAATGAGGCCGAAAACGGTGAGACCGAAAACGGGGAGACCGAAAACGGTGAGGCCGAAAACGGTGAGGCCGGTCGTTTTCATTGGATAATCCGATCATGAATGATGAAGAACTACTTGTGCTTCTGAAAACGGATCCTGACGCCGGAATGGCAAAAGTCATCAGACTGTATGCGGGACTTGTCTCAGGCATCGTCAGAAGCCGGCTGTCGGAACATTGCACTTCCTCCGAAATCGAGGACTGCGTGACCGATGTGTTTATCGGCTTTCACTCGGGGATAAGATCGTTCATACCGAAGACGTCAGTAAAAAACTATCTGGCCGTGATCGCCAGAAACACCGCCGGAATGTATCTGAGGAACCGGCTGAAAACCGTTCCGCTTGACGAGGGGTTTATTCTGGATCTGCCGGATGAACACGACGTCGGTGAGGAGGTCGAGAAAAAGAGACTGCTCGATGCCGTCTTCAGGGCCCTGTCGGCGATCGGGCATCCCGATTCAGATATCCTGATACGAAAGTATTATTTCGGACAGAGTTCGAAACGGATCGCCGCCTCTTTGAAGATGTCCGTGACCAACGTGGACACCCGGTCCCACAGGGCGCTGAAAAGACTTAAGGAGATGCTGGAGGAGGAAGAATGAAGACAAGTTTGACGAGTCTGCTTGATCTTGCGGACGAGTCTCAGCTCGGAGAATACGTCGAAACGATCGACCCGGACAGAGTTGCGGGGAGAACCGTTCGCCGTATAACGGAAAGAGTCCTTGGCCCCGGACAGTATAAAAGCAGCCGGCCGGCACTGAACCGCTGGATCCCGGCGGCTTCCGCAGCAGTATGCGCAATCGTGCTGATCGCCGTCGCCGTTAATACTCTGCATTCGGATCCGGATCCTGTCCTGTCCGGCGTTCCTTCGGTTCCGCGGGACAGCGCCCAGATCTTTTATCACGATAACGTAACCGGATCCGACCCTGGATACGTGCCCGCATACAGCAGTCCTTCGCTCGAAGAGATCTACGGCGATCCGCTGTTCGGCTATCTGCTGCCGCGGAAACTGCTCTCAGGCTGCCGCTCATACAAAAGCTATCTTACCGAAGAGGACCCTGTCGTTCATTCCCGCGCCCGTGCATACCTGTCCGTCTCGTTCAAAACAGGCAGCGAGCCGTGGGACTCTTTGGAGATCAAGGTCAGTGAGCACGACGGCGCTTTCTCACTTCTGGATCCGAACGATCCCGGGACTTACAGGCTTTCGCTTTATTACGGCCCAGAGGCAAGCGGCAGGGTCGGAGCGGACAGGCCTGCCGTATTCGGCTGCTTTTATCCGGACGACATAACGCGTGAGATAATTGCCGAGCGGATCTATGTTTTCAGTGACGGGCTGTGCAAAGCTGCGGTCGCTCTGGTTTACGGCGACAGGATCTTATCATACGGTTATACAGGTGATCCTGTGGATCCCGATGAATTCTACGAAATGATAGTCTCGTCGAACGCCTTTGCCGAAATGAACGCCTCGAAATAACGGGCCGGCGGCGGATAGAAAGGAAAAAAGATGAAAAAACAGCAAAAAAGGTCCGGGTCATTAATAAAAGAGTTTTATCCTAAAACCATATCGCTTTTGTTGTCTGTTCTCTCTTGAAAAAAAAAGAAACTGTGGTATACTGTTATCATCCTGATAAAGAGAGGAGATGCTTATACCGGGCACGGATCCGGCATTGACAGTCATGAAGAATAAAAAAACGCAAAAGAAGATCATAATTGCGGCTTCGTGTGCCGCCGGGATAATAATTATTGCTTTTTTCCTGACGCTTCTGTTCTGGCCGATGCACGGGAGGGCTCTGTCGACCCAAACAGACGACCTGAAAACTGTATTTTTGTCCGTAAACGGGAAGGAGGAAAAATATCAGAAATACGCGAGTCTGTCAAAAGACAGTCTGACGGCAAAGATGATCACAGGCAAATATATAGCATCTACCGACCAGTATGATTTCTATAAATGGACTCTCGATTTTTTCGACTCATATGAAACGGTTATCGGAATTCCGGTGGAAGACAAAAACATCGAGTATATTGATCGATTATGGCTTGATTCTCTGGTAATATTCCACAAGAGCGACGGCTGATCCGGCGGCGCAGATCCCGAACAGGACAGCCGAGGGCCCGGCCCGACGGCCTGTCCGACAGGGAGCCCCGGCCGTCCGCACACGCGTGTGCGGACGGCCGGGGCTCCCTGTGTCTGCGGACTGAACGGCCGGACACCGGCCGGAGCCGGTCCTGCCTGCGGCGGACTTCTCAGCCGGCCGGGGTGAAGTCGAAGCGGAAATCGTTTGTGACGGTCTGGCCGGGCTCGGTGAACTTGAGCTCGCCGGCCTCCTCCGCCCTGCGGCCGACCATCAGCATGCTGGTGGGCTCAAGGCCCATGATGTAATCGCCCGAGGCAAAGTTCCTCCACTGGAAGATCTTGTCCATGATCGGGGAGCGGAACGAGACCTTCATCGTCGTGTCGATATCGGCGTTTCTCACGCCGTAGTGGCGGAAGCCTTCGCTGTCGGCGGGAAGATCGTGGTAGAAATTGTTCTGCCTGTATCCGGGCACGGGAGGAGTGGTCTCTCTCCAGACTTTTTCAAAGCCCGCGGAGTACTCGTCCTGCGGGTAGGTTCGGGTGGCGTCGATGAGAAGCTCGCACGACTCGGAGATGAGCGGATAGCCGAGGTTGAAGTGGTAGAGCAGGTAGAGCGGCTGGCGGGCAAAGCCCTCGTTGACGATCTCGTCCCTGAACGTGAAGGAGTTCTCGCATCTGCGGAAGACGAAGGTGCGGCGCAGGCGGTACCTGGTGCCGAAGAGCCTCGCGTGGATGACCTCGCCGGAGATCTCGCAGTACGGCTCGCCGTTTTCGTCAAAGTCGGTCCTGACGCTGACCCGGTCGGCCGGCGTGTGGTTGTGCCTGCCGTGGAGGCCTTCGTTGGGGCGGAAGTCCTCGTCGGCTCCGCCGATCCAGTCGAGGCCGCAGGTGGCAAGGAAGCCGCCCTGGAATGACCTGAACCAGCGGGACTTGAAATCGTTGTAATAAGAGGGATGGACGATGCCGGTCATGGAGTGCCAGGACATCTCGCTGTTGTTGTATCTGACGGAGTAGATGTCCATGCCGCGGTCGGGAAGGATGGTGACGGTGAGCTTGTCGCCGTTCCAGACCTCGACCGCCCTGGTGCCTTCGGCCTTGCCGCCCAGCATGCGGTATTCGCGGACGTCGAAGAGCTGGGAGACGTCGCCGAGGTAGGCTTTCTGTGACTGATAGGATTTGTTCATTCGGGACCTCCGGTATATATATATTTGTTTCTTATACTTGTTTTTGTCTTCGTTTGTCAGTCCGCCTGAGGATCCGTCACGGCCGCGGTCTCGGTGCCGGGCGCTTCGGGCTGTGGCTCTGTCAGGTCCTCCGTGCCGGGCGGTTCGGGCTCTGGATCTGTCTGAGCCTCAGTGCCTTCGGGGCCGGTCCCGGATCCTGTGTCTGCCGGTCCGGTCTGAGCCTCGGTGCCTTCGGGGACGGTCCCGGATCCCGTGTCTGCCGATCCGGTCTGAGTTTCGGCCGGCGCGTCGGTCCCGGCCGGAATGTCGGTCGCGGACGGTTCGGTTCCGGCCCTGCCCAGTATATCCGGCAGGTCGATGTCGACCTCCCTTACGCGCCCGGCGGCCTTGTAGCTCTCGGCCTCGCCGCGGAGCCGCTCGAACACGCAGATCATGGCCGAGTCGCGCTCGGGATGGAACTGGACGGCTATGACGTATGGCCTGTCGGGGAACTCGATCGCCTCGACCACGCCGTCGGAAGCCCTTGCCGAGACGGCGAGCCCCGTCCCCGTGTCCTTGACAGACTGATGGTGGTAGGAGTAGACGGAGCAGCCGAGGCTGCCGGTGATGCCGGCCAGCAGGGAGCCCTCCTCTATAACGATCGCGTGATATACGTAGGACGTGCCCTTGTGCTTAATAGGATGATCTATCTGAGTCGGGATGTCCTGATACAGCGTGCCGCCGCATACGACGTTGAGCAGTTGCATGCCTCTGCATATGCAGAGCATGGGGATGCCGGCCTCGAGCGCCGCCTGCATGAGCAGGATGTCGGAGACGTCGCGTGAGGCGTTGATGTCGACGGTGGAGTTGAGGATCGCCTCGCCGTAATAGGCGGGGTCGAGGTCCTCTCCGCCGGAGAAGACGATGGCGTCGAGGTCCGCTATGACCTCGTCGGCGGCCTGTCTGGTGGTGACGGACGGAAGAGTGACCGGGATCGCGCCGACCTTGGCGATCGAATTGCGTGAGTTGGTGACGAGCGAGGAGCTTGCCGCGGTGACGCCTATGCGGACCGCGTTGTCCCTTACGGTCAGCGTGAGGCTGCCGCTGACGCCCGAGCCGTCCCTGGCGGTCGCGGTGACTGTGACGGTCCCGGCCGACACGCCCTTGAGCACGCCGCCGGATGTTATCGTGGCCGTCGACGGCCCGCAGTCGATGGACCAGGACACGCGTTTGTCGGTCGCGCCGGCCGGCTCGACGGAGACGGAGAGGGCAAGGCTGCCTCCGGCCGGGACGGTGTCGGAGATGGCGCTGACGGTTATCGACCTGACGGGGACGGGCTTCGGCGCCTCGGTGACCGGAGGTTCGGTGCCCGGCTCTGTCACGGGTTCGGTGAACGGCTCTGTCACGGGATCTGTAACAGGCTCTGTGACCGGCTCGGTGACGGGCTCGGTAGCCGGATCCGTCCCGGGTTCTTCGGATCCGGCGACGGAGGTCGCGGACTCGGACTCCGGAGCGGTGTCCGCGGAGGATCCGGACGGGTCATCGGCCGGCCCGTCAGTCGGGTCGCCGGCGCGGGAGCCGGTCGGCTCACCGCCGGGCGTCGACCCGGCCGGATCGTCCGTCAGCCATGAAGGGATACCGGAGGAGGAGCCGGGGCCGTGGGGCCCGTCGGGTTCCGTATCGCCCGCGCCGTCGAAATACTGCACGGGACCCAGCGCCGCGAGAATTCCGGCAAGCAGGGCCAGCAGCAGTATCGATGACAGGACTGTTCTCAGAATTTTCAAGGCGGTCCTCCGAAGATGGATAAGCTGGCGCCACAGGGCCGCGGACCGGCCGGAAAACGGCGCGGGTCAGCCGGGAATATGACGCCGGTCAGCGGGAATAAGACGCCGGTCAGTCGGGATAATGTCGCCGGTCAGTCGGCGGCAAGTTCGAGCATTCCTCCGACGGGGACGTCGAAGGCGGTCGCGCCGGGCTCGCCGAAGTCGGCGGTACCGGACCCGACGGCGTCGCCGGTCGGCGAGTAGACGGTGTAGCTCCAGGTCCCGAGCCCGCGGTCGCGGTCGATGTACAGCCTCGGGGCGGGCGTGGAGTTTATGTGCCAGACCCTGCCTCGCCTGCCGACGCGGAGCACGGGCATGGCGGTCGACACCGCCACGGTCTCGCTGCCGAGGTCGGACCTGATCAGGCTGTAGCAGCCCTCGGGGTTCTCGGCGGTCAGCTCGCCGTCCATAAGCGTGGCGACGTGCGCGTTGCGGAAGGCAAGGTAGAAGCGCAGCATGCGCAGGTGATCCTCGGGGATGCGGTCGAGTTTCACCGAGATCTGCGGCACGAGGAAGAGCGTGCTTATGACCTGGGCAGCGGCGGCCTCGAGAGTGTCGCCGGGGTTCCACATGAGCATGTCGGAGTGGACCGGCGTGCGGCCGAGAAGCAGGCGCAGGTCGGTGCCGGCGGTGTGGTTGCGGATGGAGTCGCAGGGGCAGTCGCCGACGCGGATCATATTGCCGAACTTGCGGACGAACGGGCCGTTGTAGGACTGGCGGAACTCGATGAGAAAGTCCGGATCGTGGCCGCGCAGGGCCGAGGTGAGCTCGGTCAGAAGGATGTCGACGCCCTCGTCGATGGAGAGCGTGTCGCGGCGGGGATCGTCGGCCGGGGTGTCGGGGAAGTATTTGAACGAATCGATATAATCGAGCTTGTAGCCGTCGAGACCCCACTCGGCGGCCTTTCCGACCAGTGTGTCGCAGAGGTATTTGCGGACCTTCGGGAAACGCGGGTCAAGCATGACGACGTTTTTGCCGGTGGGGTTGAGGGCCATGTCGAGGAACTCGGCGTAGCGCGAGGCCTTCACGCCCATGGCGGGCAGGTAGCACCACAGCACGGCCTTCATGCCGAGTCCGTGGACGCGGTCGACGAAGGCCTTCATGTCGGGGAACTTGGGAGCGTAAGGGACCCAGTCCCCGCAGGCTGTTGCGCCCGGCGCATCGGGGGAGTTCTGCCAGCCGTCGTCGACTATGACGACGTCCATGCCGAGGGGCTTGGCGAGCTCGCACTGGCGCAGAACGTCGTCGGCGTTCACGTCCTGATGGAAGGAGTACCAGGTGGAGTATACGGCCCTGCGGGCGTCGTCCGGCACGTAGGCGGACGGATAGCCGCATTCCTCGGCCCACCACCTCTCGACCTCCTTCAGGGAGGCGTCGTATCGGCGGTCGGCGGAGTCGAGGCGTATGACGGCGCTGTAGCGGGATACCGGATCGCACTGCTCGGTGAAGAAGCGGACCTCGCAGGACACCGTGGCGGAGCTCGAGCTTATCCCCGTGGCGATCTCCGTCGGCGTGGCGGCGTCTGACAGCGCTATGGTCAGGCGGTTGCGGCCGTCGGCGGAGATGAGCTGCTGGACGGGCGAGCCGCTGGCCAGCCTGGAGGGGGTGATCCTGCGCTTCCATTTGGGCGCTAGGTTGCGCTCGTACTTGTGGGCCGAGCTGAACACCGACCAGGCGCGGGTGCAGGGCACGCTCCATTTGACCGTCACCGCCCCGGGTACGGTCGGGGCGTCGAAGCTTATGTCGACGTCGGCAAAGACGAGGCCGTCCCCGGCGGGGCGTTCGGTCACCGTCACCGACGAGTTTTCGTTTTCGTTCCTGACAGAGAAGTCCATGTCGTCCTCCGTAGGAGTCAGTCGGATGCGAGCTCCAGCATGCCTCCGCGAGGCACGTCGAACGGGGTGATCCCGGGCGCGTCAAAGTCTGCCCTGCCGGACGATACGGCGTCGCCGGTCGGCGAGTAGACTGTGTAGGTCCAGGTCCCGAGGCCGAGGTCGCGCTCGATGTAGAGCCGTGTTCCGGCCGTCGAGTTGATGTGCCACACGCGGCCCGGGCGCGACAGCTTCAGCACGGGCAGGGAGGTCGACACGGCTACGGTCTCGCAGCCGAGCTCGGACCTGATGAGGCTGTAGCAGCCCTCGGGGTTCTCGGCGGTGAGCTCGCCGTCCATAAGCGTGGCGACGTGCGCGTTGCGGAAGGACAGGTAGAACCGCAGCATGCGCAGATGGTCGTCGGGTATGCGGTCGAGCAGGACGGATATCTGCGGCACGAGGAAGAGCGTGCTTATGACCTGGTTCGCGGCGGCCTCCAGGGTGTCGCCCTCGTTCCACATGAGCATGTCGGAGTGGACCGGCGTGCGGCCGAGCAGCAGGCGCAGGTCGGTGCCGGCCGTATGGTTGCGAATCGAATCCGCGGGGCAGTCGCCGACGCGGATCATGTTGCCGAACTTGCGGATCACCGGGCCGGTGTACGACTGGCGGAACTCGATGAGGAAGTCCGGATCGTGGCCGCGCAGGGCCGCGGTGAGCTCTGTCAGGAGCTTGTCGACGCCCTCGTCGATGGAGAGCGTGTCGCGGCGGGGATCCTCGGCCGGGGTGTCGGAATAGTATTTGAACGAGTCTATGAAATCAAGTTTGTAGCCGTCAAGACCCCAGGCGACGGCGTTGCCGGTAAGGGTGTCGCAGAGGTATCTGCGGACCTTCGGGAAGCGCGGGTCGAGGCAGCAGTTGCCCGAGGCGGAGGGGTTGAGGGCCATGTCCAGGAATTCGGCGTAGTGCCGGGCGGCGACGCCCATGGCGGGCAGATGGCACCACAGCACGGCCTTCATCCCGAGCCCGTGGACGCGGCCGACGAAGGCCTTCATATCGGGGAACTTGGGAGCGTAAGGGACCCAGTCTCCGCAGGCGGAGTACACGCCGTGCTCGGGCGAGGTCTGCCAGCCGTCGTCGACTATCACGACGTCCATGCCCAGGGGCTTGGCAAGCTCGCACTGGCGCAGCACGGCCTCTGCGTTCACGCTCTGATGGAACGAGTACCACGTCGAGTAAACGGACCTGCGGGCGCCGTCCGGCACGTACGCGGACGGGTAGCCGCAGTCTTCGGCCCACCATCGCTCGACGTCTTTGAGCGCGGCGTCGTAGCGGCGGTCGGTGAAGTCCAGGCGGATCTCGGCGGCGTAGTCGAGGACGGGGTCGCAGCGCTCGGTGAAGAAGCGCGCCTCGCAGGTGACCATGGCGGTTTTCTCGACGACTCCGGTGGCGATCTCGGTCGGCGTCGAGGCGTCGGACAGCGCTATGGTGAGGCGGTTGCGGCCGTCCGAGGATATGAGCTGCTGCACGGGCGAGCCGCTGGCGAGCCTGGACGGCGTCACGCGCTTTTTCCAGGACGGAGCGATGTTGCGCTCGTACTTGTGCGCCGAGCTGAACACCGACCATACGTCGGTGCAGGGGATCTCCCACTGGACGACCACCCTGCGGGGCTCGGAGGGGCTGTCGAACCTGATGCCGACGGCCGCGATGAGCACGCCGTCGCCGGCCCGGCGCTCGGTAACCGTGACCGTCGCGCCCGGATTGTCGTTTCTAACCGTATAATTCAAAGTCGGCCTCCGTCCGGATCGCGCTCAGTACGCGCGGTCCATGTCGAGTATTATGCCGCCCAGGAGCGAGGCCCCGCGCAGGAACTCCTCCTTGCCGAGGCATTCGTCGGGCTCGTGGCACTTGCCGTAGCCGTCGCCGAGGCCGAGCCTGCCGACGAAAGAACCGAGGGCCACGCCCGTCGTGAAGCTCGGGCAGGCGGATATGAGGATCTTGGAATAAGTGCCGCCGGTCATATAGAAGTGTTTTGCGTCCGGCTTGCCGCAAAGGCGCCTGTAAGAGGCCAGGAAGGCGGCTGCCAGCGGGTCGTCGGGGCTGATCGTGAAGGCGGTGCTGCCGGCCGTGGCCGAGAGCGAGAAGCCCCTGGCGGCCACGTTCGCGGCCAGCGTCTCCTTGGCGGAGGACTTGTCGACGCCCGGGCCGAAGCGGATGTCGAGGGTGAACGTGAGCCGCCCGTCCTCGGTCTTCACTATGCCGTTGGCGGCGGTGAGCCTGCTCATGTCGGGGTCGTCGTCGGCGATGCCCAGCGAGGTCCCGTAGCAGTCGGACAGCATGTCGGCGATCTCGGCAAAGATCTTACGGTCTGAGCCGCGGAAGCCGTCGAAGCCGGAGAGCAGGGACGAGAGGCGCAGGAGGGCGCTCTCGCCGAGGTAGGGCCTGCCGCCGTGGGCGCTGACGCCTCTGGCGACGAGCCGGACGGTGTCGCCCTCGTCGGCGACGGAGAGCCACTCGCGCGGGTTGGCGTCAAGGAAGGACTGAAGGCCGGCGGAGCGGCTGACGACGCACTCGACGCAGCCGAGGACAACGTTGTATGCCGAGCCTCCGCTCACCGACACGACGTCGGTGAAGGGGGCGAGGCAGGTGATGTCGGCGTGGAAGCTGCCGCGCTCGCCGAGCGATACGGGAAAGCCTCCGTCGGGCACTACGGCCACGGCGGGTATGGGTCCGGCGTCGCGGAAGTTGCGGACGTCCTTCATGCCGGACTCCTCGTTGGCGCCTATGAACAGCCCCAGCGGATGGCGGAGGGGAAGGCCGAGCTCTCTGACCGCGCGGAACAGATACAGCGCGGCTATTATTGCCTGCTTGTCGTCGGAGACGCCGCGCCCCACGACGAGGTCGCCGTTGTCGTACATGTCGAAGGGCGAGGTCAGCTTCCAGTCGCTCGGGATGACGGGGACGACGTCGCAGTGCGAGAATATGCCGGTGTAGTCGGAGCCGGTCACGGACCGGCCTCCGCACCAGGCCATCGCGTAGCCGCGCTCCTGGTAAACGTCGGTCTCGAAGCCGTAATAGCGGAACAGGCCGGCGGTCGCGTCAAGGCAGCGCGCGCATTCTGCGCCGAAGGGGGCGCCGGGCACCGCCTCGCCGCGGACGGACGGGAAGGACACGAGGTACTTGAGATCGGCGAAGATCTCATCGGAGTGCGATCTGAAAAATCCTTCTATCGGATCGACGGACACGGCGGGCCTCCTTATTCTTCCGTGCGGACAAAGGCACAGACGGGATAATGATCGGAAATGTAAACGCCGTCGACTGGCTCGTCGGGCACGGCGAAGGAGCGGGAGGGATCGCAGGGCATGTCGGTGAAGACGTAGTCGATCTTGGTGCCCGGGAAGCGGTTGCCGTACGCGTGGAAGGTGCAGGGGACGCCGGCGGTCACGTCGGTCACCGGCCTGCCGCAGGGCCTGAAGTTCGAGAACACGGCTATCGCGTCGGACTCGGGCCTGGCGTTCATGTCGCCGGTCACGACGAAGGGCATGCCGCGCTCGGAGAGGTACTGGGTGATCTGCATGGCGCCGAGGAAGCGGGCCGTGCCGCCCTTGTGGTCGAGGTGGGTGTTGAGGAAGATGAAGGGCCGGCCCTCGGCGGGCTTCAGGGTAAGGGCGGTGAATACGCGCGGGCAGCCGCTCTGGTCGCCGCCGTAGGTGCTTCCGGGGACGAGAGGGGTCGGCGAGAGCCAGCGGGTAACCGCGTCGACGACTTCGAACCGGTCGCGCCTGTAGGCGACGGGGGTGCCCTCGCCGTGGCAGTTCGAGTCGCGGCCGCAGCCGATCATGGCGTAGCCGAGCTCGCAGAGGCGCACGGACAGCCATTCGCGCATGCCGGTGCGGGCCTCCTGGAAGCCGATGATGTCCGGCATGTATTCGGCGATGCATGCGGAAACTCTCTCCCGACGTCCGGCAAAGCAGTTTTTGCCGTCGGTCGCGGTGTCGGTCCTAAGATTGAAAGAGAAGATCTTCAGTTCCATCGTTTATCTCCGTATCCCGGCCGCTGGGCCGTTCATTGTATTGTCATTTTGTCTTTCGCGTTGCCGGCGGGACGCCTGTCGGCGGCGAAGAGGAGCAGGCAGACCGCGCACACCGCACAGCCGGCGGCCGGCAGCGACGAGGCCATGCCGTCGGGCATGGGTATGAAGCGCACGGCGGCATAGCCGGCCGCGGCCGAGGCGCACAGGGCGCCGC
>JAEEJM010000126.1 GCA_016281895.1 Clostridiales bacterium
CCCATCTCCAGAAAGAAGGTGGCTATCCTGGAGCCGACGAAGGCAAAGAACTGGCCGAGGACCGATCTGCGGTCCTTCCGCGTGTCGCGGAAGACCCATACCTTGTTCGGGTAGAACGAGGCGAGGATCGCGGCCGCCGAGCCGACGGTCGACGCCACGACGCGCAGGACCGACGCCCTGGCGACGGTGGCCGCCTCTGTGGATCCGAGGTCGATGGACAGCAGCGCGGCGCCGCCGTAGAGCAGCCCGAGCCTCACCCCGTATGAGATGACCGTGGCCATCAGGCCGACCAGAATGTAGACAATTATCTCGCGGTATTTTTCAAAAAGCTTTTTCAAAACAGGTTCCGTCCGGTATCATAAGAATTGCTGTCCGGCTCCGGACGCGGTTCAGACCTTGGACCAGACCGTGCCGCCGGGCGTGTCGGTCAGCGCGATCCCGCGCTCCAGCAGCCCGGCCCTTATGCGGTCCGCCTCGGCGTAGTCCCTGCGCTTCTTGGCCTCGGTCCTCTTGAGGATGAGCTCCTCGATGGCGCGGATCTCCGGGTCGTCTGAGAAGCCGGCCGTCCCCTCCGCGGCGCCAGCGGCCGCGGCGGAGCGCTTCTGCTGCTCCTCGTTGAGCTTCTCCGCGTTCTCTATGAGCCCGAGGGCCAGCACCCTGTCGAAATCGGCCACGGCGGCCAGTTTCGTAGCAGCGTTTGCCCCGGACTTGAGCGCCCCGTAAAGGGCGGTCAGGGCCAGCGAGGTGTTGAGATCGTTGTCCAGCGCGTCGCGGAAGCCCTTTGCGAGCTCCTTCTGCTCCTGCTCGTCGACCTCGCCTCCGCCGCCCTCGCGCATCACGGCGGCCACCCTGCCCACGAGCTTGCGGTAGGAGGCGGCCGCGTTGTCCAGGTTCTCGTACGTGAAGACCAGGTTCTTGCGGTAGTGGGACTGCAGGCAGAAGAAGCGGTACTCCATGGGCGAGTAGCCCTTGCTCTCGAGCAGTGACAGCGTGAGGAACTCGCCCGAGGACTTGCTCATCTTACCGGCCGGGGTGTTGAGGTGCAGCACGTGCACCCACCAGTTGCACCACTTGTGGCCGAGGTAGGCCTCGGACTGGGCGATCTCGTTCGTATGGTGAGGGAAGGCGTTGTCGATGCCTCCGCAGTGGATGTCCAGGCGCTCGCCGAGGTTCTTCATGGCGATGCACGAGCACTCTATGTGCCAGCCGGGGTAGCCCGTTCCCCACGGGCTGTCCCATTTGAGCTCCTGGTCCTCGAACTTGGACTTGGTGAACCAGAGCACGAAGTCCGCCTTGTTGCGCTTGTTCTCGTCGACGCCGACGCCCTCGCGCACGCCCTCGGCCAGGTCCTCCTCGGAAAAGCCGTGGAAGACGTAGTACTGGCGCAGCTTGGAGGTATCGAAGTAGACGTTGCCTCCTGCCTCGTAGGCGAAGCCCTTCTCGACGAGGGCCTCTATGACGCGGATGAACTCGTCGACGTAAGTCGTGGCCGGAACGACGACGTCGGGGCGGCGGATGCGGAGCTTTTCGCAGTCCGCGAAGAAGGCGTCCGTGAAGAACTTCGCGATCTCCATGACGGTCTTGTGCTCGCGCCGCGCGCCCTTGACCATCTTGTCCTCGCCGGTGTCGCCGTCGGACGTCAGATGTCCGACGTCAGTTATGTTCATGACCCTGCGGACGCTGTAGCCCGAGTACCTGAGATAGCGGTCCAGCACGTCCTCCATGATGTATGTGCGGAGGTTGCCTATGTGGGCGTAGTGGTAGACCGTGGGCCCGCAGGTGTACATCTTCACCTTTCCGGGCTCGTTGGGTACGAACAGCTCCCTCTCGTGCGTCAGGGTGTTGTAAAGCAGCATGATCTGTCTCCGAATTGAAGATTATCAGCGATGTGTGCGCTGTCACTGGGCCGGGATGGCGTCCTTGGCCCTGAATATGTACCCGGCCGTGGCCGAGTTGAAGTTGTTGGGTCCGAGCCAGGTGCGGAAATTGGCGCCGACCTCGCGGACCACGCAGTTGCTCCGGCCCCCGTCCATGGCGTTTGTCATGTCGACTACCGTCTGCATGTGCTCGAGGCTCGAGAAGACGATGATGTCTCCGGGGTAGAGGTCTCCCGACTGCTTGAGAGAGGACACGGTTTTGAACGCGGATATGATGTCGAAGTGCCCCCTCATGCCCTTTTCGCAGTCGCTGCTGGAGAAGGTGTAGCCGCAGGTCCCGTCGTACCTTTGGTTGAACGTGCCGGACGAGTAGAACCCGGCGTCCTTGAGCACCCAGTTCGTCAGGATGACGCAGTTGGTGACGCGGTTGTTTCCGGACCTGGCGGCGGCGATGGTCTTCTCATAGCCGGAATTCTTATACGAGAAGTACTTTCCCTGCGAGTGGTCGAACTCGAGCAGCTCCTGCAGCTTCTTGCAGCTGCGGATGACGCGGTCCTGGTCGCTGAGGATGGAGCTCGCCGTACCCCAGTCGGGCTTGACCGACGAGTAGACGGTCTCGCCTTCGTTCATGATTATGTCGTGATCGCCCGCCCGGTCGAGATACATCTTAAGGAAGGTGTCTATGACCTGCTCGGCCGCCGACGGACAGCCGGCACCGAGGTAGAGGTTTCCGTCCTTCCAGTAGATCTCGGTCTGGAACGTTGCGTAGGCCCTGGAGGGATCCGGCGCGGGCGGCCCTATGACGATCTGATGTCCGGGATCGGCCCCGCTCATCCCGATCGTGATGCCGGCGTATCTGGACAGGAAGCCCGTCAGCGTCTGGACCGGCAGCCTGTACGTTGCCGCGGACGGCACCGTGACGGTGAAATCCTTCACGGGTATGCCGTTGATGGTCAGGTTCCTGATGAGGAAGTCGCCCTCCTCTATATGGCAGAGCGAGGGATCGATGTTCCCTCCCCCGTCGCCGATGACGTTCTCGACGAACCACGCGCACCCGGCAAAGACCTGCTTTTCGGTCGAGCCGTTGATGACGATCTTCCTGCCTATGACGCAGACGACGAAGCCGCCCTTGGAGAGCAGGGCTTTGGCCTCTGCGGACTCGGGCCGGTTGCAGTCGCCGACGACGATCTCGAGCTCGCCCGGAGACGTCCCTTCCATGAGGAAGTCGTCCGTGATGCCGGGCTCGACGCCCGTCCTGGCGGCAATGTCCTTGCGCAGCTTGGAATACTCGCTCTTGAACCAGTCGGAGGCCTTCTCTGACCGGATCATGGTATATTTCGCGTCCGGATCCTGCAGGCTGATGGGGGCGGGCGCCGGCTCCGTCGTCACGGGGACGGTATCCCCGGCCGTCGTCGTGTCGCCGGTCCCCGGCGAGGCGCAGGCGCAGAGCAGCGCGGCGGCCGCGAGAAGCGCCGCGGCGGCGGTAAACTTTCTTTTCATAGTCTGTCCTTTCGTCTGTCGCGCCCGTGCGGCGCGCGGCCAGCATATCATATCCCGTGTATATTATATACCTCGCCGAACCGTTTGTCAACGCCGGAGAGCGAGCCCGTCCGATTCGGAATGATATCGATTCAGCTGCCGGCGGACGGTCCCGCTCAGGTCACGGAAACGTCGAGAAGGAAGTCGACAATATTGATATTTAAGAATCCGTTGTCGTCACGCCAGCGCTTCCTTATATCGTGACGGACTATGATCTTGGGGAACGAATCTCCCGCGAGGGAGAGCGGCAGGGTCTCGGATATGATTTTCTGCTCGGACTCCATCGCAAAAGCGGACTGAAGATAAACTCTGTTTCCTCCATTGGTCGCGACAAAATCGATCTCCCGGGGAACGCTTACCGGATTGCCTGACCTGTTCCTCCCGGTCTTGTAAACGATCCCGACGTCGACGGAAAATCTTCGGACGATCAGCTCGTTGTAAATGATGTTTTCCATTATATGAGTCATTTCCATCTGCCGGAAACCCGTCCTGGCATTTCTAAGACCGATGTCCTCCGAATAGTATTTGCTGGGATAATCAAAATACCGTCTGCCCTTTACGTCATACCGTTTGCATTCGCTGAAAAGGAAGGCGTCCTCAATGTGGGAAAGATACGAAGAGACTGTGTTCAGAGAGACCTGATTCTCCCGGTTCAGCTTCAGTACGGAGTTGATCGAATCGGTAATGCTTCTGGCATTGGTCAGCGAGCCGACGGACGAGCTGAGATAATCGATCATCAGGGAAAGAATGTCCTCCCGTTTGACCTTTTTTCTCTCGACTATGTCTTTGATGTAGACTTCGTCGAAAAGATTCTTCAGGTAAGACATCCGGAACTCGTCATCGGGCCTTGACAGTATGAGCGGAAGACCTCCGAAAAAGGAGTAACTGTCGAATGCTTCGAACTTGTCTCCGCCGGCCGCGGAATAGTATTCAGAAAAAGAAAGGGGATGCATCCTTATTTCATCGCCCCTGCCTCTGAAGGCGGTAAGGATATCGCTCGACAGCATTTTTGAATTACTGCCGGTAACGTAAACATCGAGATTGGAGAGCTCCTTTAGATCGTTCAGCGCGTCGTAAAACGTGATCTTAGCCCCTTCCCTGTTATATGGGTTTGGAACCTCGTCAGACAGCTGTATCTCATCAACAAAAAGATAATACTCCTTCCCGGAGCCTTCGGCCACACTTCTGACATACGCTGATAATTCCAGAGGGTTTCGGTATCTTATGTCGCGCGTCAGATCAAGCTCCAGGCTGATGATCTGCTCAGGCCGCACGTTCAGTTCACTGATCAGATAATTCCGGTAAAGTGTACGCAAAAGATATGATTTGCCGCACCGTCTGATCCCGGTAATCACCTTTACCTGTCCGTTCCAGGCGAGTTTTTTCAGTTGATCCAAATACAGGTCTCTTTTTATTTCCATAATGCCCTCGCTGAATAGTTGGCTAAACATTTAGCTTAGTTTTCAACAATATTATTGCACGTGATCGCCGTTTTGTCAAGACTGAAGTGAACACTTTCATAAATGTTTAGCCAACTTTTCAATGCAGAAGCCTGATCCGGGAAGTTTGACGGATGAATCGCATTCAGCTGCCGGCAGGCGGTCCCGGCACCTGCAATTTGAAAAACGCAGGTGCCGCACGTCGCGGAAGATCCTCGGATGGCAGCCTCTCGTGTACCCTTTTTGGTACATCATATCCTGTATAATGATGTTGAAAAAGAAAAAAGAAAGGACACGGATATCGACAAATCTGTAATCTGAATTCAAGAATTGTCGAACGCAGGTGATCCGCATAGAGTAAATCAAACTCTGCATGCCCTCCCGCGAAACCCTTTGACTTTTCCCCGCGTTTGAGTTATAATATGCGGGTAAGAATGACCGGCGCTTCGTGCCGAAAGTGATAGAAAGGAATTGCTGACGATGAGAAAGCCCCTCTTCGGCTTGCGCGTACTCTGCGTGCTCGCGTCCTGCGCCATTATGCTGATCTCCTGCTCAGATATCGGGGCGCCGGAAGGCACCGGCGAAAGCGCCCGGGCAGATACCGTTCCCGTTTCGCAGCCGTCCGGGACCGGAACGCAGACCGGCGCGGAGGAACCCGGAGGCTCCGGCGATCCCGGCTCCGGACCGGATCCGATCACCGCGGAGACGGAGGCTCCGGCCGATCCGTTCGGAAGCCCCGCGTATTTCCCCGGGCGCACGGACGTCCGGTTCGAGATCAGAAAGGACGAGACCGGCGCACCGGAGATGCTCACTATCGCGACAGATAAAGAAACAAAGAACATCCGCATCACCGGGCCAGACAGCCTGGACTGTGTTCTTTGGATCTTTGCGGACGCCGAACCGTCCGGAGACATCCGGATCTATTTCTTCCGCGAGGAGATCAAAGCGGAAACCAAGCTTAATTACGACGAGTGGTACGATATCTGCTTCATGCAATACCTTATCAGCGACGGAAAAGTTATTTTTAAGGAACAATCCAGAGCGTGGGCTTTCAAAAAGGACGACAGATTCAGAAGATATCTCGAGCAGGGCAAGGCCAAAGCCGAGACCATCATCATGTGGATGGACCAGTATCTTAAGAGCGCCTCGTCGCCGGACTCGGGGAGCATATTCGTCCTCGATTACGATTCCTCCCTGCCCGCAAGCGAAAACGGCTTTATGTCGGGCAAGGCCATTCCTGAGCTGTTCGACAACAGGATCTCCGCCGGCTTCGACTGGCTGGATCCCCGGATCCCGGTCTGACGCCGGGCTACATGAAGGCTCCGGACAGTTTCTTTACCGTGGGCACTGACGGAGAAGTAACGTACGGCAGCACCACCCCGGACGGCGACCGCAGAGTTCACATACACCTTCGCCGGCTGGGATCAGTCGGCCTCTGAACATAACGGATCGTCAGACGGCTACAAAGGGGGAAAAATATGAGATTCTTAAAGACATTCATATGCCTCATGCTTGCGGCGGTGATCCTGCTGTCGGCCTGCTCATGCGGCATATTATCAAACGTGATCAGAAAGAAGACCGTTGAGGTCAGGGCCCTAAATCCCGATCTTGGCTCCGAAGTCACCGCAAAGGAGGCTCAGGCTCCCGAGGGACTTGACGGCGACGGCAGATTCGAATCCGTAGGCACATGGTACGACGTCGGCAGCGAAGGGTACGACGGGCTGCCGCTCAGCGGCGACGTCATGCTCACCGTCTCCATGCCGGGCAGGATCGACAAAAAAGATATAGGCGGCTACGTCTTCGTCTACTACGACGAAAAGACCGGAGAATGCCGCTATCTGTTCCCGGACAGCTACGACCTGTCCGCCGGTACGATGAGCATAGATCTGCCGCACTTTTCCCTTTGGGGAACGGCAAAGCTTACGAGGGAGGAGCAGATCGAAGCCTTCCTGGACAGCTACAGCACCAGGATCGCCGTGTCGCGCGCAAAAAGCAAACAGGCCGCGGCAGACCTTGAGCCTTACGTGCGGGCAAAGATCGAGGCCATGGGACTGACGAAACAGGCGACCGCCGATCTTATCCAGAGCACGATCAATTTCCTCGGCAGCAGGTTTACCGGCGACAACGCCAAATACATCGAGACCGGCACGAAATACACCACGACCGTCACGAGGGGCTATTACGAGAAGGACGGGGAAGCGTCGGTGAACGGTCTCGAGGACGCGATAACCGACGCGGTCATGAACTGCTGGGACGCGCTCGGATACACGGATGACCTCGACAATGTCCTCGGAGAAAACGGCTTTATCGGAAGCACGACCGAAAAGCTTCTGTCCAGCACGAACGGCATCGCCAGGATGGCGGGCTATCTTGCATCCGGGACCGACGCGGGCTTAAAAGAAGCCATGAAGGAACTCGGAAACGTCATGCAGGGCGTCCATCCGGCCGTCGAGCTCACCACGAAGGCGGTCGCGTATCTGGGCGCAAAGGTCAACGAGGAGTTCACCAACTGGAAGGCCAACCAGATCGAGGAGCTCTATCAGATATACAAAAACGGGGCCGAGGACGTCTGGGGCAACGAGGTCATCCCGTGCAACCGCGAGTCCTTCCTGACTTATCTTAACACGTCGAGCGGCTTCACAATGGCCAAGGGCGTCTCCCGCTTCTACAACCTCGACAAGGTCGGCGAGATCTGCGAAAAGTACGGCTGGGAGTACCGCACTTACGAGGAGCTTCCGCCGCGCTATCTTGAGATCTTTCAGCAGCGCGCCGAAAACGGCCTGATGGAGTATTTCGAGACGCGCCTGCAGCAGGAAAAGACCGCCGAGGCGATCAAGGCGAGCGAGCGCAAATGCATCGAGACGATGATGAGCAGCGGCGAAGGAGCGCTGTACTCCGGATTCTACGGGAAATTCTTCGGCGAGGAAACTCCGGACGATTACAATATCACCAGGCGTCTCGAGAGACTTGTGAATATCCGCAATTTCGTATCTCAGTACGTGGATGAGGACGCGCTCGCGAAGGTTTCGAAGATCGACAACAGCTACAACTACGGCGACATACTCAACTGGTGGGTGCGTCTGGCATCGGAGAACGACCGGGCGGTTGCGATACAGAAATTCCGCGAGGAACTGAGAGAACACAATTTCCTGAAATCGCTCGGGGCGAAGCAGGCGGGCAATCTGACGCTGGACTACACGGGTCATTCGGGAATGAGCTCTCTGCCCAAACGCGAATTCAAGCTTACCGCCCATTACTTCCGCACGGAAAACAAAGGCAGGGACAACGAAAAGCGGGTCGACTCGTCGACCGTGGCCACCTATAACATGGATCCGAACTACTATCCGATAGTCACCGGCCTTTTCAAGAACAATAAAGAGATCCCGGTCGGCGAGGACGGCAGTTTCTCGTATTCGAAAAACGGGCTGACGCTCAGCGGCTCCTATGACGTAATAACGAAAACCGGCACCGGAACGTTCTCGATCGAGGTGACGGACTCGCAGGTCTTTCAGACAGAAGATAAGATAAAAGAGACGGTAAAGAGAAGCAACCTCCAGGAGATCTATCCCGAGATGAGCCGGACCACCACCGTCACCGTGTCCGGAACTCTGGAGATCAAGCCGCGCAACGACGAACCGGGTCTGCTGCTCGTCCTCAACGGAAGCGGCAAAGTCGTATGGACCGAGACGCTGTGTTCGGACATATACGAACTGAGTTACGACGACTTCCCGAACTCCAATCCCGTCATAAATACGGTCCAGTACTCCGGTGACGAAAGCATAACTTTCGACAACGTGACTTTCAGATATCTGTTCGGTTAATGAGCCGGGCGGCGCGAGCCGCTTCGGGCCGATACCGGCCTGAAGGTGACTTTGCAAGCCCTGTTCAGAATCAAGAGAATAATAAGACGGCCCCGGCGATGCGCCGGGGCCGTACAAATTATTATGCGTTTTTCGTCAGAGTTATTCCGTGTGACTTCTTCCCTTCTGCGGTATTCCGGGCTGATCGGTCACGGCCGGCCGTGGCTCGGTCTGACGTATCACAGCCTTTCTTCCCTTTTACCTCTTGTCCTCTTCGTCACCGCCGGAACTTCCGCCGCCCTTTTTCTTCTTACGGACGACGATAATGATGACGACGATGATGATTATGACGACGAGTATTATGAGCAGCCAGATGAAGATGCACAGGCCGAGGGGCTGCGAACAGAAGTGGCAGATCGGGCACTTCGTACCGACTCCGCTCGGATTGCCGTCGTCTAAAGGATCGCCCGTTCCGACCGTGCCGCTATGGTAGTTTATGTCGTCCGTGCCGAAGGAGATCGTTTTGGACCAGTCGGAATAGATGCTGCCGTCGAAATACTTCGGGTGGTCGTATCTGTAGCGGCAGCGCAGCTCGATCACAGAATCCTTCGGAACGGTCTGGCGCTCCTCGTTTGCCAGATTGAACAGCGCTGATTCCATCTCGCCGGCCTTTATGATCCAGTCGCCCTGGAGCTCGACGAACTCGGTATCGCCCTTGACGCGCGCCCAGACCTCGATGACGATCCCTCCGCCGTCGGCCTCGACCTTGGTGGCGTTCTCGGCCAGCTTTTCGGGGACGGCCAGAGTGAAGGCGACGATCGGATTGTAATTGAATTCCTTGTCGGTCATGCGCAGGCCGGTGATGACCGGAGCCTCGAGGTCGGCCTTGGTCAGCTGTCCGAGCTTTTCGGCGTCCTTGCCGACGCTGGCGATATTAGACCATTCGGAGAAATAATACCTGTCGCCGGTCCCGTCGATCCTGACCGTCACGACGAAGCGAGCGCGGAAATACACGGTGTGCTTCGTATAGTCGATGCGCAGCTCTTCCGCCGTTTTGTCGTAGGTGTACTGATCCGCTCTCAGCTGGTCCTTGACGCCAGGGGTGTGCGTCTCAGGGTTGCCGTTCCAGCGGTCGTCGTTCGGAACGCCACGGGTGACCCAGATGTCCTGGACGGTCTCCGTCGCGTTGTTGAGGCCGCCGTCGACGACGTCCCAATCGCTATAGCGTGCGTTGCCTTCGCTGTCCTTGCCGAGGCCGTGGTACGGATCGCCGTCCCAGTAGCTCGTGTAATGCCAGCCGGAAACGCTGTCCTTTACGTCGTCGACCGCCCAGTCCACCTGGATGCTCACCCAGATGTCGTCGCAGCCCGCTTTTTTCATGAACTGGTCGATGGTCCCGTCGAGATCCGCGTTCTCCTTGTTCTTGAAGAACTTCGTTATACTGTTGTTAAGGCTGTAGGTCAGCTTCGTCGTGGTCGGAGAATCGCCGCCTTCCAGCCATACCGCCGTAACGTAGGCCGGCGCGGTGAGATCGAACGGCAGGCCGGCTTTCGACGCGGACGCGAACACCGTCGCGCACGTCACGAGCATCAGGCCCGCAAGTAAGACCGACAGAAACTTTTTCATTGCAACAGACTCCTTTTTTATTATTGACAGAGCGAGGCGATCGCGGCCGTGTCCGGCCGGTCATTCGAACGTAACTGTACGTCAGGCGGCAAACGAAAGGAGCATTGCGAACGCAAGCGCAAAAGCCAGCAATTTCTTCATTATGACAGTCTCCCTTCCGGTAGAACGACGCCCGGCGGACGTCATTCTCTATCATTATAACTATACTCAAAAAAGGCCCTTTTGTCAATCCCCTGTTGAGGATCCGGCCGTTTATCTTGAGGACCGCCCGTTTTTCGGCGCTTTTTTCATCCTCTTCGATCCTTTCTCACCCAAGACCCTTCCGGGCCGGCCGCCTTTTTATGAAAAACCTTGCCTTTTGTGCCCGTTTGAGTTATAATATGCGGGTGGGATCGACCGACGGATCGCACTGAAAGGAGCGCATGCGCATGAAAAAGGCATTTTTGCCGGCTGCCGCGCAGTTTTTATGCCTTATGACCGCCTGCGCCGTGGCGCTCCTGTCACGTATCCGGTCGGAAAGCTTCTGCTTATGAAATATCTCGTTTTGTCCGACTCCCACGGGAGGACCGCCTCACTTGAGGCGGCGCTGTTCTCCGAGAAGACCGACGCGGTCATCTTCCTCGGCGACGGCCTCAGCGATATCGAAGAGGCCATGAACTGGTTTCCCGGGCGGGGCCTCGTCGCCGTGCGGGGCAACTGCGACGGCTGGCGGCCGGACTCGCAGACCGAGCTGCTCATCGAAGCCGGCGGCTGCAGGCTGTTCCTTTGCCACGGGCACACGCAGGACGTCAAGGAGGGGCTGTGGAGGCTCTGCCTTACGGCCCGCGACCGCGGGGCCGGAGTCGCCCTCTTCGGGCACACGCACGAGCCCGTGTGCCGAAGGAGGGACGGCATCCTGCTTCTGAATCCGGGCTCGGTCGGCTTCGACGGCTCGTACGCCCTGCTCACCGTGGAGAACGGCGCCGCGACCGCGGTACTGAAAAAAACGGAAACCCTGTAAAAACGCGCCCGGCACCCTCATTTGCCGGCTCAGCCGGCAACTTCATCAGCGCCCGTCAGGGCGCGTCTTCATTTGCCGCGAAGCGGCAACCTCATTCCTTCCATGTTCAACTATCACACCCACACAGTAAGGTGCCGCCACGCAAAGGGCACCGAACGCGAATACATCGAGACCGCCATCGCGAACGGGATCACCGTCCTCGGCTTCTCGGACCACTCGCCCTACGTCTTCCCGGGCGGGTACTGCTCGAACTACCGCATGGAGCTCTCGCAGGCCGAGGACTACTTCTCCACCCTGTCCCGGCTGCGCGACGAGTACCGCGATCAGATCGAGATACACATAGGCGTCGAGGCGGAGTACTACCCCCGCTTTTTCGAGGACACGGTGCGCTTCCTTGAGAACTTCCCCTGCGAGTACATGATACTGGGTCAGCACAATCTCAACAACGAGATCCAGCCCGACTCGTTCTACGCCGGCAGTCCGACGGACGACCCGGCGAAGCTTACGGTCTACGCGGACACGGTCATCGAGGGGATGAGGACCGGAAAGTTCCTCTACCTTGCCCATCCGGACCTGCTGCCTTACGACGGGCCGGCGGACGACGGCGTGTACGAACGCGAATACGGCCGCATCTGCGCCGAGGCGAAGCGCCTCGGCATCCCGCTGGAGGTCAACATGCTCGGCCTGGCCTCAGGCCGCCGCTACCCCTGCGACCGGTTCTGGAGGCTGGCGGGGCGGTACGGCAACCGCGTCGTCATCGGCTTCGACGCCCACAGGCCGGAGGCGCTGGCGGACATGAGGACCTACGAAGCCGCGCTCGATCTGTGCCGCAGAAACGGCATAGAGCCGCTTACCGGAGAGAAGCTTATCTAGGAGATGAGCCGGCGCCGCGGGCCGGCAAAAACGGGGACGGGAGCCCGGCGGCTCCCGTCCCCGTTTTTGTTATAGTTCGCGTGTGCCGAACGGCCCCGGCTTTACAGTACGGTGCTTTTATCGTTCGCAAGAAAATCCAGAAGACCGATCATCAGGTATCCTTTATCGTCATAGCGCGGCACGACCGGATCGCGGACCACCAGGATCTTCCCGAACGAATCGTCGGTCCTGTCAAAGGACCTCGTTTCCTGCTTCCGCTTTTCTTCAGTCGGTATATCATATGCCGACTGGATATAATACTTTTTACTGCCGAGTGTTGCGATAAAATCGATCTCGTAAAACTTTTTGACGTCTTTGCCGTTTTCGCGCTCTCTGGATTCCACGATGCCGACATCCACTTCGTACCCTCTGTATCGAAGTTCGTTGTAAACGATATTATCCATAATGTGCGTCGGTTCCACCTGCCTGAATCCGAGCCTGGCATTCCTGATCCCGATATCCTCAAAATACAGCTTGAACGGGGTCTGGATGTATCTTCTTCCCCTGACGTCATACTTTTTCGCCTTGGAAACAAGAAACGCGTCGATGAAGCAGTCAATATATTTTTCTATGGTCGCCCGGGAGATATTTGACCGCTTTACACTTTTGAAAGTTGCCTCGAGTTTGGTCGGGTTGGTAAAGGAAGCGATCCCCGAAGCAAGCACGTCCAGCAGTTCCCGTATGTCAGAAGTGTCGCGCAAGCCGTTTCTCTTAATGACGTCTCTTATATAAACCTTTTCAGCCTGGCTTATAAGATGCTTCGATTTCTGTTCGTCAGTCTTCATTGAAAGCAGCAGCGGCAGTCCGCCGAACACGGAGTATTCTTCATACGCCTCTTCCCGGGTGCCGCCAAACGCGGCGTAAAACTCGCTGAAAGACAGCGGAAGAACGTGGATCTCGTCACCGCGGCCCTCGAATTCAGTCAGGATATCGCTTGAGAGAAACTTTGAATTTGATCCGGTAACGTATAGATCGAGACCGTCCTTTCTCAGATATCCGTTCAGGACACTTTCAAAAGAACCCAGGTTCTGGATCTCGTCAAGAAGCAGATAATATTTGCCGGGATCCGTGATCCGCGATCTGATATACGCCATGAACTTCCCGGGATCGACTTTTTGCCCGTTTTTTTCAAGTTCTATAAAGTCCTCGCCGATCAGCTCCAGATCATCCGCCGAATCGAAGGCAAACTTAATGATATGCGATCTGTCGATTCCCTGTCCGAGAAGATAGTCATAAAAGATATTGTTCATCAGATATGACTTTCCGCATCTTCTTATACCGGTAATTACCTTCACCAGTCCGTTATTCATGCGAATAATAAGATCGTTCAGGTATTTGTTCCGCTTGATTACCATGCTTGCCTCTTTTTAAGGTGTCCGGCACCTTTTTTTATTAATTGTAGCCGATTGCGCCTGATTTGTCAAGTTTCAAGACACACAAATTTACTTTTTTCGACGATTGCGGACGATTTGTAAAGTTTCTAGGCATATAAATTTACTTTTTTCGCCGCATGCGGCGGGTTTGTAAAATATCCGGACTCAAAAAAGAAAGGCTCCGTTCGTAACACTATGGCAACATGTTTGTGTTACAATCTACGGAAAGAGGAGCGCGCACGGCGGCTCGGCAGGTCAGCAGTTTTCACCACGGTTCTTCGGAAAGGCAGATCCGCATCCGACAAATGAGAATACAAGGCGGGGATAACGATGTTCTACCGGTTTCTGACTATCTTTAAATACGGTTTTTTCGACGGTCCGCAGGACCTGGCTGCCCAGGGCTATTCCGGCGGGGACAAAATGTCCCCGAAGCAGTTTGCCGTCATGGGGATCATATTCGTTCTTATCGTCGCCGCGTCCGTTCTTCTCAGGAAGGCGAAGAAGGAAAAGCTGTTCGCCGTTTACAAGTTCCTGGCGATATTCATGCCGGTCCTGGAGGCCGTCAAGATCGCCTTCTCCACGTACCACGACCTGCATCACGGCGAGCACTTCAACGCCGGCGGGATCCTCCCCCTTTACACCTGCTCCATGCTTTTGTATTTCCTCCCGTTCGTCGTCTGGGGAAAGGGCTGGATAAAGAGGACCTCCACGGCGTTCTTTGCCTCGATCGGCCTGGTCGCGGGTCTTACGAACTTCGTATACCTCAGCGCCGCGAACTGGTATCCGATATTTACCTTCGGCGGCCTTTATTCCGTCATCTTTCACGCGGCGATAGTCTTCGTCGGCATGTCTCTTCTGATAACCGGGCAGTACGTGCCATCCCGGGAGACCGTCGCCGACGCGATGGTGCCGGTCCTCATCTTCGGCGCCATCGTAATTCCGGCGAACTTCATCATAAAAAGCTTCCCGGAATACTCTTACGTCGACTACATGCTGCTGATGGACGCAAACGGTTTCGTCCCTGCGGTCTCGGATTTCTTTATTGAACATCACGTTCAGCTTCTGTTCTCGCTGATCATGCTCCTCGTGGCATATCCGCTTGCCGCCGCGCTCACCGTCCTTGCCGAGACGGGAATAATACGGCTCGTCGGAATATTCCGCGGGCGGTCCGGCGGAACGGAAGAGAGTCCGGACCCGGATCAGACGGAGCCGGGCACGTAGCCGGTTTGCAGCCGCGCCGGAAAGTCTTCCCGGCACCTCATCCTCCCGGTGACGGTCGTTTCTCCGGTTTTATCTTCCCTTCCCGCGCAAAAGCGTCTCACGTGGCCCAGGAGGCCTCGTGAGACGCTTTTGCGTATTTTTACGAGTGTTTTATGTCTTTTTCTTCTTCTGCCCGCTGCGGGGCTTTACGCGGCTCTGGGAGGCTCCGCCTTTCTTCTTTGCTCCGCCCGCGGAGCTTTTGCCGTTCGCGGAGCTTTTGCCGTTCGCGGAGCTTTTGCCGTTCGGGGAGCTTTTGCCGTTCGCGGCTCCTCCGCCGGCGGCGTTGTTTCCGCCGCCGGAGCCATCAGCACGGCTCTGCGCCGGTGTGCGGGAAACGAGAAGCAGGACGCCGCCTATGATCGCCGACAGCGCGGCCCAGATGTGCCCCGAGGGGATGCCCCAGAGGAAGGGCTCGGTCTGTCTGAAGAAGTGCAGCGCGAAGCGCGTGACTCCGTACAGGAACATGTACCAGAAGTAGATGCGTCCGCGGTTCTTCTCCCGTACGAGCAGCAGTACCAGCACGACCGTCAGGACGGCGCCGTTTGCGCTCTCGACGATCTGGCTCGGGAACCTGACCTCGTCGGGGGTCCCGGCTCCGCTGAAGACTATGCCTCCGCAGCAGCCGTCGATAAGGCAGTTGATCTTATGCACGCAGAGCGTTATCGCCTCGCAGGGGGCGGCGACGTCCAGCATGTCCGCCGGGGACATCTTTATGAGCCGTGCGAAGAGATAAAGCAGGATCGGGCTGAAGAACACGGCGCCGAAGAAGGACTTTCCGTCCCAGCGGCCGAGCTCG
>JAEEJM010000127.1 GCA_016281895.1 Clostridiales bacterium
AGCTCCATGGGATACTCCCGCCCGCGGTACGTATAGCTCGCCCCGTACAGCCTGCCGCAGAAAGGAAACAGGTTCGGGGCCCGGCCGTCCCAGACGGCCGGGTCGCCCTGCCAGAGATATTCACAGCCGTCCGCGAAGGCTTCGGCCGGCCCGCTTGCACAGCCGTCAGCACAGGCTCCGGCCGAGTCGCGGATACCGCCCCCGGGGCTGATCTTTCTCAAGGACGTCAGCTCGGCGCCGAGGCTGTCCACGGCCGCCTTAAGCTTCCCGTCGGATATCTCATAGACCATAACAGTATAATAGTATCATACTTCGCGCCAAATTGCAACATTCAATATCGGCCGCGACGGCCGTTCCCGGCCCGTAATGCTCGTTCTAAAGCTTTCAAAAGCCGTTATAAGCCCTGAAACGGCGGAAGACCGAACTCATTCTCTCTCCACGAGCACCGTCTTGATCTCGAAGGGCCTGAATGAGAGCTCCGCCGCGCCGTCCGTCAGAGGCAGCTCGGACTGCTTCTCCTCGAGCATGTTCGTTATCCACGCCCGCTTTGCCCCGAAGAGCCGCAGCGTGCAGTCGGTGGTCGAGCGCTCCGCCTCGTACAGGCGGATCACATACGCCCCCGGCACGTCCTCGGCGTTCTTCACGGCCTCGGCGATGATGTTCCCCGCCGACACCTCGAACAGCTTCGGCACCTCAGGCCTGCCCTTCACCGCTATGGGCGGGCAGTTGAACACGTACGCCGGCCTGACGACCGACTCCGCGCAGAACGGCCCCGCGTGCGGGAGCAGCGCGTATCTCATGGTGTGCACGCCGTTGTCGGTGAACGGATCGGGCCTGCAGCCGCCCTTATGCAGCGTCAGCCGCAGATCGCTCCCCTCGCACGAGATCCCGTACTTGCAGTCGTTGAGCACGGCCACGCCGTAGTTCGTCTCGGACAGATCCGTCCAGCGATGGTTGCACACCTCGAACTTTGCCGTCTCGAAGACGGTGTTGCGCGTGGTCGGCCTGTCTACGTGCCCGAACTGGATCTCGTTCTTCATGAAGGCCGACCTTATGTTGACGTCGAAGCCCGCCTTGAGCAGCTGATGGCGCTCGTGCCAGTCGACCGTCAGCTCGTAATCGATCCTCCTGTCCGCCGCGTAAAAAACGGTGTCCAGGACCGCCTTCGAGTGCCTCCCGAGGCCGAATTCCGATCTGATCCTGTACTCCACGGCCCCGTCGCCGACGACGCGGAATCCGCCCGTCTCAACGGGCCTCTGCTTGCCGACTACGTCGTCCTCGATCTCCCAGTTGTCCCAGGCCTTGGGCATGTCCTCGCCGAGCCAGAGCGTCCCGAGCGGCGCTCCCTTCGGGTTCGATATGAGCCTGCCGTTCGACCTGTCCCTCAGCGACTTCAGATATCCGTTTTCGTCGAATACGGCGATGTAATACGGCGTCACAAGGGTGTCGCCGTCTCTTTTGAAGCAGCTGTCATTGACGCCGCCTTCGGCGCCGCCCGCTCGGCGGGCAGGACGGTCCCCGGTCCCTCCGGTCCCGCCCGCGACCTCATCGAGCCCCGCCGCCGACATGGCCGGCACCGCCACCCTCACCGCCGTAACGGTCTCCCCGCTCCGGTCGACATAGGTCTGCGATGCCGCATTGGCGAACGATCTCTCCCCCGGCAGCGTCACGACCGTCTCCGCCGCGAACGGCAGAGGGTTGAAGAGCGAGGTCCCGCCGTCCTCCGCGGACATCGAAGAGAGATATCTGTCCGTCAGCGCGCGGATGCGCCCCAGCGCCTCTCCCATCTCCTCGCGGTAGACCTCGTACACCCTGGGGATGCACGTCCCGGGCAGGATGTCGTGGAACTGGTTCTTCAGCAGCACCTTCCACAGCTCGCCCCGCTCCGGGTCGTCCGGCTGTCCCGACAGCACCCAGGCCAGCTCCATTGCGTAAAGCGCGGCCTCGGTCCTGCGGTTTGTCTTCTTCACCGTGTGCATCTGGGTCAGCGTCCCGCGGTGGAACTCGAGATAAAGCTCCCCGTCCCACACCGGCAGCCTGTCGCGCTCCTTATCCAGATCCTGCATAAACGCTGATACAGTGGAAGGCCTGACCTCGGGCAGACCCGGCAGATCCTTCGTCCTCTTGAGGAACTCCAGCATGCCGTAGGTCGGTCCGCCTCCGCCGTCGCCGAAGCCGTACGCCGCGAGGCGAGAGTCCGCCGTCCGCTTGTCGCGGATCTCCGCCGCGCACTCCGTAATGCTCCTGACATCCGGAATGACCTCCATGCGGTTGAGGTGCGTAATGACCTCCGAGCCGTCTATCCCTCTCCAGACGAACACGTCCGCCGGGAACCGGTTGCAGTCGCTCCAGCTCATCTTCGTGGTGAAGAAATACCTGACCCCGGACCCCAGCATTATCTGCGGTATGGCCCCGTTGTATCCGAAGGTATCCGGCAGCCAGAACGAGTCCGATCTGTACCCCAGATGCTCCTGCGTGAACCTCTGTCCGTACAGAAACTGCCTCACCATGGCCTCGCCGCCGGTTATGTTGCAGTCGCACTCGACCCACACTCCCCCGTTCGGCTCGTACCTGCCCTCGGCGACCCTGGCCCTGATCCCCTCGAAGATGTCCGGATAGTACCTCCTCATCCAGTCAAGATGCAGCGCCGACGATTGAATAAAGGTATAGTCCGGATACTCGTCCATAAGGCTCAGCGCCTGCGAGTACGTCCTGGCGCACTTGCGCACCGTCTCCGACACCGGCCACAGCCAGGCCGTGTCCATGTGCGAATGCCCCACGACATACACCTTTCCGCGCGACGCCTCGCCGGCGCTCTTTTCGAGCGCCGGAGCGAGCCTCCGCCTCACCTCGAGGCACGACTCCCTTATCTCCTCCGCCCCCGCGGACGCGGGGTCGGCGATGAGGAACGGAAACGCGTCCTTAAGGCACTCGTACGCCCTCTTTGCCGCGTAGTTACCCTCCGGCAGCCGGGCGAGCTGCACGACCGTGGCCAGGTCGAACACGAAGTCCCTCATCTCCCTGTCCATCACGCACACGCGTATCCCGCGGTAGACGTGCCTGAAGCTGTCCTCCAGGCTCTCGTCCTCCCCGTACCTGTCATAGGGCTGCGTCCCCAGGCACTTGTGCCCGGCATAGCACTCGAAGGCCAGGTCGTAGGTCCTGCCGGCCTCGGCCGAGAAGGTCACGAAAAACGCGGGATGCTCCCCGCCTATGAAGTTGTTCTTGGAGTTGATGATCCCGGCCGGCTTTCCGTCCCGGAAGCACAGGATCTCCGCGGCGTCGACCTCGGGGATCACGCACAGGATCTCCCCTCCCGCCTCCGCCGGCACGGTATACTCCGTCCGCAGCCACATGCTGCCGTATTCGGAGCCCCATTCCGTCCCGGGCTCCGCGGCCGCCATGTCCGCGGCCTGCGGCGGCCTGCGCAGGTGCTCGCGCGTCTCCAGGGCGGCCGCGGTCGCGATGCGCCCGACCGTCCTCAGAATGAGCTTTGAATAGGGCTTTATCACCCTTTCGTATTTGACGAACATTCGTTCGATGTAGGCAGGATTGTTCATTTTCAGATCCGGTCCTTTATTCTTTCTTCCCGTTTTTTTCAGTTTCTCAGAGCTGTTACCGGCGCGACAAACACACCGTCAGGCCTCTGATAAGCGGCATTGGACATTTCAGGTGATGCGAATATAACCTGTATTCCTGCTTCCGCCTTCCCGTTTCAATTCTCCGGACTCAACCAGTTTGCGCAAGGCGCCTTCTATGGAACTGTCGCTGAGCGTCGGGCACATCTCCCGGATATCCTGCTTGGTAAAGCGTCCGATCTTTTCACGGGAAGCGCGTCTTACCATTTCGACGGCAGGAAGTCTGGTTTCAATCAGTGCAAAACGGTCTTCAAAGTCTTTGTATGCGGAAAGGATCGTCCCAAGCAGATATTTGATAAACGGAACCGGGTCATCTTTTCCTTCCCGCCACCCGTCCTGTGATTCTCCGAGAGCGTCATAATACAGATCCTTGTTCTTTGCGATCTTGGCCTCGAGCGATATATATTTCCCTACATAATAACCGTTTCTGTAAAGGAGCAATGTGGTAAGCAGCCTGCTCATCCTGCCGTTTCCGTCGTTGAACGGGTGTATGCAAAGAAAATCGTGAATGAAAACAGGTATGGCGATAAGAGGCTCAAGTTCCATATTCCCTATGACACGATTATACTCTTCACAGATCCTGTCCAGCGCTGTCGGGGTTTCAAACGGATCAGGCGGAGTAAACAGTATTTCCGCATGACCGTCCGGATATGTTGCGCTGATATAGTTCTGAACGCTCTTTGTTCTCCCTGCCATCGGGTTGCTTAAGTGGCTGTACAGGATCTTATGAAGTTGAAGAATATAGTTTTGCGTGATCGGAATGGCATCAAAGCTCTCATGTATAATACCTAACACATCCCTGTATCCGGCAATTTCCTTTTCATTGCGATTCTTCGGCGTCGTCTTCTCTTCTACGAGTCTTCTGACACGACTGTTGGCAGTAACGATCCCTTCTATCGCATTCGATGCCTCGGTACTTTGTATCTTTGCTATCTCGACCAGCTTCTCAAGTTCTTCGGGACGCTGCTTAAGATACAGTTCCTGTTTCCCCGCTTCTCTGCTGATTGCTCCTATCAGACTCAG
>JAEEJM010000128.1 GCA_016281895.1 Clostridiales bacterium
AGTCTCCACCCGTACGACACGATCCTGCGGGCCTCGTCGTCGTACTCGATGTCGAAGCGCCCGATCTGCCCCGAGCCGGTCCCGGCCTGGACGATCGGGATGCCGTTCACCACCTCGGGCTCCTCCATGAAGGTGTGCGAGTGGCCGCCGATTATCATATCGACGCCCCAGTCGGGGTTGAGCATGGCGGCAAGCTCGCGGTCCTTCTCGATCCCTATGTGGGTCAGCAGGATGAGCATGTCGGTGTCCTTGGTCCGGTAGTTGTCGGCCACGATGCCGACCTCCTTGGCCGCCTCTATGACGTCGATGTACGAGCCGATGACCTTCTCGGCCTTGGTCGAATCTATGACGTCCTCGGTGAGCAGGCCTATGAACATGATCCGCATGCCGCCGACCTCGATGTTGATGTACGGGCTGAATATGCGGCTGTTGTTGAGGGTTATGTACAGGTCGGAGTTTATTATCGGAAATTTCGCGCACTTCTCGAGGAAGAGAAGGTGGGCAAGTCCGTAGTCGACCTCGTGGTTGCCGACCGTCGCGACGTCGGGGGCAAGCATGTTCATGAGCTCGATGGTCGACAGCCCCATGTACTCGGAATCTATCACGGAGCCGCGGAACATGTCGCCGGCAACGGCCAGGATGACGTTTTCCTCCTCCTCGCGGACCTTTCTGACATAGCCCGACAGCCTTGCGAGGCCGCCCGTGCTGACGCCGTTCGCGCCGGTCTTGGGGAGAAAGTCCCCGTGAATGTCATTGGAATGCAGTATGGTCAGTTTCTTGATCATGGCAGTCTCCTTTATAATTCAGATCAGGGTTCGTTGCTTCGGGTATCGTTGCTTCGGGTATCGTTGCTTACGGCATCGTTGCTTCGGGGATCCTTGTTTCTCCCGTCTCTCCTTGCGCGGACGAGCCGGACCGCGCCGGCCGCGGCGCAGACGGCCATCCCGGCGGCAAAGAACACGGCCGTGTCCAGCAGCGGCATCACGAACCGGGCCGTCTCCGGGGCTATCATCCCGAACGGATCCTCTACGACGAAGAACCAGTTGAAGAAGTGGTCGTATCCGCCTGACGTCCCGTTGTACACGGTGTTGCCTATGAGCGCCCAGACCGTCATGCCTGCGGTCACGGCAAGATAGCGGGGCCACGCGCGGAGCGCCGGCCGCTCAGGGTCGAACGCCAGCACCGTCAGGCCGTACACGGTCATTATGCCGTGGAACGCGAGGGTCTGCACCACCCGGTAGCAGAGCGGATGCACGGCGTGCCACATGACGCCGGCGGGATAGATCAGGTAGACAAGATTCGATATGAGGCCCAGCAGCGCGAATTGGGTGCGCCACGGCGACAGGGCCGCGATCCTCCGGCTGAGGAAGCACATTACGCACATGGCCGTGCACACGTGGAAGGGCAGCTTCTCGATGTCGATCTCGCCGTACGCGAGAGGCATGAGGAAAAAGTCCAGCACATAGAGGCCGAACGCCGCGCATATTATGCCGTCGGCCGCGCGGTCCCGGGCCTCCCGGTCCTTCTTTATCAGCACCGCCGTCACGGCCGCGGCCGCGGCAACGGTCAGAAGAATATATCCGATATGCCACGGACCGAAGCAGGTGAAGATCTCTCCCCCCTTCCTGTCCGAGAGCAGCCCGTGAAAGAACGGATACATTACAGTTCCCCGTCCGGCTCTTCCCCGTCGTCCCCGTCTCCGGCGACGATGCGTACGGCGATCCTCTCCTCGGGGTCGTCGATCCCGTTCTCGGCCAGGGCCTTGCTGCAGTTCTCGATGAGGTTGAAGTAGCTGTCCCAGTACGTCGGGGTCTCGCACCACGCCCGGACCGTGAAGATGTAGGTGTCGTCGTCCACGGCGGTCAGGCGGGCGAACGCCGCGGGCTCTTCGAGGATCCCCTCGGTGCCCTTGGCGGCATCGAGCAGGACCTTCTTCACGATATCCTGGTCTATGTCGTTCGTGATCTTGAAGTCCTGGTCGATGCGGCGTATCTTCTCGGCGGTGTAATTCGTCACGTTGGAGCTCATAAGGTCGCCGTTGGGTATCATGACGAGCTTGTTGTCCAGGGTGATCAGCTTGGTGTAGAAGATGGTGATCTCGCGGACGATGCCCTCGGCGCCCGACGTCTCAACATAGTCGCCTATGCGGAACGGCTTGAAGATGAGGATCAGGAAGCCGCCCGCCAGATTGGCAAGGGCGCCCTGAAAGGCCAGACCGACCGCGAGCCCGCCGGAGGCTATCAGCGCGGCGACGCTCGTCATAGGCACGCCCAGGATCTCGATGACGCCCACCAGCAACACTATGTACAGCACCACCTTGGCGATCTTCCCGATTATGTTCCTGACGGGCTCGTCGAGCCTTGTCTTCCCGAGGCTCTTTTTTATGACCTTGCAAAGCAGTTTTACGACCATGAAGCCGACGATGATGACGGCTATGGCCAGCAGCACCCTTCCGCCCGACGTCGTGCCGAGCTCGATGAGCTTGCTCATGAATTCTTCCATAATTGCCCTCCTTCGGGACCGTCAGAAGAACCTGACGGCCAGCGGATTCTGCGCGTGGACCGTCTCTATAACCTCTACGACCTTGGCCGCCATGGCGCAGGTCACGGAGACCGGTCTTCCCTCGGTTATGGCGTAATACATGTCCGAATAGATCCCGGCGGCCCCGACGTCCATGGCGTCGCCGGCGTACTCGCCCTGCTCCTCGTGGACGGCAAGCTTCTCCGAACAGTAGACAGGCATGCCGTTCTCGTCCCTCAGGGACTTCTCGACCACGGGCCGGGGGGGATTCTCGCCGTCGACTATGTACTTCAGCGAGTAGCGCTTCGGGCTGCTGACCAGGGTCCCCCGGGTGCCCTGGATCTTGAGCGTATAGCCCGGCGGGAAGGCGTCCGCGGAGCTGATCTCGATGTCGACCACCGGACCTCCGGCGGCCTCCAGTATGATCTTGGAATAATCGTCGCCGTCACCCGAGGTCAGCGCGGTCCCCAGCCTCGAATACGCCACTCTTATGCTGTCGTCGAAGCCGAGGAAGCCGAGCCCCATGGCTATGGGGTGCGGGCCGGTGTTGTATGTGCTGCCGGCGACCTTCTTCTGGAGCGTCTGCCAGTCCCATCTCCTCGCGAAGCCGCTGTAGACTATGCTCACCTGAAGCGGATCGCCGAGGACGCCGGAGGCTATCCTCCCGAGCGCGTCCG
The DNA here is from genome assembly GCA_016281895.1 of Clostridiales bacterium. Classification (GTDB taxonomy): domain Bacteria; phylum Bacillota; class Clostridia; order Oscillospirales; family CAG-272; genus CAG-390. The sequence goes on from JAEEJM010000128.1 coordinate 3,198, forward strand.
TGTAGAACGGGGCCTTCTGCGTGTTGTGAAACACCCCGAGGACGCAGCCGTTCCTGCGGGCGATGCCGTCAAGCGTCATGCACTCCATATATGTGCGGGCAAACGGCTTCTCGGAGAGCACGTTGAAGCCGTGCTCGAGCAGATCCCTGGTGACGGGGTAATGCTCGTCCGAATACGTCGCGTTGACGACGAGGTCGATCGAGTCCCTGTACGGGAACAGTTCCCTGTGATCGGAGAACACCAGGGCGCCGGGGTAGATCTCGGCTGCCTTCTTTCTCAGGACCTCGTCGCGGTCGACGGCTCCGAAGATCTCGAAATGCGTGTTCAGCGCGGAGAGAAGGAACTTTCCGTGAATGTTCTTTCCGCTTCTTCCCTGTCCGACTATTGCTACTTTCAGCTTTTTTTCCATCTCAACCGATGACCTTCCTTCCGCCGACGAAGACGTCGGTTATGTTTATCCCCTCGTCGAACGCCACGGCGTCCGCGTCGTATCCGGCCTCGAGCCTTCCTTTTTTCAGCCCCAGCAGTTCCGCCGGGACCGATGTTACCGCCGCGACGGCGTCCCTGAGCTCAAGGCCGCACTCGAACGCCAGCACCCGCACAAGCCTGTCCGAAGTGGCGACGCTCCCGGCGAAGGCCGAGCGGTCCGGCAGCTTGCAGACCCCGTCCTCGACTATGAAAGCGGTCCCGCTCATGACGCCCGAGGTCACGTCCGTACCGGCGATCTCGAGGCTGTCCGTCACGGCTATAACGCCGTCCCGGCCCTTTATCTTCAGCACCAGCCTTATGAGTTCGGGAGGAAGGTGCTTTCCGTCTGCAATTATCTCGACCTTAAGCCCGTCCATGAGGAACGCGCTCTCTATGACGCCCGGGATGCGGAAGCCGCCCGACCTTGTCACCGTCGAAGTGCAGGAGTACAGGTGGGTCACGAGCGAGCAGCCGCTCACGGCCGCCGTCTGCATGTCCCGGTACGTCGCGTCGGTGTGACCGGCCGAGGCAATTATCCCCCTGCCGGCGATATAGCGGCAGAACTCCCCGTCGGGATCGGTCTCCGGGGCGTATGTCCACCTGGCGAGGCAGTCGCCGTATTCGCGCACTATGCGCGTGTATTCGTCCCTGTCCGGCAGCTTGATGAAGTCCGGGCACTGGGCCCCGCTCTGCCGCGGCGAGAGATACGGCCCCTCCATGTGGGCCCCGAGGATAACAGGCAGCGCTCCGCCACCGCGGGCAGCCTCCCTTATGTCGCACAGGGCCTTCTCCATCCTTTCGACGGGGCCGGCGGAGACGGTCGGCATTATGGCCGTGGTGCCGTGCCTCATATGGAAGGCGCATCCCGCGGCGACGTCCCCGGCCGAGGACTCCGTGAAGGCGTGGCCGCCGGCTCCGTGGGTGTGGATGTCGATGAACCCCGGCGTGAGATACCTTCCCGTCAGGTCTATGCTCTCGTCGGCCGGCCTGCAGGCCTTATCGACGCCGGCGATCTTTCCCCCCTCGATGTAGAGGAAGCCGTCGAACCAGCCGCCGGGGACAAGGATCCTGTCGCACCTTACGCGTATCATCTTGCGCCTTCCAGCAGCGAGGAGCTGTCCGGATCGAGGTAGAGCACGGCCCCGCCGCGGGTCCTGAGCACGGAGGCCGGGCAGGCCTCTCCGACAGGTCCCTCGACCGCGTCCCTTACCGCGGCGGCCTTGGCCGCGGCGGGCACGATGCAGAAGATGTTCTCTATCCCGGCCAGCGTCGGCACGGTGAGCGTTATGGCCTTCTCCGGGACCGCGTCGAGAGCGGCAAAGCAGCCGTCGTTGACCTGCTGCTGTCTGCAGACCCCGTCCAGTCTCACGACCTTGGCCGCCAGCGGATCGCGGAAATTCGCGACCCAGGGGTCGTTGAAAGCGATATGGCCGTTCTCTCCGATGCCCATGACCACGATGTCAGGCGGGAAGCGGCGCAGAAGCCCGGCATACCTCTCGGCCTCGGCCTCGGGAGAGGCCGCGCCGCCGCGGATATAATAGGCCCTCCTCAGCGGGATGTGAGAGAACAGGTTGCGGCGCAGAAAGTTCCCGAATGACTGCGGGGCCGTCCTGCCGAGTCCGATGTATTCGTCCATGTGGAAGGCCCTGACGCGGCTCCAGTCCACTGTCCTGTCGTTCCTGAGAGCCCTGTGGACCTCGTTCTGCGACGGGGCCGCCGCGAATACGACGTTGACGACGTCGCGCGTCCTCTGCAGTTCCCGGATCCTGGCGGCTATGTCCGCCGCGGCCGCCCGCCCCATAGATGCGCGCGACGCGTAGATCCTGACTTCCAGTCCGTCCTTGACGAATCTTTTCATAGCATCTCCCTGAGGCAGGCCGCGGCGGCCTCGAAGGCCTCCCTGCAGTCCGCGAATCTGTACGGGTTGTCGAAGTGTCTGTCCGACAGGGCGTTGAGCCCCGCGAAGGTCTGCAGATGAGGCTCGAGGGTGACGAAAAAGTCCGTCCCGGATCTTTTCGCGTAGTCGTCCAGGATGTCTTTTATCCGGGCCTCGCCCCTGCCGGGGGGCACGACGGCGCCCGCGAAGAGCGCGTCCTTGATATGGAAATAGTCGATGCGGGGCCTGAGCAGCTCGTACGCCTGCATGGGCTCGTATCCGCACAGGACGAAATTGCCCATGTCGAACACCGCACTGACCCTGCCTTCGAGCCGGTCCAGGAGCTCCTCGCACTCCTCGGGCGACTCCCCGTATATGCCGGCCTCGTTCTCGTGGCACAGCGTAAGGCCGCGCCTGTCTGCCATGTCGCAGAACCTGTTGAGAAGGAGGGCGACCCTGTCGGCGTATGCGCCCTTATCCTCCCCGGCCGGGATGTAGAAACTGAAGATCCTTACGCGGGACGCTCCCAGCTTCGACGCGGCGGAGAAGACCCTCTCCGCCTTTTTCATATGTTCCTCAATGTCGCCGGCTCCGGCCGTTATCCGGATCTTGCCGAGCGGCGATCCTATCGACGACACCTTTATGCCGCGGCAGGCCAGGATCCCGCCGAGGCGGTCGGTCTCCTCCTCGGTCATCGAGGCTATGCTCTTCCCGTCGGCGTTGCGGATCTCGATGTAACCGATCCCGAGGCGTGAAAGGCCCTCGCACTGCTCGGCAAAGGCCGGCGAGTACTCGTCGGCAAAAGCGCTTATCACAGGTCTTCCCATCTTCCGTGTCATCCTTTCAGTCCCAGAGGACGTCCGAGCGCGACCTTCACGCCCGAGCCGGATAGCGATTCGGACACCGCGTTCATCGCGTAGACAGGGGCAATGAGGTCCTCGAAGGACGTCTTCTGCCCGCCTCCGTACAGGAGGTCGGCGAACGCGTCGAACTCGGCTCTGAAGCAGGGCTCGTACACACGGATGTTCTCGGCCAGGACTTCACGCTCGCCCGAGATCTCGGCCCTGTATATACTGCCGCCCTCGATGAACGAGGCGAAGACCGGGAAGTCTCCGTAATCGAACACGGCAAAGACGTTTCCGCCCGCAGTCTCGGCGCTGACGGCCGCGGGGTAGCGGCCGAATATCTCCATCATTATCTCGATCAGGTGCTGGGCGTAGAAGAAGAAGCCGCCGTATCTCGCGTCGGAGTTCAGCGGAGCCCTGACCGAGCCGGACAGTGTCCTGCCCGCGGCCTGCCCGAGGGCGGCCTTCTTCAGCCGCCGGACCTCCTCGCAGTGGACGCAGCATGAGCCGCCTGTGACCCTGACGCCGTAACGGGCGCACTCGGAGACGAGTTTTTCGGCGTCGCCCGTGCTCACCGTGATCGGCTTGTCCATGAAGAGCGGGACGCCGGAGCTCAGATACGGAGCGGCAAATCCGAGGTGGTCGCCGCCGTGTCTGGCGGTCACGATGACGCCGTCGACCCTGCCCGCCAGCTCGCCGCAGGTGTCCATTACGGGCACTCCGAACTGCTCGGACAGCTTTTCGGCCGCCGAACGGTCGCGGCTGTAAACGCCGGCGACCTCGATCCCGGCATATCTGCCGCCCTCGGCCATGAAGCCGAGGAAGGTCCTGGCGTGCGAATTCTCGCACCCGAGGATGACGATCCTCTTCTTTTCAGCGGTTTTGCTCATCGCTGCCCCTCGCTTTCATTATCCGTGAAAAATCTCTCGGCGTTGCGGTAGCACACGTTGCGCACGACAGTGCCCAGCGCCTCCGTATCGTCGGGGTAGAGCCCCGCGTCGACGAGCCCGCCCAGCTTCGAGCAAAGTATCCTTCTGTAGTATTCGTGGCGCACGAACGAGGTATACGACCTCGAATCGGTGAGCATGCCCACCGAACGCGCGAGCTGTCCCGTCTCCATCAGCTCGTCGAGCTGATCGCCGATTCCCCTTTGAGTGTCGTTGAACCACCAGGCCGCGCCGTACTGAACGTCCGGGGCATAGTTTCCCGCCATGGTCGAGAACACGCGGCTGCTTGCCGGGTTCAGATTGTAGAGAATTGTCCTCGGAAGCCCTCCCGAGGCCTCCGTCCGGGACAGAAAAGCCGCAAGTCTCGACGGATCGGTCGCGGCTCCTATGCTGTCGGCCCCGGCGTCCCTGCCGTACGAGCCGAATAGCTTCGGCGAATTGTTGCGCAGCGGCTCCAGATGGAGCTGCATGACGATCCCCCGCTCGCGGTATTCGCGGGCCAGCATGTCCATGGTCCCGGAGAGCGGAGACGTGCCGTAACCGAACGAAGAGAAGCCGTGATCTGCCACTCTGCATCCGGCCTCGCAGAACCTGTCCAGGGCCCTCGTCAGTGCGGCGGCGAGATCGCCGGCGCCGAATAGCCCGCACAGATCGGCCTCCGCTTCGGCGTCGCCCGACAGATACCGGTCGGGGCGGAACGAAGGAAGGACTTTGAACGGGATCCCGCCGTCCTTTGCGGCCATTAGGTGCCACTCGAGCGTATCCGCAGGATCGTCCGTCGTGCACAGATACCGCACGTTTGCCGCGCAGAGCAGCGACACGCAGTCCGCGCGCGTCTCGTTAAGATACTCTTCGGTGCGCTTCCATATTGCGCCTGCGGTCGAGGGAGTCAGGACCTCGTCGATGCCGAAATACCTGAGCAGCTCCAGATGGATCCAGTGGTGCAGCGGGCTGCCGGCAAGCATTGGCACGGTCTCGGCCCACCGCTCGAACTTCTCCCGGGGCTTAGCGTTCCCGGTGATATAATACTCCGGCACCCCGCAGGCCCTCATGGCCCGCCACTTGTAGTGGTCGGACTCGAGCCAGAGCTCCGCAAGATCGGAGAACCTGCGCCGCGTGGCTATCTCCTTCGCGGACAGATGGTTGTGGAAGTCGAAGACGGGCATCGGCTCTGCGTATCTGCGGTAGAGCAGGCCGGCCGTCTTTCCCTCGAGAAGGAAGTCTTCCCTGATGTAGCCTGACATCGGTTTTCCTCTTTTTTGTTATTCGGGCTGCCCGGGCGCCCGCGGCCGGACGGCCGGCCCGGAAGGGCGGACGGTCGCCGGGAAGCCGGCCCGGAATGGCGGACGGTCGCCGGGAAGCCTGCCCGGAAGGGCGGGCCGGAGGCCGGGAGACCCCGAGGCAGGCTCAGAAGCTGATGACCTCGGGCTCTGCGCCGAACGAGCTGAACGTCGCCGTGGCGTTCTTGAAGTAAAGCATCTGCATATTGCCGTCGTCCGGGCCGTACATGTGCGCCAGGACGGGCATCTTCTCGAGCATCGCGACCTTGACCGCGCGGTCGTCGTCCTCGACGAGCTCGCCGGTGAGGCGCAGCCAGCGTCCGCCGGACATGGCGCAGATCTCCGCTTTGGGATTTGCCGCCAGCTGGCGGGAGACACTCTTCACTTTTCCGGTCTGGATGTAGAGCCTTCCTCCGCTGATCAGCGCCGTTCCGAACGGGCGCACCCTCGGCTGGTCGCCTTCCACCGTGGCCAGATAATACGTGCCCGCCTCGTCGAGGAAGGCGCAGACTTTTTCGATGCCTTTGTTTTCCATGGGGATACTCCTTTTCAACTACACATCATTTCAGCAGGGGAATGCCGCACCTTGAGCAGACGTCCCCCTCGACGGGGTTCCTGGTCGCGCAGCCCACGCAAACTATGTACGGCGCCTTCGATTTGTCGTACAGCTCGTAAGGAAAGTCGAACTGCGGATGAAATCTGAACCTGTCCCCGATCTGCAGATAACCGTAAGCCCACACCTGGGAGCCCTCACGCTCCACGATCTTCTTCTTTTTGCCTTTCGTGGTCCTGACGACAGTCGTATACTCCGTGACCGTTGTGTTGTTGTCGCGGGAGGAATCGTTGCCGTGATAGAGCACCCTGCGCTCTTTCTTGTCGATAACGGTCGCTTCATAAGGCTTCTTTGCCCTGCGTACCGCAGCGGAGATCAGCGCGAAGACAAGGAAGACCCCGGAGACGATGCCTCCGATCGTCAGGGCCTCCTTCAGCTCCATCTCTCCGGTCACGAGGCTGTAGATGACGAAGCCCGCCAGGGGGAGCGGAACCAATATCATTCCGAACACGCCCGTGGCGCGCCTGTTCTTCTTTACGGCCGCCAGGATCCTGGGATCGTTCACTCTTTCAGAATACATGTCTGCCTGGTATAATTAAATAGTCCCCCAGCAAGAGAATTCAATTATACGTTTCTCCTTTTCGAAATATGATAGGCGTGGTATAATTTGGGTTCTTTTGCCGCGGCGGAGGATAAGGCAACGCTGGGGAGCGACCTGAGCGCCGACGCGGATTTTAAAGAAGGGGGATACCCCGATCGGACAGTTCTTATCGCCCTTCGGAAAACCAAGGCGATAAACCCGTCCGGTAACTTTTGAAAA
>JAEEJM010000129.1 GCA_016281895.1 Clostridiales bacterium
AGGTCGGCCTTCTTCCTCGGCGCAGTCTCGGCCGCCGTAAAGACCGTCTCGTTCTTCACCGGCCTGTTCGTAAAGCGGCCCGGTGCGCGCGACAGGCGCCGCAGGCTCACGGCCGTGTTCACGTTCGCCGCCGTTTGCGGAGCCGTGCTGGGGGCGCTTGCCGCCCTTCTTGTGCTCCTGCGCAGAAAGCGCGACTTCTATCTCTTCGACATTTTCGACCGGAAGGGCTTCAGCGCCGTCGGCCGCGATGACGTTGCCGAGGTCGAGGACGCCGTCCGCGCGGAGCTTCGCTGCTACGACGACGGCGCCGCCTCGAGTGCCGCGCCCTGCCCTGTGCCTCTCGACACCGAAGCCACCGAGGACGACCTCGGCTGAAAAGGAGCCCCGCTATGGACAGACAGATACGCACGGCCGATCTTTTTGACTTTTCGGTCCCCTACCTGACCCCGCTCCTTGAGTCGTGCGAGTATCCCTGGGAGATAGTCCCCAAGATCGACGAGTACATAAGGGGACTCGTCGCCGCGGGGATCGGGGGCTTCACCCTGTACGCTCCGGGCATACTTGTCGGCGAGGGGGTGACGGTCGCCCCCACGGCATATATCGGCGCTCCGGCGGTCATCGGACCCGGGACCGACATCGGACCCGGTGCGTTCCTCAGACGCAGCGTCATAACGGGACCCGACTGCACCGTAGGCAACTCCTCGGAACTAAAAAACTGCGTGCTCATGAAACACGCCGACGTCCCCCATTACAACTATGTCGGCGACTCCGTTCTCGGCAATTACGCTCACCTTGGGGCCGGGGCTGTCTGCTCCAACCTCAAGTCCGACAAGAGGCAGGTCGTCGTCCACGGCGACGCCGACTATCCGACGGGCCTGCGCAAGCTCGGAGGCATGCTCGGCGACAGGGCCGAGATAGGCTGCCACTGCGTCATAAATCCCGGCACCGTCGTCGGCAGGGGAACGTCTGTTTATCCGCTCACCTCGCTGCGCGGCGTCATCCCTCCGGGATGCATCGTAAAGTCACCGGACAACATCGTCGAGCGCAGAGAGCAGTGACGGCGCCCTCCTGCGGGCTCGCCCTTCCCGACCGCGATAAGAAAACAGGCTGATCAACTCAGCCTGTTTTCTTATTATGAACGGCCCTTAAGGGCCTTGCTGATCGGTGATCCCTCCGATCGGATGGCTTAATGATCGGAAGCCGAACCGATCAGCGACCGAACTGACCGGCGGCCGTTCAGATCTTTCTCACAGAATCCTTTCCGTAGATACGGTACTCCGTGTACCCCTCCTCGTCGAGCTTTGCCTTCTGGAAGGCAAAGTTCTTCATCTTGGAGGTCACGAGCACCCGGGACCCTTCGGCCCTCAGCCGCTCCGCGTCTTTGTACATGCGGATCTCGGTATCGCCGTCTATGTCCTTCTCCGCTAGGAAGGCCGCGGACACGCCGGACGAGGGGACCCGGAAGCCGGAATCCGCAAGGGCGCCGACGATGCGCTCGAAGCCCAGCGAGAAGCCGCAGGCGGGGACGTCCTGACCGGTGAACTTGCCGAGCAGGCGGTCGTATCTCCCTCCGCCGCCGACGGAATAGCCGTAGCCGTCCATGGCGATCTCAAAGATGGTCCCGGTGTAGTATGACATGCCTCGGACGAGCGTGGGATCGAACACGGGTCTCTTCCCTCCGCATGCGGCTCCGACGGAGTCGCAGATCCTGCACAGGCCAGCGGCTATGTCGGGGGCCTCGCCTCCCACGGACGCGGCAAAGGCATCGAGATCGCCCGAGCAGCCGCTGTAAATGCCTACGAAGGAGTCGACCGCCTGCTCGCCGAAGCCCGCCAGAACGAGCTCCCCCCGTACGCCGTCGGCGCCGATCTTGTCCATCTTGTCGAGGATGACGAAGGCCTGGTCGAACCTGTCCTCCGGGAAGCCGCAGCCCGCTGCGCAGAGCTTCAGCAGTCTGCGGTCGTTTATCCTGACCGTGAAGTTGTCGAAGCCGAGCTTGCGCAGCACGCCCGTCGTGGCGGTTATGAGCGTTATCTCGGCCTGGGACGAGGCGTCGCCAAGGATGTCGATGTCGCACTGCGTGAACTGGCGGAAACGGCCCTTCTGAGGCCTGTCGGCGCGCCACACGCTGCCTATCTGCATGGCCATGAACGGAGCCGGGAGCCTTGAGGAATTGGCCGCGTAATAGCGGCAGAGCGGCACGGTGAGGTCGTAGCGCAGGCCGCTGTCGCAAAGCTCGCCGCCGCTCTGCTCGGCCCTGGAGAGCTCCTCGCCGCGCTTCATTATGCGGAATATGAGCTTTTCGTTGTCGCCGCCGTTTTTGCCCGTCAGATTCTCGATATGCTCGACGGCGGGGGTCTCGATGCGGCAGAAGCCGGCAGCCGAGTATTCCCTGACTATCAGGGACTGCACGTAGTCGCGCAGGGCCGTCTCTCGGGGCAGATAGTCGTTCATTCCCTTCACGGGAGTCTTGATAAGTTTCATGTCATTTGCCTTTCAATGGTGCCGGTGGCGGGGATCGAACCCGCACGAGTTTTGAATTCAACGGATTTTGAGTCCGTCGCGTCTGCCAGTTCCGCCACACCGGCAAGGTCTGCAGCGGCCGCACATAAGTATAGCACAACCGCGGCGAAAAATCAATACGGGAGGCCGAAACGGACCGTATGAAGGAGGCGGCAAAGTTGACATATCTATATAATCATACAAAATCCGCGATGAATATTGACATATCGGCCTCTGCATGTTAATATCTATACAGCAGAGTGTTTATCGCCGTATACCTCATTCATTTTTTTGTCATTATTACAGGAGGAACTGTATTATTATGAAAAGGACTCTGTCAGTACTCGCGGCACTCGCGCTAACGGCCATCGTACTCCTCACTTCGGTCTGCTGCGCACAGACCTCGACCCCCGATACGACCACCACCAAGGCGCCTTCCGGCGGCAATTCGACCGATGTGTCCGCGGAGGAATCCACTCTCTCGGCCGAGGAACTCGGATTCAGAAGCGAGCTCTCGGACCTTGATTTCGGCGGCACGGAGGTCACCTTCCTTGTCAGCGGCAAGCCTCATTCGGCTGACGAATTCGATTCCTTCGAAGCTTCGGGCGACATCGTCGACAACGCCGTATTCAGGCGCAACTCCATGGTCGAGCAGAGCCTGAACATCAAAATGAAGGTCGATGTCGGAGAATCTGACAGCGACTCGTACCCCGGAAAGATAATCAAGAGCCACATCGAAGCCGGCACGCACACGTACGATATCATCACCCTTCCCGGCTATGTTCAGACCAGATTCGCCGTCGACGGCTGCTTCTACAACCTCATCGGCGTCGAGAACCTGGACCTCGACAAGCTTTACTGGACCCAGGGCTTCAACGAGATCATGAGCAACGGCATTCAGCAGTACACCGCGTCCGGTGCGTATTCGCTGTCGCTCATCAGGAACATGTACATCACCATCTACAACAAAGAGATCTTCGATACACGCAAGCTTCCCGATCTGTACGAGCTCGTCATGAAGAACGAGTGGACGGTCGACAGGCAGATCGAGATGATCAAAGACACATGGGACGACCTCAACGGAAACGGAGAACGCGACGAGAACGACTTCTACGGCTTCGTCTCCGGCACCTACACCTCCGTCGATCCCTACTGGGTGTCGTTCAACCTCCAGCTTCTGCACGTCGACAAGACCTCGCACGAGTATACGATCGAGGTCAACAACGACAAGATGGTGGACGTCCTCCAGAAGATCATCGACCTCATTATGTACAACGACGACGCGTTCAACGTCGGAGGGACCAGCACGACCGACGCGTCCAGAATGACCAACATCATAGACAAGTTCGCCGCTCAGCGCTGCGCCATGGCCACGACCACCGTTTACCACATCGAAAACAGCCTGACCAACGCCGGCTTCGACCACGACTACGGCATCGTTCCGATGCCCAAGTACAATCAGGATCAGGCGGATTATTACACCCACACCCAGGACCAGCTGTCTCTCATGGCTATCGTCTCGTCCGTCGATAAAGACAAACTGCCCATGATGGGAGCCGTCATGGATCAGATCGCCTACTACAGCTACCGGGAGGTCTTCCCCGCCTACTATGAGACCGCGCTGTCCTACAGATATCTGCAGAACGCCCAGTCGAAGGTCATGCTCGACATGATATACAAGAGCCTCAAGATCGAAGGCTGCTTCATTTTCCACGACTCCTTCCAGATCCTCGGGCAGCTGAGAAAGATGGTCTCCGGCCAGTCCCGGCAGGCAAACGCCTCCTCGATCGTCTCCGAGACGAGAAGCTGGAACAACAAGGTCAAAGACCTCAACAGACAGCTTGCCGCGCAGCTTAAGTGATCCCTCAGGGCGGCTGTAAGCATATAATACATTGAAAAGGGATCCCGCCGGAGTTCGGCGGGATCCCTGTTTCAATATCGCGGCCGGTATCAGAAGATGCCCTGGGCAAGCATCGCGTCGGCGACTTTGAGGAAGCCCGCGATGTTGGCGCCGGCGACCAGGTCGTAGCCGAGGCCGTACTCTTCGGCGGCCTTGGCGGACGAGGCGACGATGTTCTCCATCATGCGGTGGAGCTGGGCGTCGACCTCCTCCTCGGACCAGCTGAGGCGCTCGGAGTTCTGGCACATCTCGAGGGCTGAGACTCCGACGCCGCCGGCGTTGGCGGCCTTGGACGGGGCGACGATGAAGCCTTTCTGAGACCTCATGAAGTTGAGGGCCTCGTTAGAGGTGGGCATGTTGGAGACCTCGATGTAATACTTGGAACCGCTGGCGACGATCTTCTTTGCGTCGTCGAGGTTGACCTCGTTCTGGGTGGCGGAAGGCATGTAGATGTCGGCCTTGACGCCCCACGGCTTCTCTCCCTTATAGAAGGGCACGCCGAACTTTTCGGCGTAGTCCTCGATCCTGTGGCGGTTGGAGGATCTCATGTCGAGCATGAAGTTGAGCTTTTCCTCGGTGTTGACGCCGTCCTTGTCGTAAACATATCCGTTTCTGCCGGAGATGGTGACGACCTTGGCCCCGAGGGCGGCGGCCTTCTTGCATATGCCCCATGCGACGTTGCCGAAGCCGGACACAGCTATGGTCTTGCCCTCGATAGTGTCGTTCTCGTGCTTTAGGACCTCGTTGAGATAATAGATGGCTCCGTAGCCGGTAGCCTCGGGCCTGATGAGAGAGCCGCCGTAGGACAGGCCCTTGCCGGTGAGGACGCCGTTCTCCCAGGCGCCCTTGAGACGTCTGTACTGGCCGAACAGGAAGCCGATCTCGCGTGATCCGACGCCCATGTCGCCGGCGGGAACGTCCACGTCGGGACCGATGTAGCGGTAGAGCGCGGTCATGAAGGCCTGGCAGAAGCGCATGATCTCGGAATCGGACTTGCCGGTGGGATCGAAGTCGGCTCCGCCCTTGGCGCCGCCGATGGGAAGGCCGGTCAGGGAGTTCTTGAAGGTCTGCTCGAAGCCGAGAAACTTGAGCATGCCGGGATATACGCTCGGAGCGAAGCGCAGGCCGCCCTTGAACGGGCCGAGAGCGCCGTTGAACTGAACGCGGTAGCCGGTGTTGGTCTGGACCTTGCCGCTGTCGTCCTGCCAGCAGACTCTGAATGTGAATATCCTCTCGGGGATGACCATGCGGCCGAGCAGATCGGCCTGCTCGTACTCGGGATGGGCGTCGACGACGGGAGACAGGGACGACAGGACCTCTTCGACGGTCTGAATGAATTCAGGCTCGTAGGGGTTCTTCTTCTTTACGTTTTCGATTACTCTTTCGACATATGCGTTCATTGTGCTCCTCCTGCTTGCGGACAGTATCCGTCGAATAAAAGAATATGATAAAGTATACGATAAAAAAGCGGGCCTGTCAATAAAAATTCGACAAAAACCCGCATTTTTTTGAAAAATGATGAATAATTATCAGTTTTGACCGTCTTCTTCGTCGTCCGTCCTGTGTTTGGCGGCGGCCTTCTCTCTTTTGATCTCGCGCTCCTCGGGATTCTCGGGGATGAAGAGCCTCGTGAGGTGCAGGCCCTTGACGCCGGCCAGGTACCCGAAGAAGGAAACGGCGAGCGTCGGTACAGATACGGCAAGGTAGAACCACCACTGAGAGCCGATGGCGGTCCGGCCGAGATTCATGATCCCCCGCCACATGCCGTTGTATACGAAGTTGACGACGACCACGCCGGCCGAGAGCCACGACAGCCCTTTCGGGAAGAGCGACGACAGCAGCATGAGCAGGGCGATCAGGAAGTTCGGAACGGACGCGAGAAGCCCGATATAGAGGCCGGTCAGGGCATCGTATCTGAGCTCGCCCCCGGTGACGACGAGCGTGTCCGCGTCCCCCGCCTTCCATATCTCGCCGTACGAGACGAAGACGTAAAGCAGGACTGCCGCAACGGTGCCGGTCACCATAAGGGGCGTGGGGTCGGCCTCGCTCTTGGCAAAGCCGAGCGATACGGCGCCGAGGAGCGAGAGCCCGAAGACGCTGAATATGATGTAGTTGACTATCAGCTTGACCGTTGTATATGAGTATCTGTTCCAGAAAGCTTTCAATTTGAACCTCCGCGGCACTGTCCCGTGCCTCTGCTATTATTATATACGCTCCGCGGCTTTTTTTCAAGTTCTTATCGCGCACCGGCGTGCGAAAAACGGCCGGAACGGGGAAAAATCATGATCTTTCGCATCAAACCTTGAGTTTTCGGCGAAGATAAGGTATAATTAAACGATAAAAGAAAGGAGGACGGCCCGTGAGTACGGTATACGATCCATCGGAATATCCGCCTGTGCTCCGCGACTTCGCGAACTACAAGGCCGTCATCCAGGGCTGCTCGCCGAGGACGGTAAACGAGTACATGCTCGATCTGCGGTCCTTCTTCCGCTATCTTATAGCCCGCAGGGAGGGCATATCGCCGGGCAGCGACGCCTTCTCCGGGATATCGCTCATGGGCGTCGACCTCGACTTCCTTCAGAAGGTCGATGCGTCCGACATATACGACTTCCTCTTCTACTGTGAGCGCGAGGCCGGGAACGCGCCCTCGGCCAGGGCCAGGAAGCTCTCCGCCGTAAAGGGCCTGTTCAGGTACTACACCGCCAAGCGCAACCAGCTGCCGGCAGATCCCTCGGCAAACATTGAGACTCCCAGGCGCAAGCAGGCACTGCCGAAGTTCCTCTCGCTCGAGGAGTCAAGGCTGCTGCTCGATACCGTCCGGGCGGACACCGAGACCAAGCCGGCCTCTGCGGTGGTCCGCAACTACTGCATGATAACGCTCTTCCTCAACTGCGGGATGCGTCTGTCCGAGCTCACCGGGATGAACACCACGGACCTTGACCGGTATCTGCGCTCGGTGAGGGTCGTCGGCAAAGGCAACAAGGAGCGCATCATCTATCTTAACGACGCCTGCAGGGCCGCCCTTGCGGAATACCTGCCGCTGCGGGAATCGGAATACACGGCCTCGCAAAATACGAAGGCGCTCTTTCTCTCCGGCCGCGGCGAGCGCATAAGCAACCGCGCCGTGCAGTGGACCGTCGACAAGTACCTGCGCCTGGCCGGGCTCGAATACCGGCGCCTGTCCGTACACAAACTGAGGCACACCGCGGCTACGCTAATGTACAGCGAGGGCGGCGTCGACGTGAGGGTCCTCAAGGAGATCCTCGGCCACGAACAGCTGAACACGACACAGATCTATACTCACGTCTCGAGCAGCGAGATCGAAAAGGCGATGCAGCGCAATCCCCTGTCCGACGAACAGCCCCGCCGCACGGCGGGAGGGGACTCCGGGGACACCGTGGACGACTCCGAAAAAGCCGGAGACGACTCCGGCGGCATCGACACAGAAATCAAGAAAACGGAGCAAGCAAAGTGAAACTCAACAACTTTTCGCTGATCTATCCGGACTCCGGCTCCATGGAGAGGCACCTCTCCATGGCCGACAGGCCCGACATATCCGACTACGTCCTCGATGAGCTGGGCCTCAACGACATATTCAATCTCAAGAACGGCAGCCTGACCGAGTTCTTCACGACGGATCCCGGGGTCATCCGCTACCGCATGGACACCTTTGCCGACATGATGAACAATCCGGGGCTGATCACGACGCTCAACCGCCTTCTCCCCGTCCTCTGGGACATCATGGAGCTGCGCCGCCTCGAGGCCGATTCCGGCGAGACCGCCGACTACCTGGCCAGCATCACGGAGATCGAGCTCTACATCTCGTCGGTCGACACGCTCGACGACGGCCTGAACGCGGTCAGGGACAACCTGCGCTCAAAGGCCTTCATAACGATGTGCGACTACATAAACGAGCTCGCCGAGAGCGATTACTACACCGAGCTCAACGAGCGCCTGTACGAGCTCACGAAGCGCGTGAGGGAGATCCGCAGCGTTACCATCGGCGTCAACCTCGACGCGCAGCTGCGCCCCGCCGAGGCCGGAGTCCTGTCAATTAATCCCGAGCCGTTCAAATCGGGCGACGTCATCGAAAAGATCCTGCGCCTGAACTTCAAGGACGACGAGTACACCTGCATCGCGCAGCTCGTTCCCTTCGGGAAGAAGGAATCGGACAACCAGAAGGCGGCCCTTACGAACGCCTTCAGATCGGCCATCAACGACGTGTACAGATCGTCGCTCCACTCCTGGAAGAAGATAGTCCAGCAGTACGTGCTCGAGAACACCGAGTTCCTTCTGAATCTCATGCCCGAGATAGAGTTCCTCATCAAGGGCACACGCCTTATGAACGCCCTCAGGGAGCGCGGCTGCGAGCTTTGCGAGCCCGTCATCCGCCCCATGGCCGACCGCGCCTACAGGGCCGTGGGTCTTTACAACCCGGCCGTGGCGCTTAAGGTGTCTGACGAGATCGTGACCAACGACCTGGTCTTTGACGACAGGGCAATGATCTACGTTCTGTCCGGCCCCAACCGCGGAGGCAAGTCCGTCATAACCTGCGCTCTGGGCATATCCCAGGCCATGCTTCAGCTGGGTATGTTCATACCCGCCTCGAATGCCGAGATAAGCCCCGTAGACGCTATCTTCACCCACTTCCCCACCGGCGCCGACGATACCATCGACAAGGGGCGCCTCGGAGAGGAGTGCGCCAGACTCGGAGAGATCTTCGAGAAGGTCACGTCGCACTCGCTCGTGCTGCTCGACGAATCGCTGTCCTCCACGGGAGCCTACGAGGCCTCGTACATCGCAGCGGAGGTGCTGGCTGGCTTTTCCATGGCCGGCTGCCGTACGCTCTTCTCGACCCATCTGCACGAGCTTGCGGCCTTCATCGACGGCATAAACGAAAGATGCATCCCCGAGGGGGGCGTGCCGATCGACACCCTCGTCGCCGGTATGGAGGAGGGCCAGAGGTCGTTCAAGATCCGCCGCGCAAAGCCGGACGGAAAGAGCTACGCCAGGGACATAGCCGACAAGTACGGCCTGTCCCGTGATTCGATAATGGCCAAGATATCGCGAAAGAAATGATCATCAGATCATAAAGCCGGGCCGCCGAAGAACTTCGGCGGCCCGGTGTCATATTCAGTCAGTGAGCGGCCCGTCTCACTTGAGGACGAAGCTGACGGTCTCGGTCTTTCCGTCGCGGAAGACGGTCATGGTGACGGTGTCGCCGGTGTGGTGCCGGTCGAGCAGATCCTTTACCGAGTCGACATCGTTAACTGTCTTCCCGTCGAAGGTCTGGATGATGTCGTATTTGCGCAGATAGCCGTATGCCGAGCTGCTGTCGTTTATGATGCCGACGACCAGCACGCCGTCAGCGGCGGGGGTGTAAGTCTCGGAGGCGGATATCTGGAGCGGGACGTCCTTCTTAGCGGCCATGCACTGTATGCCGAGGGACACGCCCTTTTCCGCCACGTCAGTGCCGGAATAGGAGCCTGTCCTCTTTATCTCGTCGGCGATGGTAAGCGCGCCGTTGATCGGAATGGCAAAGCCTATGCCGTCGTACTCGTCGACGAGCTTCATGGTGTTGATACCGATGACCTTGCCGGTCATGTCGCAGAGCGGACCGCCGGAGTTGCCGGGATTGAGCGCGGCGTCCGTCTGGAGCATCTTCATCTTCTTCTCGACGAGGCCGTTCTCGTCATAGATCTTGAGATTGTCGCGGACGGCGGAGATGTAGCCGACCGTTACGGTGCCGAAATAATCGAGGCCCGAGGGGTTGCCTATGGCGACGACCTGCTCACCGGTGATCACGGCGTCGGAGTCGGCAAACTCGGCGGGAGTCAGCTTGTAGCTTCCGGGGGCGATCTTGATCAGCGCAACGTCGGAGATCTCGTCGCCGCCGATGTAATCAGCCTCGAACCTGGCCCCGTCCTCCATAAGGACGGATATGGATCCGGCCTTGTCGACCACGTGGTAGTTCGTGAGGATGTAGCCGTCGTCGCTCATGACGATGCCGGTGCCGACGGATGTCGAGGAGGACTTTTCGGCCGTGATCCCGACGGTGGAGGAACGTACCTTGGACGCGATCTCGGCGACGGTGAGCACCCCGTTCGTGCCGTCGTCCCGGCGGATGAATATGGTCCTGGAGGGACCTTCACCGGACGGCGAGCCTCCGACGAAGCCCCTTATTATGATGAACGCAAGGGCTCCGAAGCAGATCAGGAACAGGACGGTCACCGTGATGGAATAGATCACGGCTCCCCCTGCCCTGGATCTCCTTGAAGCCTTCCGGTCGGCCGCGGCCTGAGCCGCGAAGGACCAGACCTCCGGCGCTTCGGGAGCGGGAACGGGGATCTGAGGCTGCTGTACGGCCTCCGACGGCGCCGCGTCCTGAACGGGGGCCGGCGCGGGCTCCGCCTCGGGAGCGGGCTGAATCGCTTCGGCGGGCTCAGCCTCGGGAGCGGGTTGAATCGCTTCGGCGGGCTCAGTGATGTTTTCCTGTCCGGCGTCCGCGCCGGAGGTCATCTGTTCGTTGTTTTCGATTTCAGTCGTCATTTTCACGCATTGACCTTCTTTGTCTGTCCGGGTTTTTGCCCGCGGCCAGGGTGAACGAGAATTCGCAGTTCCTTCCGGGATCGCTTCGCAGTACCATGGTCCGTCCGTGGGCGTCAAGTATGAGTTTGCATATGTAGAGTCCGAGGCCGAAGCCGGTCCGGTCGATCCCGCGGCTGCGGTCGGATTTGAAGAATTTGTCGAAGACGAAAGGCTGGTCTTCGGCCGGGATGCCGACGCCTTCGTTGAAAACGGTGACCCTGACAGAGCCGCCGTCACAACTTGCCAGAGTTATGCGTATATCGGTGTTCTCATAGGAGAACTTTACCGCGTTGTCGATGAGGTTGTAAAGGACCTGATAGATGGCGTCCTCGTCGGCAAGCACGAACATGCGGGAGCTCTCGAAGTCGTCGGACACCGACAGATGCTTCTCGTCGATGCGGCGCTCGAGCGAGATGAGGATCTGACGGACCGTCTCGCAGATGTCGAAATCCGAGAGATCGGGCTTTGTGTCGGAGTTGAGGCGCGAGATGTCCAGCATTACGCGCACGAGGCGCGACAGCCTCAGCACCTCGGACTTGATCATCGTGAGATAGCGCTCCTCGGTCTCGCGGGATACCGCCCCGCCGAGGATGCAGTCTATGAAGCCCACTACAGACGTCATGGGCGTCCTCATGTCGTGGGATATGCCGGAGATGAAGGTGCTCCTGGACTCCTCGGCGGCGGCAAGCGACGCGGCAAGGGAGTTGAGCGCCTGCGACACCCCGTAGAGCGGGCTGGACTTCGGGAGGGAGAGCCTTTGGGTGAGGTCGCCGTCGCATATGCGAACGGTCATGTCGCGGACCTCGGCCATGTGCTTCCCGTAGCTCCTGCGCACCAGCGCCTCCGAGGCGAAAGCGGAGGCCGCCGCCGCTGCCGCGGCGACGGTGCCGAGCAGGGCCGCCGTAAGCACGGGGCGCGTCCCGGCGCCCATAATGAGCGCGGCGGCAAACACGACGATACCGGCTGCCGGCGATACGCACAGCGCGGCGGCAATGCCGGGCGAGAGGCGCGAGCCCCTTTTCTGCCCGGGATCCGTTCCGGTCGGCCCGGTGCCGCTGCCGGTCCGGGGCATGTCTTCAGGCGGAGCCTTGTGCGGTGCGGCGCTCATGCCGATGTGACGTCAAACTTGTATCCTACTCCCCATACGGTCTTCAGCTGCCACTTGTCGGAGACGCCCTCGAGCTTCTCGCGAAGGCGCTTGACGTGCACGTCGACGGTGCGGGAGTCGCCGAGATAGTCGAAGCCCCAGACCTTGTCGAGCAGCTGGTCGCGCGTGAAGACTCGGTTGCAGTTGGAGGCGAGGAAGTACAGCAGGTCGAGCTCCTTCGGAGGGATGTCTACGGCCTTTCCGTTGATCTTGAGCTCGTACTTCTGCTTGCTGATCTCGATGTTTTCGTATCTGACGACCTCGTCGTCGGGCGTAAGCTCCCGGGAGGCGTTGCAGCGGCGCAGAACGGCCGCCATACGGGCCTGGAGCTCGTTGAGATCGAAAGGCTTTACAAGGAAGTCGTCGGCTCCGAGCTCGAGGCAGACGACCTTGTCCACTATCTCGCCCTTTGCGGAGATTATTATTATGGGCGTCTGCGATGTCCTTCTGATCTCCATGCAGACGTCCTTCCCGCTCTTTCCGGGAAGCATGATGTCGAGCAGAATGAGATCCGGCGAGAACGTTTTCCAGTGCTCAATGGCCTCGAAACCGTCGAGCGCGGTCCGGACCTCGTACTTTTCCTTCTCGAGGTACTGACGCAGCATATCGCATATGTTGGGATCGTCGTCTACTACAAGAATCTTAGTATACATCTTCTGAGCCTTTCGGTTTTGGATTGTTGAGGCCGCGCGAGGCAGAAGGAGGCCGGGACGGCCGGATCGTTAAACACTTATCTCCGATAATTATAACACATACCGGAAAAAAATTAAATACTTTTCGGCAAGATTATTCATATTTTTAATGTAATTTGTTTATATTTGAATCTTTGAAGAGAAAGAACTCTCCGGCAGACCGCGCCGCGCACGGAAGCTTGCCGGCTCCTCTTGAATCCCGGCGGGATTTGTTATATAATATAGCAGAACAAAGTCTTTCCGAAAGTGAGAACATCAGTTGAAACTTGGAATCGTCGGCCTGCCGAACGTGGGCAAGAGCACCTTATTCAACGCGCTGACCGGCGCCGGAGCCGAATCGGCGAATTATCCCTTCTGCACCATCGAGCCTAACGTCGGCGTCGTCCCCGTGCCGGACCGGAGGCTTCTGAAGCTTGCCGAGATGTACGCCCCCGAGAAGGTCACCCCGGCAACGGTCGAGTTTTTCGACATCGCCGGCCTTGTCAAAGGCGCCTCCGAGGGCGAGGGCCTCGGCAACAGGTTCCTCTCGCACATCCGCGAATGCGACGCCATTCTGCACGTCGTCCGCTGCTTCGAGGACCCCAACATAATCCACGTGGACGGCTCGGTCGATCCCGTAAGGGACGTCGAGACCATACGCCTAGAGCTTGTAATGTCGGACCTTGAGATAACCGGCCGCAGGCTCGAGAAGACGGCAAAGCTTGCCCGCTCGGACAAGGGAGCGGCTGCGGAACTTGCGGCGCTGGAGAAACTGAACGCGACGCTCGACTCCGGCCGGCCCGCGTCTCTTGCGGACCTTTCGGACGACGAGCGCAAACTGCTTGCGGACATGCCCCTGCTTTCCGCCAAGCCCGTGATCTACGTCGCCAACGTCGGCGAGGACGAGGCGGGCGCCGAACCCGTATCGAACCCGCATTACGCGGCGCTGAAGGCGCTTGCCGGGGGCGAGGGCTCGGGCATAATACCCGTCTGCTGCGGCCTGGAGGCAGAGATAGCGGAGCTCGAGCCCGCCGAGAAGGCCGAGTTCCTCAGCGACCTCGGCATCGAAGAGCCCGGCCTCGACCGCCTTATCAGTGCCAGCTATTCCCTGCTCGGCCTGATAAGCTTCCTGACGGCCGGACCGAAGGAGGTCCGCGCGTGGACGATAACCAGGGGGACCAAGGCCCCCGCCGCCGCCGGAAAGATCCACTCCGACTTCGAGCGCGGCTTCATCCGGGCGGAGATAGTCTCCTACGACGACCTCATCTCCTGCGGCAGCATAAACGCCGCCAAGGAGGCCGGCCTTTACCGCAGCGAGGGAAAGGACTACGTTATGAAGGACGGGGACGTCACCCTGTTCCGCTTCAACGTATGAGCTCGCGGCCGATATGCAGATGCCGGGACCCGAACGGGTCCCGGCATCTTATATCATTAATGTTTTGTTACGCGATAGACGGTCAGTACACGTCGATGTTGCCCTCGGCTACGATGATGGTCACGGTGAACGGATCCGTCACGGCTCCGGAGCTGTCCTTTCCGGGTTCGGAGGTCTCCTCGGGAGCCTCGGTCTGAGCGGAGGTCTCCTCAGCCTCATCTCCCTCGTCCTCCTCGCCGGGCTGGATACCGTCGTCGGAGAATTCGTCGGGCGTCAGAGGCTCGAGCTCCTCGACGTGGTTGTGCTCCTCGTAATAGCCGTTGATGGTCTTCTTTCCGAAGCACTTGATGACTCCGCTGTCGGCCCTCAGCAGGACGTCGAAGCCGTCGAAGTCGTCCTCGGCGCGGTCGTAGTCAACGGCGCCGCTTGAGATCTTGATGTAGAGCGAGCGGACGAAGGTCGACTCGGAGACGGTCGCGTAAGCGGTGTTGCCGTTTATGGAAAGATCGTTCGTGTAGAGGCTCTGGACGTTGATGGAGGAATCGCCCGTGGACTCGATGCTGACCGAGGAGTCGGTGCGTATGTCGGTGACGGTGACGTCGCCGTTGCTGACGGTGCACTTGTAGTCGCAGTTGCAGCGCAGGTTGTTGAGCTGCAGATCGCCGTCGGTCTGGACGTTGAGGATGATGACTGCCGCGTCGTCGGTCAGATACAGGTTGACGGTGCGCTCCCTGTCCTTGTATTTGTAGTAGTTGAGGTAGTCGCGGAAACCGTTGAAGTTGATCTTGAAGTTGTCGATGTCGATGATGTTGGTTAT
The DNA here is from genome assembly GCA_016281895.1 of Clostridiales bacterium. GTDB lineage: Bacteria > Bacillota > Clostridia > Oscillospirales > CAG-272 > CAG-390. Next base: position 15,001 of record JAEEJM010000129.1, read on the forward strand.
GGCCGTGGTGTCGGTGAACTGCAGAGTCGACTTGCTGAGCGAGAAGTCGTAAGTACCGTCGGGGAAGTTGACGAGCTCAACTCTCGATTCGGTAACGCCGCCGATGATGTTCACGTCGACGCCGCTCACCTTCATGACTATCTTTCTGACCTCGGACGAGTCGAAATCGAGAGTCGTGGTGAAGTTGTTGTCGG
>JAEEJM010000130.1 GCA_016281895.1 Clostridiales bacterium
GCGGCCTCGCGGCGGTCGTCCGAGACCGCGTAATGGCTCGCGGGATAGATCGCCGCGTAGGTTATCCTGCGGAGCAGCTCGCCGGTAACGACGTTGATCTCGGATATGCGGTCCACCGTGTCGCCGAAGAACTCGACGCGCAGGGCCTTCTCGCCGGACGAGGCGGGAATGATCTCGACTGTGTCGCCGCGCACCCTGAAGCTGTCGCGGACAAGGGACATGTCGTTGCGCGTATAGCTGACGGCGGCCAGCTGCCTGAGGAAGCGGTTCCTGGACAGTTCCATCCCCTCCCTGACGGGCACGACGAGCCTGGAATACTCGGCCGGGTCGCCGAGCGAGTATATGCACGACACCGAGGCGACGATTATAACGTCCCTCCTCTCGAACAGGGCGGACGTGGCGCTGTGCCGCAGGCGGTCGATCTCGTCGTTTATGAGCGCGTCCTTCTCGATGTACATGTCCTTGCCCGGGATGTAGGCCTCGGGCTGGTAGTAGTCGTAATAGGAAACGAAGTACTCGACCGCGTTGTCGGGGAAGAACTCGCGGAATTCCGTGCACAGCTGGGCGGCCAGCGTCTTGTTGTGCGCAAGGACCAGCGTCGGCCGGTTCATCCTGGCGATGACGTTTGCCATGGTGAAGGTCTTGCCGGAGCCCGTCACCCCGAGCAGCGTCTGCATCCTGGCGCCCCGGCGCAGGCCGTCGCAGAGCGCGTCGACGGCCGCCGGCTGGTCGCCGGTCGGCTGAAAATCCGATACAAGTCTGAATTCTGACATTTTTTACCCGTTCCCGCCGCTTTCGGCCCCGCGGCTCCAGACGCAGCTGCCGCTGACGCTCTCGACCGTCCCGACCGGAATGCTGTCGTAGTCGTAAAGTGAGAACTGCCGGTCGCTGCAGGTATCGAGGTGGCGGAACACCTTGTGCAGGACCTCGCCCCTGTCCTCCGCCGAAATACCGCCGAAAAATCTTAGAACGAAGGCGCTCGTGAAGAAGCCTCCGCGGACGGTCTTTCTCACGAGATAGACGCGGTCGAGCCTGCCCTCCGACACCGATTCCACGTAGGCAAGTATGCTCTCCAGCATGCCTTCGGGAAGGCTCTCGGCGCTGAGATCGTCCTTCTTCGAAAGGCCTTTGATCTCCATGTCCTCGTCCCTGTACTTCTGAAGGAAGCCGACCGATCTTTCGCGGTATTCGTCGAGCTCCCGCTGAAGCCCGCACAGGCAGCAGAATCTGCCGATCACGTCGACGCCCGCCTCGGTATAGTTGCCGTTGGCTTCCGCGGACCTGTACAGGTCGTCGATGCCGGATCGGTCGTAAGAATGGATCCTGTACAGCCCGCGGTAGAAGTATCCGTAGTGCGACGCCGAAGGCGGAAGCTCGGATATGGCCCGGTCAGCGAGCGCGGCCATCTCGCCGTACCGCCCCAGGCTCATGAGAGCATCCATGACGTCCGTGTATTCTTCGGCCCTGAGAGGGCGCCCCTCGGCCTCCCATCCGGCGACCGTCCGGGACGGCTTCAGCCAGTACTCCTCCCTCAGTTTGCCGTAATCCTCTTTGATCCGGCCGAGGCACAGCGCGTCGCCGAAGCGGACGGCCTTCCTGCATTCGTCCGGCCATTCCCCCTCGCCGTCCGGAAAGACCGGTTCCGTGGGCAGTTCCGTCACCCCGAGCGACACGATCCTTTCATACTCCGTCGGATGGGTGGCGCTCCTTGAGCGGATCTCGGCCGCCGCGAGCGCGTTCCAGTCCGGCACTCTGGACGGTATCGCCCCGCGGATCCTTTCGACCTCGCGGGTGACCGAGTCGGCCGGAGGTTCCTCCGCGGCAAAGAACGGCTCGCAGTCCGCGTACGCGTCCTCCCAGGAGTAGAGCTCGATATATTTCGACTTCAGCAGCGCGGATGCCGCCGCGCCGGCGCATTCCTTCATGAACGAATCCGCCTTCTCCTCCGCCGAGACAGAGGAGGCATACCTCAGCAGGGCCGCCTCCCTGAAATACACGCTGTCGGGAAAGCCGAAGAAGAACGAACGGAGCCGGGCCAGAGCGTACGGAGCGTCGGACCTGTTCCTCAGCGACGTCTCGTACCGGAAGGCCACGTCCGTTTCCGCGCTCCCGGAGGCGAGGTGGGCAAACTCGTGAAGCATCGCGGAATACAGTTCATCCTCCGTGAGCAGCGCCATGAAATTCACGCTCAGGAAGAGACACGCCCCGCCCCGGTCCTCAGTTACCGACAGTAGCGCGTCAAAGCCGGTCATGGCTACGATGACCGTACCGCCGCTGCCCCCGGCGCGGTACCGGAAGCCGGCCCGCTCCGCGGCTCGCGCGGCAAGTTCGTACAGGCGGGGATAGTCCTCCCTGGCCATGACCGCGTCCTTCCAGCCGGAGCCTTCGATCCCGGCCCGGGGAGGAGGCAGCTGGGTCAGCGCCGCGTCGAGCACGGCGCCTCCCAGAAAGATCGCCGGCAGCCAGAACGTGCCGAAGCCGCCCATAAGCGGCATCACCTCGGCGAAGAAGAAGGGGATGCCGAGGCCGGCCGCGCCGAGAACGACCGCAAGGACCGCTTCCGAGAGGCGCAGGCGCCGCAGCACGGCAAGCTTTGCCCGCGTCGTCTCCGCGGCGTTTTCCCTGTGGGACAGAAGGAAATCCCTCTGCTGCCCGACGCTCATTCCGCCGAACTTTTTTTCCGCGGCGGCGGCAAGAGCCTTCCACAGAAGCGGAACTGCAAACGCGAAGGCAACACAGACGGTCAGTGCCGCCGCCGCGGCTCCGGCCGGGATCCTGACGGCCCTGGCGAGAGCCGCCGCGGCCAGGTAGGCTCCGGCCGCGGCTGCAAACGAGGCCGCGTTCACCGCGATACCGCGGCTTCTCCATTTCTTTACGTACAGGGTCTCGGGAACTCCCGCTTCGCTTTTACTCATGACCGCTCTCCGTTCTCACGTCGCCCGCGACCCTTTGTCCGCAATACCGTCTTGTTCCGTCTCGGGCACACAAATATTCATTATATTATAGCACAGCCGGAGGCGGAAAACAAGACGAAAGGAATGAAGTTGCGCGCAAAGCGCGCAACTGCAAAAAAGACATTGCCGCCCCGAAGGGGAGGCAACTGCATTCCTTCATTGCCGCCGCAGGCGGCACTTCATTTGCCGCGAAGCGGCAACTTCATTCGCGCGGAGCGCGACTTCATGAGCGGGCGCAGCCCGCGTCTTCATTTGCCGCAAAGCGGCAACTTCATTCGCGCGGAGCGCGAATTCATTCCCCGTTGACATTCCCCCTCCGGCGTGATATAATGCAAATGAAAAAGTTCCCGTCGTGCGACGGGGAAAGGACATCTCATGAATCTGTTTTTCGACGACGGACTGGTGCCCGGAACGCTTATCCACAGGGAGGACTGCGCGGGGGCGACCGGTTCCGCGTTTCTGCGTCGCGTTTTTTTCGTTTCGGACCGCATAATGCTCTCGCAGATCCGCGAGATAACGGGTATCGACGGAACGACCCTTCAGAACTGGACCCGCAGGGGCTGGGTCGGAACGCCTTCGGCCAGGAAGTACGACTCCGAGCAGCTGGCCAGGATACTGATACTCAACATGGCAAGGGGCTGCATGCGGCTCGACAGGATAGTCTTTCTCGTCTCTTACGTGAACGGCCGCATCTTCGACCCGAGCGAC
>JAEEJM010000131.1 GCA_016281895.1 Clostridiales bacterium
GAGCTGCCTGGAGATGTTGCCGTTGTCATAGGCATTCTTGAGGGCGTCGGTGACGCCGGAGACCTCGAACACGTCGATGAGCTCGTAATGTGCAGTCCTCTTGACGATGTCCACGACCTCGGAGGCGGTGACCTCTTTGACCTTCTTGGACTTGATGGTGATGTCGTAGTAAGTCTGGATGGTGTACTCGTTGGAGATGTAGGACCAGTAGTCGAGGACAGTGCCGAGTCTCTCGAGATCGATGTTGGCGGCCTTCGGGATGGCATAGCAGACGGTGTACGGGTCGCTCTTATGAGAGTACTCTTCCTGGTCGAGGTTGTACTTCGGGTTGGGCATGCAGCCGAAGTCGGCTGTCATGATCTCGGCGAACCTGGCGGACTGGGCGATGGAGGTGTGGGTGAAGAGGAAGTGGCCCTGGGCGAACATGGAGCGGGCGCGGGCGTACTTGTGCTCGCCCTCGCCGAGCTTCGTGCCGTGGATGGCGGCGTCGCGGGCGTCGGACTCGTCCATGGTGATGACGCACTCCTTATCGGAGAAGACGGTCTTCATCCTGGAGAAGGCGTCGTCGATCTTGCTGATGTTGTCGCTGAGGGTGCAGATGAGCTTGCCGTCAGAGTCGAAGCCGGAGTAGCGCAGGCCGCAGCCGACGATCATGTGCATATAGACGCCGTTGGAAGCACCGGTCTCGAGAACCAGGCCGTAGGTGCCGAACTCGGAGGAGGTCGGGTCGGTGCGGACAGACTTCACAAGATTAAGGAAGGTGTCAAGGTCCCAGGTGTTCTCGGCGAGGTTGGTGTACGGGCTCGTGAGATTGTAGTTCTCGATGATCTGCTTGTTGAAGTACATGAAGCGCAGACCGGCGAAGCGGGCGATGGAGATGTCCGAGAGCATCAGATAGGTCTTTCCGTTGATGGAGAGATCGGAGATGCAGCGGCTGTCCCACCAGTCCGTGGTGATGTCGCAGTCGAGTTCCTGGAAGTCGGTGAGCTCGCCGGTCGTGATGTGGTCGGCAAGGTCGGTGCGGGAGTCGAACATGAGGTCGTAAGGGCAGTCGCCGCCGGCCAGGTCGGTCTTAAGCTTGCTGGCCGGGTTCGAGGCGGACAGGAAGGCAAGCTTGATGTTGTACTTCTGCTCGAGAAGGAGGTTGCGGGCCCAGGTCGAGTCGTTCATAAGGTCGCCGTTGGTCTCTTCGGCGCTTATGTATAGGGAAGGATAGTTGGAACTGTCTTTGAGGTAGATGGTGAAAGCTTCTCCGCCGTAGTTCGCCTCTTTGAAGACGGGAGTGGTGTCGGAATTGCTTTCGTCGGGCTTTTCGGAGTTCTCGATGACGGCGGCGGTCGTGCCTGCCGTCTTTCCGGTGTCGCCGCAGGCCGCGAGGGCGCACAGAGAAATGAACGTCAGAAGAGCGAGCAGAACGGAGATAAACTTCTTCATACGGGTTGCTCCTTTGTGAAAAATATTTCTACGGGATTTATAATATCATAACAAAAGATTTGTGTCAATAGGAAGTTTTAATCAAAAAAAACACGCTCCGTTTGTGCATATTAAGGAATCGGAGGGCTTATCCGGACAAAAGCCGCTCAAAACGCCGCTTCCGGGACGAAAAAGAGGGCGGACGGTACATCTTTTTTCGGTCAGGCTATTGACTTCGGAACCGCAAAGCGATATAATATTGATTCGGTGCGGGAAAAAATCAGTCCCGTCTCCTTACCGCGTCGCACAGATGCGGTCTTATGTCCATAAGGAGGTAAAAAATGGATAACAATCAGAAAAACGCTTACGAATGCATGTTCATCGTGAACTGCGCCGCCGAAGACGCGTGCAAGGCCACCGTGAACAAGTTCGTGAGTCTCATCGCCGGGAACGGCGAGACGATCGACGTCGCCGACTGGGGCACCAGACGTCTCGAGTACCCGATCAACGACATGAACGAGGGCTACTACGAAGTGGTGACCTTCCGTTCCGAGCCCGAATTCCCTTCCGAACTCGAAAGGCTCCTCAACATCGACGAGAACGTGATGCGCTCTCTGATCCTCAGGCTCGACGAGGAGGTCGCCGAAAAGGTCGCCCGCCGTGCCGCCGACAGAGCCGCTGCAGCCGTCGCCGCAGCTGAGGCCGCCGCAGCCGCAGCTGCCGCAGCTGAAGCCGAAGCAGCCGCAGCCGCAGCCGAGGCGGAAAAGGAAGAGCCCGCCGAGCAGCCCGCCGAAGAGCCCGCAGCCGAGCCCGCGGCTGACGCCGTCTCCGAGTGAGCGCCCGACCGAAGCGAGGTAGCGAAATGTCAAATCTCAATCTCAACAAAGTAGTCCTCTGCGGACGCCTCACGAACGATCCGGAGCTCCGCACTACCAACCAGCAGACTCCCGTCGTCTCCTTCACCCTGGCGGTCAACAGAAGATACAGCTCCAACTCGCCCGAGAAGCAGATGACCGACTTCATCAACTGCGTGGCGTGGCGCTCCACCGCCGAGTTCATCTCCAGATACTTCCGCAAGGGCTCCGCTCTCTGCATCACCGGCTCCATCCAGGTCAGAAAGTGGACCGACAACCAGAATCAGACCCGCTATTCCACCGACGTCGTGGTGGACGAGGCCATGTTCGTGGATTCCAAATCCGAGAGCTCGGGCCGCGACGCCTCCGCCTTCGGAAACGGCGAGGCCTTCGCGACCAGCGGAGCGGCCGAAAGCTTCGACACCGTCAAGGACGAAGACAACCTTCCCTTCTGAACGGGAAGCACTAATTATCAAGGAGTAACGAATCATGGATAGACAGCCCGAAAAAGAGCGCGCTCCCCGCGCTTCCCGTCCCGCAAACGCTAACCACCGCAGAAGAAAAGTCTGCATGTTCTGCGAAGAAAAGATCAGCTACATCGACTACAAGGACGCCTCCAGACTGAAGAAATTCATCTCCGAGCGCGGAAAGATCCTGCCCCGCCGCGTCTCCGGCACCTGCGCGAAGCATCAGAGAGAGCTCCAGGTCGCCATCAAGCGCGCCCGTCAGGTCGCTCTTCTTCCCTACGTCGGCGACTGATCCGATAAACCAATAAAACGACCGCGGCGCCCGGCGCCGCGGTTTTTTTGTATCATTTCTTCTTTTTCCCTCCCGGGGCCAAGAGCGACGAATATGCCGCGGCTCCGCACACGAAAGCTATGCACAGATAGACGAACACGTTCCCGATGCGTGTGTAAAGCGTAGCGCCGGGGTATACAGGACACTCGCACAGAAGCGTGTCGCGTGTCTCGGGCTCGAGCCTCGCTATGACGGCTCCCGTGCGGTCGATGAGGGCCGTAACTCCCGTGTTTGCCGCCCTCAGCACCGAGACGCCGTTCTCGATGGCCCTCAGCCTGGCCTGGTTCAGATGCATGTCGAGGGCGGCCGAAGTGCCGAACCACGAGTCGTTAGTCGCGAGAAGGATCAGATCGGCGCCTTCCGACCTGCTGGCCCGGCACAGCTCCTCGTAGATGGAATCGAAACATATGAGCGAGCCCGCGGTGATGCCGTTGAACTCCTGAAGAGACGTCGAATCACCACCTACGAGATCGTTCTGCAGCACCGACAGATCCGCCAGCGGAGGGACGAGGTTCATGAAGAACCCGCGGTACGGGACGTACTCGCCGAAGGGCACCAGATGCCTCTTCTTATAGCTGTCAGGCGAGACGGTGCCGTCGGGCAGATAAAAGCGGAGGCAGTTCGCGTACGATCCCTCGCCGTCTGACTCGAAGGTCCCGGCAGCTATGAGGAGCCCCCTGTCCGCCGCCAGGGCGCGCAGATCTGCGTCGGCCTTTCCCTTGCCCAGCTCCGAGGTGACCGCGGTCTCGGTCCACAGTATTATATCGGCGCCGTCCTCCGCCGCGGCGGAGGTGGCTGAGAAGTACAGCTCAGTCAGTGTTGTTCCCTGCGATCCGCCCCATTTTTCATCGGAGGGGACGTTCCCCTGGATCGCCGCGGCGGTCACGGTCGGAGTATTCGCAGATCCGTATGCGGCAAGGCAGACGGCTCCGCCGGCAAGGTTAATGCCGAAGATCGCGAGCGCGATCAGGGCCGCCGCTCCGCGCCCTCCGCGGACGAGGGAATGAGCGATAAGGAAGGCTGCGAGCACTATGAGGAAGGTCGTGAAATAGGGCCCGAAGAGCGCCGACGACATAAGTGCGGGAGAGCCGCCCACCGTCAGCTGCGAGAGCCCGAGGCGGTTCCAGGGCACACCCATCCAGCCCAGAGTCTCGAACCATTCGAATACGGCGTAAAGCGAGGCGGCTGCCGCCGGACGCAGCTCCGCGCACTTCCTCATAAGGCGTGTGCGGCAAAGGAGCACGAAGCACAGCACGGCAAGGCCTCCCGCCAGAGAGGCCAGGGCCGACAGGCCGAGCCATCCCAGGAGCACGACGCACAGCGCGGCGCCCCTTGACAGGCCGGTGAACTCGAGCGGGTACATGCTCCAGAACCAGTGGTAGCACACGGAGTACTCGCACATGAAAAACATGAAGCCGGACAGATAGATCCGGCCCGGGCGCAGCTTCTTATCCGAGTCAGCCTCGGTCAGCGCGGCGCAGGCCGCCGGCACGAGCGACACCCAGGCAAGCAGAGCTCCGGCACCGGAGGGAAACGTTACGAGCAGGCCTGTAAGGAAGCCCGAGAAGGCGAGGCACAGGAGCCTGACCCGCCGAGTCTGCGGCCTGATCAGCTTCAGCGCCGACGAACGGAAGGCCGCCGCGTTCATCCGAAGGCCTCCGTGAACCATACGGAAGAGGGATCGACCGAGAACTCCCGGCCGTCCAGGTACCCGAGCGTGCCGGATGCCTCCCCGATGTCAAAAAACAAGCGGTAGGAATACAGCGCCTGATAGCGGTATCCGGCCTTTCTGTCCTCCCTGCTTATACCGTACTTTCCCTCGCCGAGAAGGGGGTGGCCGATGTGGGCCATCTGGGCCCTTATCTGATGGGTCCTGCCCGTGAAGAGCTCGACCTCGAGCAGGCTGTTCCCTTCCTTTTCCGACAGGACGCGGTATCCGGTCCGGATCTCGCGGTATCCCGGACGAGGCGCGTCGGATATGTCTACAGTATTGGTACTCCCGTCTTTCCGCAGGTATGCCGTGAGCAGGTCCGAGCGAGCCGGCATGCGGCCGTGGACGGCGCAAAGATAGTACTTCCTCACCTTCCCGAGGCGTATGAGCCCGTTCATCTCGCGAAGCGCCGCAGCGTTCTTAGCGGCGATGACTATGCCGCCGGTGTTCCTGTCTATGCGGTTGCAGAAAGCCGGCGCGAACGAGGCCTCGGAAGCGGGATCGTACTCGCCTTTCTGATACAGATACGAGCGCAGACGCAAAAGCAGGGTGTTGTCCCGTCCCTCGGAGTCCTCGTGGACCAGAACGCCGGGCTTCTTGTTTATAAGGATCACGTTGGCGTCCTCGTATACGACGTCCAGAGCGGGAGTGACCGAGCCGAGGGCTGAGCCGTCCCTTTCAGGAGAGCCGAAGAACTCGTCCCTGATGAAAAGAGAGACCTCGTCGCCCTCGCGGAGCTGCAGGGAGATCGCGGCCCTCTTTCGGTTGACCTTGATCTTCTTGGTCCTTATGAACTTGTACATCAGTGACTGCGGCAGGCCCCTGACAGCCTTTGTAAGGAACTTGTCGAGCCTCTGTCCCGCGTCGTTCGGGCCGATGACGAGAGTCTTCATCAATACGACGGGGATGCTTAAGAATCCGCCTGGCGGATCGATAAACATCCCCTTTTCCTTCCGGATAGTTTACTTTGTGCCGAAGATGCGGTCGCCGGCGTCGCCGAGACCGGGAACGATATAGGCGTGCTCGTTGAGCCTCTCGTCCATGGCGGCGATGTAGATATCGACGTCCGGGTGGTCGCGCTGGACCCGCTCGACGCCTTCCGGGCAGCCGACGAGGGCCATGAACCTTATATTGGAGCAGCCGTGCTTCTTGAGCATGGTGAGCGCGTCGCACGCGGAGCCGCCGGTGGCCAGCATGGGGTCGACAAGGATGACGATCCGGTCCTCGATGTCGGGCGGGAGCTTGCAGTAGTACTCTACGGGGTTGTGAGTCTCGGGATCGCGGTAAAGACCGATGTGTCCGACCTTGGCGACGGGAACGAGCTTCAGCAGGCCGTCGACCATTCCGAGTCCGGCGCGAAGTATGGGGACGACGGCAAGTTTCTTGCCCGATATCGTCTTGGCCTTCATTTTGCAGATGGGGGTCTCGATGGAGATGTCCTCGAGGGGGAGATCCCTGGTGATCTCGTAGCCCATTAGCATGGCGATCTCGCTGAGGAGCTCGCGGAAGTCCTTGGAGCCGGTCTTCTTGTTTCGCATTATGGACAGCTTGTGCTGGATGAGGGGATGATCGACGATATTCAGGGTACTCATTTGCAGTCTCCTTCAATGAATCATTGTTGTCCGCCGGATTTATTATACACTTCCGGGCGCGCGTTTTCAATAGCAAAAGGAAAAATTTGTTCAGGGGAGCTCGCGTCTGTGCGCCTCGTTACAACAGGAGCGAACCCTAGTTACAACAAGATCGAACACTAGTTACAACAAGAGCGATCCCTCGTTACAACAGGAGCGATCCCTCTTTACAACGCGCCGGATAAATGCTAAAATAATATGAAAACAACGTGATCTCCGGAGGCCGCATGGAAGCAAAAAGAAAGGTGGGCATACTTACTCTCGGCTGCAAGGTAAACCAGTACGAGAGCGAGGCGCTCGGCGAGCTGCTGGACGCCGCCGGCTTTGCCGCCTCCGCTCCCGGCCGCGACTGCGACGCCTTCATTGTCAACACCTGCACGGTCACCGCCGAGGCCGACCGCAAGTCGCGCCAGATGATCCGCAGGCTGAACGCCCTCAACCCGGCGGCACCGGTCGTGGTCACCGGCTGCACGGCTCAGCGAAGTCCCGACGCCGTCCGCAGACTGCCGGGGGTCGCCGCCGTCATAGGAAACCGAAGAAAGGCCGACTGCGTCGATTTCCTCGTTTCTTTCTTCTCCGAAGGGGCCGCGCAGGCCTCCCCGGTGGCGCCGCTCGAGGGAGCCGCCTACGAGCCTCTCGCGATCCGCAGCTTCCCGAGGACCAGGCAGTATATCAAGATCGAGGACGGCTGCGACAACAGATGCGCCTATTGCGCCATTCCCTCGGCAAGGGGGCCCGTCAGGTCCAGGGACCCTCAGGATGTGCTGAGCGAGGCCGCGCGGCTCGTCGCCGACGGCTGCAGAGAGCTCGTCCTTACGGGGATCGAGATCTCGTCCTACGGGCGGGACCTGGGCGGGACGGGCCTCTCAGACCTTCTAAGGCTGCTTGACGCTGCCTTTCCCGGGACCCGGCTGCGCCTGAGCTCAGTGGATCCCTCGCTCTTCAGGGAGGATTTCGTCTCCGCCGTTTCCGGTCTGCGGAACCTGTGCCCTCATTTTCACGTCTCGCTGCAGAGCGGCTCGTCGTCAGTTCTGGCGAAAATGAGGAGAAAGTACAACGCCGTCCAGGCGGCAGAGGCGCTTTCCAGAGTCAGGCGGGCCATTCCGTCGGTCATGTTTACAGCGGATATCATCGTCGGCTTCCCCGGCGAGACCGCTGAGGATTTCGAGCAGACAAGGAGCTTCGTCCGCGAGGCAGGCCTGCTGTCGGCCCACGTGTTTCCGTATTCGCGCAGGGCCGGGACCGAGGCGGCATCCATGCCGGGCCAGGTGCCGGAGGATGAAAAAAAGCGCCGCGCCGCTCTCCTCTCCGCCGACTGCGCGGCCGTGAGGGCCGAGGTGCTGCGCGCCTTCGTATCCGCGGGACTTCCCTGCGAGGTGCTGTTCGAATCATACGAAAACGGCCTCGCAAGAGGCCATTCAGCCGGATACGTCGAGTTTGCCGTCCGCTCGGATCGGGATCTGCGCGGACTCGCGGTCGATGTGATCCCCGAATCCACGGACGGTGACATATGCTACGGCTCGCCGGCACAGGGCGGCTGCCCGGCCGGACGCAACTGATGACAAGGAGAAACGAAATGAGAAAGAGCGGGACCGTCGCCGGCTTCTGCCGCTGCGACACCGGATATCTTAAGCTGATCATAGACGATCTCGGGCTCGA
>JAEEJM010000132.1 GCA_016281895.1 Clostridiales bacterium
TACGCCATCACCGGCCGCGAGCGCGCGGTCAGGCTCGACGAGGGCGGCGTATTCTCCGACTACGGCATAGACATCTCCACCGCCAGAAAGATGCACGCCATCGCCTGCCGGGCGGCCGCCGAGGCGAGAGCCGCCTGCGGCACGTCCGCGAAATAAGCCGGCCGTGCCCCGGACGGGGCGGCGGCATAACAGTTGAATAACAGTTGAATAACAGTTGAAAAAAGACTCGGGCAACGGTCCTGCGACCGTCGCCCGAGTCTTTTTTGATCTTTGCAGCCGTTATACCCGCGATCAGAAGGGCAGGGGATTGCCGTCCTTGTCGAACAGCGGCAGCTTCTCGAGGTAGATGAGGTCGTCGCGCGTCGCCGCCTCGCCCTCGGCCAGTATGGCCATCTCGCCGCAGATGATGCCGCCGGCCTGATGGACGAGCTGCTCGATGGCGCGCAGAGACTCGCCGGTGGACACGACGTCGTCGACTATGAGGATGCGCTTGCCCTTCATAATGGCCGCGTCGGCGGTGTCGAGGTACAGGTGCTGCTCGCGGGCGGTCGTTATGGAGCGGACCGCGCAGTCCATGACCCCGGTCATGTAGAGCTTCGGGGCTTTTCGGGCGAGGAAATACTTTCTGTTGCCGTCAAGTCTGGCCATCTCGTGGACGAGGGGGATGCCCTTGGCCTCGGCGGTGATGGCGTAGTCGTACTCGGGCGCCCTGGCAAGAAGCGCCTCGGCGCAGGCGGTGGTGAGCTCGGGATCGCCGAAGATCACGAACGCGCCGATCATGAGCTTGTCGTTGAGGGGACACAGGGGGAGCGCCCGCTCGAGGCCCGCCACGGTCATTCTGTAATACTGCTGCATCGCGGTTTCCTTTCAATCAGGAAGGCCCTTGGGGAAGAGGGTCTTGTAGTAGTTGTTGTTGAGGATGTATTTCGAGTAGGTGTACATGTTGGACACCTGGGTGTTGTAGTTCGAGTAGTAACCGGAGGCCTTGAGCTTTGCCGTGTCGACCGTCACCCAGTCGAAGGGCGTGAAGGTCTTCGTCTTGCTGCTGTAGAAGCCGTAGTCGGTGATCCAGTTGAGGCTGGACGAGATGGAGCCCGCGTTGCTCATGTTGAGTATGACGAAGCCTTCCGCGGTGGAGAGGATGTCCCTGCCCATAATGATGCGGGAGTCGTATTTCATGCCGAGGAGATTGAGCATCGTGGGAAGCACGTCTATGGCCGAGCAGACCTTGCTCACCCTGACCGGCTCCTTCATGGAGGCCGACCATATGATGAGCGGGGCGCGGTAGAGGTTGTAGTTCGTATAGATGCCTTCCTCGGGCAGGTCGTACATCTGGGCCAGGGCGGCCGTGTTCTTGGTCTCGTCCTCGGAGAGCTGGTAGGGGTAGTGATCCGGGCAGAGGACGAACACGGTGTCCTCGAGCAGGCCCTTGGCCTCGAGGTCGCGGCAGAGCTCTGCGACCATCAGCTCGACCTCGTACTGGGCGGCGATGAAGGACAGAGCGTATTCAGCCGTGTACGGGGCGCCGGCCGAGTTGACCAGGCCGGCGGCAAGGATCTCCGCCTTATGGAGCTTTGCCATGCTGCTGCCCCAGGTCTGGTACGCGTGGCCGCTGACGGTCATGTAATACAGGTGGAAGGGCGAGCCGTCGGTCGGTATGAAGGAGAGGGTGTTCAGCGCCAGCTCGCGGTCCGACAGCGGCCAGGCTTTGGTGAAGGTCACGTTCCAGCCGGAGCTGCCTTTGTAGTTGCCGGCCGAGTCTTTGCCGTCCACGCCGTAATAGGTGTAGCCGAAGTTGGGGTGCGAGAGGTCGCGCGAATAATACGTCCTTGTCCAGTTGTGGAAGGCGTATGTGCGGTAGCCGGAGCTCTTGAGCATGTTGCCGAGGGTGAACGGCTGGTAGGTCGAGGCGCTGTACTTGAGACAGCTGGCCGAGTTGAAGAAGTTTCCGGTGATGTTGGCGTATTCGCCGGTGGCCGTGCTGCCGCCCCAGTTGGAGCAGAAGTAGTTCTCGAACACGAAGCCCTCGTTCTTCATCTTCCACAGCGTCGGGGTGAGGGCCTGGTTTATGGCCGCCGGGGCCCAGCCCTCGACGGTTATGAAAATGACGTTCTTTCCCGCGAACATCCCGGTGTACTCGTTCTTGTTCGTCGGGGTGCGGGTCGAGAAGTACGTGTGTGCGTTCTTCAGCGCGGTCGCCTTGTTCTTGGTCGCGGCGGCGATGAGCGACTCGAAGTCGATGTCGAGCACGTTAGGACTCGTGTCGGCCGGCTTCGGAGGCTCGGGCGTAGTCACGGGCGCGGTCGGGACCGGCGATGACGAGCCCTCGGATCCGGACGATCCGCTCTCCTGGCCGGAGACCGGCGCGTCGGTCGAGGTGCCGGGGCTGCCGCCGGACGAGGTGCCGGGCGACGGAGTCGTCTCGAAGAGCTCTCCCCAGTTCTTCGAGTCCCCGGTGCTGACGGTCAGCTCGGTGTGGCCGCCCTCGTCGGCGCCGAAGAGGAAGTACCGTGTGTCGAGCCTCATGGCGGTCAGTATGCCGAACCTGCCCGCGGCCTCGGACATTATGAAGCCTTCCCTGTAGTAGTATCTGTCCTCGAGCTCGCCGCTGTGGAGGTTGACGAAGCCTACCCCCGCGAGGAAGAAGAGGACGGCAAGCAGGGCGCCGGCCCCGCGGAGCGACCACCTCATGGCCACGGGTCTTATGATCCTGCGCCCGGTCACGGCGAAGGCGACCGGCGGTATCATGAGCAGAAGTATCCAGCCGCGGCAGGTCCAGATCGTCTTCATGGTGTTGGACCAGAACTGGGTCACGTCGCCGCCGACGACCACCAGCAGATCCCAGTAGAAGAAGTCGGAGAAGAACTTGAAATAGACCACCTGCAGGCCGAAGTACAGGGTCGTGAGGATGAGTATCCCCAGCATGATCCAGTAGTTTACGCGGTAGTTGCGGAATATGGAGCAGAGCAGGGCGCAGACCAGCCCTGCCGATATGGAGAACAGCGCCGAATAGGCGAAGAAGGAGCCGCTGACCGAATGGTACAGGGCTATGTGGCTGAGCCACTCGTAATACAGGAATACGAGCGGGAACAGCAGAAGCAGCAGCGCGTTGCGGTAGGACAGCTCGGAAAGGTCCTTGTCCAGCGGCCGCCTGCGGGGGGCGCTGCGTCTGTCGAAAGTGCGTGTGTTGGTCAGATTGGAGTCCATGTGATTTCCGTTTGCGCTCCTTGCGGTCTCAGCCTTTGTGGTAGAGCTTCTTGACCTGGTATTCGGGGTCGGTCGTGAGGTTCACGCCTATCTTTTTCAGCAGGTTCTCGTCGACCTGCGACAGTATCACCGTGGAGTGGGCCTCGCAGCCGCGCAGCCGGCCGATCTGGTCTATGGCCCGCTCGGCCTCGGGCGACGTTACCGCGCACACCGAGAGGGCGATGAGGACCTCGTCCGTGTGCAGCCTCGGGTTGTGGTTGCCGAGGTGCTCGACCTTCAGGTGCTGTATCGGCGTGATAACGCTCGGCGATATGAGGTGTGTGGCGTCGTCGATGTTTGCAAGCGTCTTGAGGGCGTTGACCAGCATGGCCGAGGTCGCGCCCAGCAGCTGCGAGGTCTTTCCCGTGATGATCCTTCCGTCGGCGAGCTCGATGGCCGCGGCGGGCCCGTCTGTGGCGGCGGCCTTGGCCCTCGCGGCGGCGACCACCGGCCGGTCGTCCGGGGACACCCCGGCCTGCTTCATCTGCAGTTCGTGCTTGAAGATGATGTCTTTGTCGAGGTCGCCGCGGCGTATGGCGCACCTGGCTTCGAAGTACCTGCGGACGATCTCCTGCCTGGCCGCCTTGCGCACGACCTCGTCGTCGGTGATGCAGTAGCCGGCCATGTTGACGCCCATGTCGGTGGGCGATCTGTACGGGCATTTGCCGTATATCTTCTCGAAGATGGCGGAGAGGACGGGGAAGATCTCGACGTCGCGGTTGTAGTTGACCGTGGTAACGCCGTAGGCCTCGAGGTGGAAGGGGTCTATCATGTTGACGTCGTTGAGGTCGGACGTAGCCGCCTCGTATGCTATGTTGACCGGGTGCTTGAGCGGAAGGTTCCATATGGGGAAGGTCTCGAACTTGGCGTAGCCGGCGCGGACGCCGCGCTTCAGCTCGTTGTATACCTGCGACAGGCAGACGGCCATCTTTCCGCTTCCGGGGCCCGGAGCGGTGACGACGACCAGCGGCCTTGTGGTCTCGGCAAACTCGTTTCGGCCGTATCCCTCGTCGGACACTATGAGCTCCACGTTGGAGGGGTAGCCGGCGATCGGATAATGGAAGTACACCTTCACTCCCTGGTCGCGCAGCTTTGCGGCGAAGGCGCTGGCGGCGGACTGGTTCTCGTACCTCGTTATAACGACGCTGCCGACGTACAGCCCGCGGAAGCGGAACAGGTCGATGAGCCTCATGACGTCGGCGTCGTAGGTGATGCCGATGTCGCTGCGCTTCTTGGACTTTTCGATGTCCCCGGCGTTTATGACCAGGACGATCTCGGCCTGGTCGCGCAGCTCGAGCAGCAGACGCAGCTTGCTGTCGGGCTGGAAGCCCGGAAGGACCCTGGCGGCGTGGTTGTCGTCGTAAAGCTTGCCTCCGAACTCGAGATACAGCTTTCCGCCGAACTCGGCGATGCGCTCCCTTATGTGCTCGGACTGAAGTTTCAGGTACTTGTCGTTGTCGAAGCCGATCTTGCCGTACATGCGTTTCCCGTTCCCCGCCGCCTCAGCGGCGAATTAAAAATAATCAAATTAATTATATCTTTTTTTTTAATCATTTGCAATATCATATAAAAAGTTTTCAATCATTCGCGCGCAATAAAGAAAAAAATCACTTTTTTCCCGAAGCCGCTTTACAAAAGGCCCGGGATAGTGTATAATACACACTTACCCGAGGACGCCGTGCTTTTTCTGCGGCGTTCGCGCGATTTTTTGCCCGCGGGGCCCGCCCGGCCCCTGCATGAACGGGAGCAGCTGCAAACCGGTCCGTACGTCGATAATCGGTCAATGCTCGTGGTCCCGTTTTATTATTTTTTTCGGTTATTTTTAGCGACTTCCGTGTTTCCCGGGCCGCACGGCCGGTCCGGAGTCAATTATTCCAAGGAGGAGCATATCAGCAGATGGGCGTATACGGTTATCTGATAATCTGCGTGGCGGTCATTGCGGTCGCTTACGTCGCGGCCA
>JAEEJM010000012.1 GCA_016281895.1 Clostridiales bacterium
ACCGTCCTCACAGGTCCCGGAAAGATCACCCTTCAGACCATGCCGCTCTCCTCCTTCGCGGGGAGCATAGCCAGGTTCATGCCCAGCAGGAACTGACGACCCGCCCGGGCCCGCCTGAACGGGCCGGCAGTCTGCTGAAAAACCGGCAATAAAACGATAATAAACCGACAATCAATCAACAATAAATCAACAATCAAACGGGAATCAACCGGGAATCAACTGACAACGAACTGACAATAAATCATTCGGAGAAAGCAGATGAAAAAGATCAAGATCGGCTATCTGCCGCTTTACACCAAGCTTTACGACGACATAAACATCAAGCGCAGGGATCCCCTGAAGGCCTATATGAACACGCTGGTGGACATGATCGCCAGCCAGGGCTTCGAGGTGGTGCTTCCCGACGACCTCTGCCGCCTTCCCGAGGAGTTCGAGGCCGCCGCGGAAATGTTCAACGCCGACGACGAGATCGTCGCCGTCGTGACCCAGCATCTCGCCTATTCCCCCTCGCTCTCCTCTTACAAGGCACTTCTGACGCTGAAAGCCCCGATCATCGTCTTCGACACCACGCCGGACTACGCACTGCTCAGCGCCGCCCTCTACGAGGAGCGCACCTTTGCGAACCACGGCATCCACGGCGTGCAGGAGATGTGCAGCATGCTCAAGCGCAACGGCAAGCCTTACTCTATCGTCGCCGGCCACGCCTTCCACAGCGAGGTCATAACCGAGCTCTCCGGCCTGCTTCGCGCCGCCGCCGCCGCCAGGGCCTTCCGCAACGCCAGGATCGGCCTCATCGGCCGCCACTTCGAGGGCATGGAGGACTTCCTCATCCCCGACGAGGTCTACAGGGAAAAGATCGGCGGCCAGGTCTTCCACCTGACCCCCGAGATCATGAAGACATATCTCGACAAGGTGACCGACTGCGAGGTCGAGGACGAGATCCGCTCCGACCGCAACAGGTACGACGTTCGCGTCAACAACGAGGAGAACTACGCCGCCGCCACCAAAACGGGACTTGCCCTGCGCAAATGGATCAAGGACGAGGGCCTCACCGCCATCACCGTCAACTTCCTCCACATCTCCGACGACGGCCTGCTGAAGATGCCTTTCCCCGAGGCCTGTAAGGAGATGGAGATGGGCATAGGCTATGCCGGAGAGGGAGACACTCTCACGGCCGGCCTCGTCGGCGCGCTGCTGAGCGTCTATCCGAACACCTCCTTCGTCGAGATGTTCTGCCCCGACTGGGAAAAGGACCTCGTCATCCTCAGCCACATGGGCGAGATGAACACCAACCTGTCCAGCTACAAGCCGATCATCAGGGACGAGCGGTTCTCTTACGAGCGGTCCGGCGATACCGTTACCGTCGGCGCCGGCATGCGCGCGGGCGACGCCGTTCTCATCAACCTGGTGCCCGTCGATTCCGCCGCCGGAAAGTTCGACCTCGTCCTCAGCAAGGTCAGAATGACGGCCGACGCCGAGCCGGCCGGAGCCTACGGACCCATCATCCAGGGCTGGCTCGATCCCATGAGACCGGTCGGCGACTACCTCAAGGCCTATTCCATGGCCGGAGGGACCCACCATTCCGCCCTGACCTACGGGGTGGACATCGCCGAGATCGAGGCCTTCGGCAGATTCATGGGCTTCAACACCGTGGTCATCTGACCCGGGAGTCCGGGCGCGTGCGTCCGGAAACAGGCGCCGGCCTCCGGGCCGGCGCAGAATAATGAACAACAGAGGCGCGGCATGAGCAGGGTCGGAGATTTCCTCAGGAAGAAAGACATAGTTTTTTCGGCGAAAAGATACGGCATCGACGCGCTGGGCGCAATGGCCCAGGGCCTGTTCTGCTCGCTTCTCATAGGCACTATAATAAAGACGCTCGGTCAGCAGTTCTCAGCGGGCTTCCTGACGGACGTCGGATCCTACGCGATGGCCGTTGCCGGACCGGCAATGGCCGTTGCCATAGGGTACGCGCTCAAGGCGCCGCCCATGGTGCTGTTCTCGCTGGCCGCGGTCGGCTGGTCGGCAAACGCCGAAGGCGGAGCCGGAGGGCCGCTGGCGGTCCTGGTCATAGCCATCATAGCGGCCGAGGCCGGGAAGCTGGTCTCCAAAGAGACAAAAGTTGACATCCTCGTGACCCCTGGAGTGACGATACTCGTGGGAGTGTCGCTGGCCAAGCTCATAGCTCCGCCCATCGGAACCGCGGCGGACGCCTTCGGCCTGCTCATCGACTCCGCGACTAAGCTGGCCCCGTTCTGGATGGGCATAGCGGTGTCGGTGCTGGTCGGCATGGCGCTCACGCTGCCGATATCGTCGGCCGCGATATGTTCGGTCCTCGGCCTTACGGGCCTTGCCGGGGGAGCGGCCGTGGCCGGCTGCTGCGCCCAGATGATCGGCTTCGCGGTCATATCCTTCCGCGACAACAAATGGGGAGGCCTCGTCTCCCAGGGCCTCGGCACGTCGATGCTGCAGATGCCCAACATTATAAGGAACCCCCGCGTCTGGATCGCGCCGACCCTGGCCTCCGCGATCACGGGCCCCCTGGCGACCTGCCTGTTCGGGCTCGAGATGAACGGAGCCCCCATAAACTCCGGCATGGGGACCTGCGGCCTGTGCGGCCCCATAGGGGTCGTGACCGGCTGGCTGTCGCCGTCCGAGGCCGCGGTGTCCCGCGGCGCCGCGGCGATCTCGCCCGGCCTTGCCGACTGGGCAGGCCTCATACTCATATGCATAATACTTCCCGCCCTGCTCTCGCTCCTTTTCGATCTTATCCTTTGTAAGCTCAAGTGGGTCAGGGACGGAGACATGAAGATCGGCTGAAAAAATGGAACAGATAATTACAAGTCTTCTTGAGACCGACGCCTATAAGTTTTCTATGGGCCAGGCCATATATCATCAGTTCAGCGGATACAAGACCACCTGGGCCTTCAAATGCCGCAACGCGGACGTCCGCTTCACCCCGGAGATGGTCGAGGAGATCAAGCGCCAGATCAGGCTCTTCTGCGATCTCAGATTCACCGAGGACGAGCTCGAATACCTCAACAACATCCGCTGGATAAAGGGCTCCTACGTGGATTTCCTGCGCCTCTGGCACCCGAGGTACGGCGATTTCTACATCGGCACCGACGCCCCGTGCGGCCTGCGGCTCGAGGCCATGGGCACCTGGCTCAACACCTCGATGTACGAGATCCCCACCCTGGCCATAATAAACGAGGTCTATTTCCGCATGGCGTACGATTATGATACGCTGCTCTCGAGCTTCCGCGAGCGGCTCGACGACAAGATCGCCGGGCTGAGGAGCGGAGAGTACGCGGTGGGCTCGTTCTCCGAGTTCGGTCTTCGCCGCCGGCTCTCGTCCGAGGCGCAGGACCTGGCAGTCGCCGGCCTCAAGTCCGCGGAATACGCCGATTCGCGCTTCGTCGGCACCTCGAACGTGTACCTTGCCCGCAGACACGGCGTGACTCCGGTCGGCACCATGGCCCACGAGTGGATCATGTGCGTCGGCCAGGGCAACCAGAGGCACAACCCGGCCTATTCGAACTGGTTCGCTCTCGACGCCTGGGTCAAGGAATACGGGGTGCTCAACGGCACCGCGCTGACCGACACGATAACGACCGAATGCTTCCTCAAGGACTTCCAGCTGACGTACGCGACCCTGTTCAGCGGCGTCAGGCACGACAGCGGCGACCCGTATGTCTGGGGCGAGCGCATGATAGACCATTACGTATCGCTCGGCATCGACCCCTCGACCAAGACGCTGCTGTTCAGCGACAGCCTCGACCTTGCCAGGGCGACAGCCATATACCGCCGCTTCAACGGCCGCTGCAGGGTCGCCTTCGGTATAGGCACCTACCTTTCGAACGACACCTGCGAGCCGCCGCTCAACATCGTCATGAAGACCGTCCGCTGCAACGCCAGCGACGTCGCAAAGCTGTCCGACGATCCGGGGAAGGGAATGTGCGAGAACCCGGACTACGTCCGCTATCTGTACCGCTGCATCAACTGGCGCATGAGCCACGGAGAATTCGAAAACAACTCGTTCCACGTCTGAGACCCAAAATCGCAGGAGGCTCGGCAATGAAAAAAGCAATCTGTATCGTTCTGGCATTCCTGGCGGTGCTGCTCTGCTTCGCGGCATGCTCCGCAGAGACGCAGCAGGGCGGACCCGGCACAGGATCGTCCGCCGTCCCCGGTCCCGACGGGCCGGAATCGTCGCCGGCCGGCTCCACGGCCGATCCCAAGTCCGTGCCTGATCTCGGCCCGCTCGACTACGGCGGCGAGGTCATCAACGTCATGTCCGTCGACCGCGACTGGTACGAGGACGAGGTCTATGCCGAGGCGCCCAACGGCGAGGTGATCAACGACGCCGTCTTCACCCGCAACTCCAAAGTCGAGGAGCGGCTGGGCGTCAAGCTCAACAACCGGGTCGTCAAGTACGGCGGCAGCAACTCCGCCGCGGTCAACGCCATCGAGAAGGACTACAACGGCGGCCTCAACGAATACGACATCGCCTTCGTGAACGCCTACAAGGCCTGCGAGACGACCGTCAACGGCTGGTACCGCAACCTTCGCGGGATCGACACGATCGACCTCGAGAAGAACTACTGGTTCGCCGGCCTCAACGACGCGGTCTCGTTCAAGGGCGCGCAGTATGTCGCCTCCGGGGCCATATCGCTCTCCTCCATGAGGCTGGCCTTCGCGACGGTGTTCAACAAGCGGCTCTTCGACGAGAAGAACATCCCCTACGTTTACGACACGGTAAGGTCCAACGAATGGACGCTCGAATTCGAGCTCAAGCTCATCAAGGACCTCTACACCGACAAGGGAAACCCCGACGAGAGCGTATACGGATGGCTCTCCAGCGAGCTCATAATGTCCGACGCCTACTGGGAGGCGCTCGAGATCCCCATCCTGGGCCGCGACGCGGACGGCGGGTACGAGTACGCCATCCCGGCCGACCGGATGGTCGAGGGCGTCGACCTGCTGCTGGCCATGTTTGCCAGCGAGGGCACCCGCGTCTATCCCCACGAGACGGCCGACGGCGAGTTCATGACCATAAGCAAGGACTTTGCCGAGGGGAAGGGAGCCATAATGACGCCCATCCTCATCGAGTGCGAGCGCGAGTGGATGAGGAACATGACCGACAAGTACGGCATCGCCCCCGTCCCGAAGCTCAACGTCGAGCAGGTCGATTACCACACGCATCTGTTCGACCAGTACACCGTCGTAACGGTGCTGGCCGGCGTTCCCGAGGACCGCACGGACATGATGGGAGCGGTGCTCGAGATCATGGCCTACGAGAGCTCGCTCAACACGGTCCCCGCCTACTTCGAGATCACCATGAAGAGCAAATACCAGAGCGATCCCGACTCCTGGGACATGCTCGACATGGTCATGGACAAGGTCCAGGTCGACGCCGGCAACGTGTACTTCTCGCTGGTGTCGAAGCCCCACGCGGTGCTCGGGCAGATCGTCGCCTCGAAGAAGAACACCGTCCCGAATTACGTCACGAGCCTCAAGCGCAACGTGGGCAATTCGGCAAGGAAACTCAACGACTCGCTGGACGCGCTCGCCGGCAACAGATGACCGGCCGGGACCCCGGACGCGAGCACTGAGGCCGGAGAAATCAATACCGGCCGGGAAAGGAGCATCATATGCCTTACATTACCGCAAAAACGAACGTGGCGATCAGCAAAGAAAAAGAGATCGTCCTGAAAAAGGCGCTCGGGAAGGCCATCGAGAGCTTCCCCCGCAAGAGCGAGACCTGGCTCATGATCCAGTTCGAGGACGAGTCCAGGATGTGGTTCCAGGGATCGGACGAGCCCGCCGCCATGGTCGAGGTCAAGATCTTCGGCAGAGGCAGCGAGGATTCGTACGCCAAGATGACAAAGATCGTCTGCGAGCTGTTCGAAAAAGAGCTCGGCATACCGGGAGGCAGGGTCTACGTTAGATACGACGAATGCTTCCTGTGGGGAATGGACGGGAAGAACTTCTGACGCCGTAAGACAGGCGGAGCGGAATGCCCGCCGGCGGAAGACCCGCCCGGCACCGATACGCGATCAAAAGAGGAGCGGGGACATGACGTCCCCGCCCGCTTTTATTCCGCCCATCTGGATACGTACTCGTCTATCAGCCCCTGTATCCCGGCCATGTCGGCCGGAGAGGCGAAGACCTCGGTGAAGTTCGAGTTGCCCGACGTGTAATACTTTGCGGTGTAGTCGGAATAGGATACCGACCCGCCGCCGTATTTTACCTTCTCGCGGTCGTCATAGCTCTGGCCGACCGCGCTGCGGCCCGTGACGGCGCAGTAGCAGGTGAGAGCGGCGATGTAGCCGGCCAGCGGGTTCGGATGGTGAGAATCGCCCGACACGTTGTTGACGAAGGTGTTCTTCACGTACTTCAAGGTCGCGGTCGGATTCTTTGCCTTACCGCTGTACAGGTCGTAGCAGACGTGGCCCCAGTCTGCTATGATTACCCCGAGCTTTTGCAGCTCGTCGAGCTGGCCCGTGACCTTGGTGTGGCCGCGGTCGTAGCTGTAGGTATGGCACATGTACACGAACTTTGTATCGGGATTCGGGAACCTCGCCATGACCTTGCGCACGTCTGCCGTGAAGTTTGCGTTGTTGTCGCCCGATTCGGACATGAAGACGTAGTCGAAGGATGAGAGGTCGAGGCCCTTGAGGAGGTCGCCGCCCACGCCGACGTCGCAGCCCGACGTCCTGCACCGGCCGGCAAAATCGTAAAGATGATGGCCGCCGTAGGTGCAGTCGACGACGGTGGTCCTGTCGCCGTTCGCGCGGCAGATCCTGTAGAACCAGCCCGTGTCGGAGGAGCGGTACCCGCCCTTGGTCACGACACCGCCGTAATAGATCATGGAGTTGCCGATGAAGACGACCTTTTTACCGTCGAGCACCGACCTGCCGGATGCGGCCTCGCTCCCCGTAACGGAAGCTTCGGGAGGTGAGGTCTCCGCGCCGGTC
>JAEEJM010000133.1 GCA_016281895.1 Clostridiales bacterium
ATACCGAAAGGATAAGCCATGGCAACCATAAGAGAAGAATCCCTCAAGAAGCACTACGAATGGAACGGAAAGATCGAGGTCCGCTCCCGCGTCCCCGTCAACACCCGCGAGGACCTCTCGCTGGCCTACACGCCCGGCGTCGCAGAGCCCTGCCTCGAGATCCAGAAGGACGTGAACAAGTCCTACGAGCTCACCCGCCGCAACAATCTCGTTGCCGTCATTACCGACGGCACCGCCGTGCTGGGCCTGGGAGACATCGGGCCCGAGGCGGGGATGCCCGTCATGGAAGGCAAATGCATCCTGTTCAAGGAGTTCGCCGACGTCGACGCCTTCCCGCTCTGCATCAAGTCCAAGGACGTGGACGAGATCGTCCGCACCGTGTATCTCCTCTCCGGCTCCTTCGGAGGCATCAACCTCGAGGACATCGCCGCACCGCGCTGCTTCGAGATCGAGCGCAGGCTCATCGAGCTGTGCGACATCCCGATCTTCCACGACGACCAGCACGGAACGGCCATCGTCGTCGGCGCGGCGCTGCTGAACGCCCTCAAGATCGTCAAGAAGGACATCGGCGACATCCGAGTCGCCATGAGCGGTGCCGGGGCGGCCGGCATATCCATCGCCAAGCATATCATAAGACTCGGCGTCGATCCCGAAAAGATCGTCATGTGCAACTCCAAGGGCATCGTCTGTAGCGGCGACTCCAGGCTCAATCCCGCCCAGGCCGAGATGGCTGAGATCACCAACGCCGGCCGTCTGACCGGCCCCATCTCCGAGGCCATGAAGGGCGCCGACCTGTTCATCGGCGTGTCCGTCCCCGGAGTCATCACCAAGGAGATGGTCGCGACCATGGCCCCCGACGCCATAGTGTTCCCGATGGCCAACCCGACCCCCGAGATCATGCCGGACGAGGCCCTTGCCGCCGGAGCCCGCATCGTCGGCACCGGCCGCTCCGACTTCCCGAACCAGATCAACAACCTCCTGGCCTTCCCGGGCATCTTCAGGGGCGCCCTCGACTGCCGCGCCTCGCGCATCAACGAGGAGATGAAAGTGGCCACGTCCAGGGCGCTCGCCACTCTCATTCCCGACAGCGAGCTGCGCGAGGACAACATCATCGTGTCCGCGCTCAACAAGGACGTGGCCCGGGTGGTCTCGGCGGCCGTCATCAGATCGGCACGCGAGACCGGAGTGGCCAGGATCTGACGCAACCCAAAAACACGGCTGCCGGAACAAGTACGGCAGCCGCGTTTTCATAAGGCCGCCCGGTGACGTTCACAAGAGCGTCCGGCGCGGAGTTCATAAGGCCGCCCGGCACGACGGCAAACGGAGGAACGGAAAATGATGAAGATACTTTGCATAGGCAACAGCTTCGGAACGGACTGCATGCGCTACCTTTACGGGGTCGCAAGGAACCAGGGCGTCCAGGTCAAGGCGGTCAACCTATACATCGGGGGCTGCTCGCTTGCCCGCCACTACCGCAACATGCTGTCCGGCGAGCGGGCTTACGAGTACGAGATCAACGGCTTCCGCACCGACTGCAGAGTATCCCTGCGTGAGGCGCTGCTGGCCGACGACTGGGACGTCGTCTTCACGCAGCAGTGCAGTCCGCTGAGCGGCGACGGACAGTCCTACGTTCCCTACGACACGGCGATAGCGTCCTTCGTGCGCGAAATGTGCCCCGGGGCCCGCTTCTGCGTCCACCAGACCTGGACTTTCGACCGGGGGGCCGAGCGGTTCAAACTCACTCAGTTCACGGAACCGGAGGAGCACATCAGGGCGATAATCCGCTGCTACGGGGCCATGGCCGACAGGACCGCTGCCGATCTCATCATACCCGACGGCGAGGCGATGTTCGCACTGTGGCGCGACCGGGAAAAATACGGCATCGAAAAGGTCCACAGGGACGGCTTCCACGCCGGCTACGGCGCCGGGAGATATCTGCTGGCCCTGACGGTCTTCGCCTCGCTCACCGGGACCGACGTGCGGGAGAACACCTTCTCAGACTTCGACGCTCCGGTGTCGCCCGAGGCCGCGGCCGCGTGCCGCGAAACGGCGTACGAAGCGGCACTTTATCAGTAGTCCACGCCCTCAAGTTCCCCGTCGGCGTTGTAGCGCTCTTCCCTGATCCTCTTGCCGTCCTCGTCGTAATAGTATTTGTAGGTGTAGTTCGGCTTGCCGTCGGGATCGTAGTTGGTGGTCTGCTGCAGCTTACCGTCTGCGTAGGTGTAGACGTCGTAGTGCGAAAGCGCTCCGGTCTGGTCGACGGTGGTGATCTTGATCAGCCTGCCGTCGGCGTCGTAATCGAGCGTCGACACGTAGTACCTGTCGTCCTCGGAGCCCGTCCACCTCGGGTAGTAAGTCTTTTTGCAGTAGTTGGTCGGGTGGTTCCCGTCGCTGTCGTCATACTCGAAAAACGTCTTGTTCGTCGAGACCGTCTCGGTGCCGTACCCGGTATCCTCTATGAGGCGGTCGTACTCGTCGTATTTTCTCTCGACGCGCATGAGGTTGCCAGAATTCCAGAAGAACCAGGCCATCCGGGTGCAGTTGCCGTGCGCGTCGTATTCGTAGTCGACGGATCCCGTGAGCTGCCCTTTGGAGTCATAGCTCTTCTTGTTGGAGATGCGGTCGTTCTCCCATGTCTGCACATGGACGAAGACCAGCTTGCCGTCGCCGTCGAAGTGACTCAGCTTGATGACGTGTCCGTTTTCATCCGTCTCCACGGCGTCAGGCGTGCCCGTTCCGCCTTCGGGTCCGTCCGTCGGAAGCGCCTCGGCGATCGACTCCAGCAGGCTCATTATATCCTTCAGGGTCGAACACGCCGACAGACACATGACCGCGGCAAGAATGACAGCGGCAAGGGCTGCGATTCTGATCTTTTTCATCTGTATGGAACTCCTTTCCTGATCGAAGAATGATGTTGCCGTCTCCGGCGGGATGTGAGTGAATAAAATTAAAATCTGATCTGCCGTCTTCATTGCCGCGAAGCGGCACTTCATTTGCGCGCGCAGCGCGCAACCTCATTGCCGGCGCAGCCGGCACTTCATTTCTTCATTTGCGCGCGCAGCGCGCAACTTCATAAGCGGGCGCAGCCCGCGTCTTCATTGCCGCGAAGCGGCACTTCATTTGCGCGCGCAGCGCGCAACCTCATTGCCGGCCGCAGCCGGCACTTCATTCCTCAGAGACAGTATATTACCGCCGCGATCCGTTCCGCGGCTTCGGGCA
>JAEEJM010000134.1 GCA_016281895.1 Clostridiales bacterium
GACCGCCGCGGCCCCGCTCGAGACCGGGGAC
The DNA here is from genome assembly GCA_016281895.1 of Clostridiales bacterium. GTDB lineage: Bacteria > Bacillota > Clostridia > Oscillospirales > CAG-272 > CAG-390. The sequence continues at coordinate 32 of JAEEJM010000134.1, forward strand.
CCGTCCAGAATACGCAGGAAGGCCGAGCGGACCGCGGCCAGGGCGGCCGGAACGGCCGCCGGCGCCCCGGGGAACGCCCCGGCGGCGGGCAACGACGTCATAGCCGGGATGAGGCAGGTCTCGGGGGTTCCCGCTCCCGCCGACTCCGATCCCGACACCTCGGTGAGCGACGCCGAGAACGTCGACGCCGAGCGCCTCCGGACGTACTTCTTCCCGCCCGTCGACCTGCTGAGCGAGGTCAAGGCGCCCTCCCAGGAGGACATCGCCGCCGAGCTCCGCGGCAACGCCCAGCGCATTATGGACAAGCTTGCCGCATTCAACGTCGGCATCAAGAAGATCGAGTACTCCAGGGGTCCGACCATCACCCGCTACGAGCTCTACCCCGAGGCCAACACCCGGGTGCGCTCCATCGCCGGCCTGGCCGACGACATCGCGCTGGAGCTGGCGGCCACCATACGCATGGAGGCGCCCATCCCCAACAAGAACGCGGTCGGCGTCGAGGTCCCGAACCAGGTGAGGGCCATAGTTCCCATCCGCGAGCTAATAGACTCCGAAAAGTTCCGCTCCATGAACAGCAAACTCGCCGCCTGCCTCGGAAAGGACGTCGGCGGCAACGCGGTCTTCTTCGACGTGGGAAAGATGCCGCACCTGCTCATAGCCGGCACGACCGGATCGGGCAAATCCGTCTGCATAAACACGATCATCATATCGCTGCTCTACAAGGCCCGCCCGGACGAGGTCCAGTTCATCATGATCGACCCGAAGAAGATCGAGATGGGCATGTACAACAACCTCCCGCATATGAAGGTGCCGGTGGTGACCGACATGAAGCGCGCCGCCGGAACGCTCAACGCGGCCGTGAACGAGATGGAGCACCGCTACCAGCTCTTCGAGGACTGCAGCGCCAGGGACCTCGACGGCTACAACAGGCTCATGGCCTCGTCCGATCCCGGCTTCGTGCCGCTGCCCCGCATAGTCATAGTCATCGACGAGCTGGCCGACCTCATGATGTCGTCGCCCGCCGAGATCGAGACAAGCATCATCCGCCTGGCCCAGAAGGCCAGAGCGGCCGGCATCCACCTCATCATAGGCACACAGCGCCCCTCGGTCAACGTCATCACGGGCCTCATCAAGGCCAACGTCCCGTCCAGGATAGCCTTCTCCGTCGTCTCGAACGTCGAATCCAGGATCATAATCGACATCGCGGGAGCGGAAAAGCTCATCGGCAAGGGCGACATGCTCTTCGCCCCGATAGGCTCGCCCAAGCCCTCGCGCATCCAGGGCTGCTACGTCAGCGACGAGGAGGTCCGCGCAGTCACCGACTTCATAAAGGAGAACTCGTCCCCCGTCAGGTACGACGACGAGTTCATCTCCGACATCGACCGCGAGACCGACCGCCTCTCCGCCCAGGAGAACCGCGGCAAGGGGAGCGACGACGGCGAGCCCGCGGAATTCGTCCAGGACGCCGACCCGCTCTTCCAGCAGGCCCTGCGCGTCGCAGTCGAGAGCGGCACCGTCGCGACCTCGTCTCTGCAACGCAAGCTCTCCATCGGCTTCGGCCGGGCGGCAAAGATCATCGACCGCATGGAGGCCCTCGGCTTCGTATCCGCGGCAAACGGCACCAAGCCCCGCAACGTGCTGCTGACAAAGCAGCAGCTGAGCGAGCTCGAGATGGCCGGCGACTGCCGCATACAGGGCAGATTCAACTGATAAAAAACAGAGGCCCGAACGGAGCCTCCGAACAAAAAAACGGCCTCCCGGCCGAAAAACGGGCCGCGGCAGGTCGAACGCGCCTGCCGCGGCGAAAACTTATCTGGCGCTGAAACGCGCCTCTCCCGCGACGTCCGCGGACCCGGCCTCTGCCTCGGCCTGCTCGAGCGCCTCCCTGTAGGCGTCGAGCACGGCGTCTCCGAGAAACCGGCGGAACTCGGCGGTGATCGGATGCGTAACGTCCCTGAAAGAACCGTCCGGGTTCTTCTTGGTGGGCATTACTATGAACAGTTTTCCTCCGGCGTTGATTACTTTGATGTCGTGGACGGCCAGCTGGCCGTCGAATGTCACAGAAACGACCGCTTTCATGGGACCTTCGCTGAACAGTTTTCTGATTTTAATGTCCGTGATCTGCATAGCTTCGATCCTCGCTCCGAATAAAAGTGATTGCTTGCGCGGATAAATATCCCAATATCCTGTATCATTATACCTTTTCATTGTGACGGCCCTGTGAACAACAGGCCCGAAACCGGCCCAAAAACTAAGGTTTTATGTGAAGTTTTCACTTTTTTTCGCGGTTAACCGGGCCTAACGGCCGTTTAACGCAAATTCCAACTTGCCCTGGAGGGCGGAAAGGCGCGCTCATGTCAACTCCGAATACTCGCTACGGAAGCGCCGAACTCTCGCGGATGCTCTCCGGCTGCCGCAGCGTCTTTTTCATAGGGATCGGCGGGATCAGCATGTCGTCGCTGGCCGAGATCACGGCCATGCGGGGCATCCGCACGGGCGGCTCCGACCGCGCGGACACCGAGCTCACCCGGCGCCTCGAGGAAAAGGGGATAGAGATCTTCCACTCGCACGAGGCCTCCCACATAGACGGCTACGACGCCGTGGTATATACCATCGCCATATCTCCCGACAACCCCGAATACACCGCCGCCAGGCTCAGCGGCAGGCCGTGCGTGTCCAGGGCGGACTACCTCGGCTTCGTCATGAACTACTGGCCGGTCCGCATCGGCATCAGCGGCATGCACGGAAAGAGCACCACCACGTCCATGTGCGGCCAGGTGTTCTCCGACTGCGGGACCGATCCCACCGTGCTCTGCGGCGCCGTGATGCCTGCCTACGGAGCCGGTTACGTGATCGGCCGCGGCCGCTACATGATATTCGAGGCCTGCGAGTACATGGACTCCTTCCTCGACTTCAACCCCACCGTCGCCGTCGTGCTGAACGTGGAGATGGACCATGTCGACTACTTCGGCTCGATGGCGCAGATCAGGCGCTCGTTCGCGAATTTCGCCTCGATCCCCGGCCCCGGAGGCACGGTCATAGCCAACTGGGACGACGAGAACGTAAGGCTTGCCGTCGGGAACTGTCCCGGGAACCTCGTGCGTTTCAGCACGGCAGGGCACAGGGAGGCCGAGTGGCAGTCGGCCGATATCGACATCTCCCGCGGACTGCCCTCTTTCACGGTCCTCAAGGACGGCAATGCCCTTGCCAGGATCGACCTCGACGTCCCCGGCAGGCACAACGTCTCCAACGCCCTGGCGGCCTTCATCTGCGCGTACTGTGCCGGCATACCGGCGGACGAGGCCGCGGTCAGCCTGTCCGCCTTCACGGGCGTCGCCCGGCGCATGCAGTTCCGCGGAAAGCTGAACGGGGCCGACGTCTACGAGGACTACGCCCACCATCCCACCGAGATCTCGGCCACGCTGACCGGCGTCCGGGACATGGGATACGACAGGGTCGTCTGCGCCTTCCAGCCTCACACTTACAGCCGCACAGCCGGCCTGTTCGACGACTTCGCCGCGGCTCTGAGACTCGCGGACGAGGTCTACCTCTGCGACATCTACGCGGCGCGCGAACGCGAGACCTTCGGCGTCAGTTCGGAAAAGCTGGCGCGCGCCGTCGGCGACCGTGCCGTGTACTGCGGGAGCTTCGAATCGACCGCCGAGAACCTCAGGCAGACGGCCGGCGAGCGCACCGCGGTCGTCGTGATGGGCGCGGGCGACATATTCCGCGTGATCCCGCTTCTCGGACTCGGGAACGGATGACGCTCCGGAGCACGGGAAAGACTCCGCGCGATACAGCGCACTCA
>JAEEJM010000135.1 GCA_016281895.1 Clostridiales bacterium
GAACAGCGAGAACGTCGAGATCACCATCGCCGCGGTGAACACCATCTTCCGCTGCGAGACCGAGGACGAGACTTTCCGCAACGCGCTCGACCGAGCCGTGGAGACCATCGACCGCCAGATCCGCAAGAACAGGACCAAGCTCGAGAAGCGGTTCCGCAGGAACTCGTTCGTCCCCGACATACCCGCCGAGGACGAGCTCACCGAGACGCCCGACGTCGTCGTGAGGAGAAAGGAGTTCCAGATCAAGCCCATGTCGGTCGAAGAGGCCATCCTGCAGATGAACCTCCTCGGACACCAGTTCTACCTCTTCACGGATTCCGAGACCTCCGAGACCTGCGTGGTCTACGAAAGGCGCAGCGGAGGCTACGGCCTCATAGTCGGAGAAAAGTAACAGAGCGCACGATTACAACAGCGCACAAATACAACACGGCACGATATAAGGCACGATAATAACACGGCACGATTTTACGGGGGATACCGCCATGTCAGTGATCATACCGGAGGGATACCGCTCCGAACTCTCGCCTCGCCAGACGCAGATAGCCATAAAGAAGATAAAGGACTTCTTCCAGACCGATCTCGCGAACCAGCTCAACCTTCGCCGGGTGTCGGCGCCGCTCTTCGTGGACGCGGCGTCGGGCCTCAACGACAACCTCAACGGCTGGGAGCGCCCGGTCTCGTTCGATATGAAGAGCGTCCGCGGGCGCCGCTTCGAGATAGTCCAGTCGCTTGCCAAATGGAAGCGCCAGGCCCTTCGCGACTACGGCTTCCAGCCGGGCGAGGGACTCTATACGGACATGAACGCCATCCGCCGGGACGAGGACACCGACAACATACACAGCGTCTTCGTGGACCAGTGGGACTGGGAAAAGGTCATACGCAAGTCCGACCGCACCCGGACCTATCTGCACTCCACCGTGCGCTACATCTACGACGCCCTCAGGCAGACCGAGAACTACATAGCCGACGACTACGGCTTCATAGGGCATCTGCTGCCGGAGAAGATCGCCTTCGTTACCTCGCAGGAGCTCGAGGAAGCCTGGCCCGACGCCGAGCCCAAGGAGAGGGAGTACCGCGCCGCCAGGAAGTACGGGGCGGTATTCGTCGAGCGGATCGGCGGGGCTCTCAGGTCCGGCAGACCGCACGACGGCCGCGCGCCCGACTACGACGACTGGGAGCTGAACGGAGATATCATAGTCTATTATCCGGTGCTGGACATCGCCCTCGAGCTGTCGTCCATGGGCATCAGGGTCGACGAGGACGCTCTGAAGCGCCAGCTGAGGGAGGCCGGCTGCCCGGAGCGCATGGACCTGCCCTTCCACCGCGAGCTGCTGGAGGGAAGGCTGCCGTATACGGTAGGCGGCGGCATCGGCCAGTCCAGGATATGCATGTTCTTCCTCCACAAGGCGCACATCGGAGAGGTCCAGGTCTCGTGCTGGCCCGAAAAGGTCAGAAAGATCTGCTCCTCGAAGGGGGTCTTCCTGCTCTGAGAGAGCCGCGCGACGAGCGGACGATCAAAAAAAGATTGTTTTCCGGTCACAAAATCAACAAAAAACCTTGCATTTCGGTCTATATCATGATACAATATTGATGCAAATGGACAAACGGGACCCGACCGGGATCGGCCCCGGGCGTCCTGAGCGGCTTTTCTTCCGTCGTCAATGCAAAAAAATCAAATAAAGGAAAAGGACAAAACAATGAAAAAAGCCATTTCTATCACCATGGCCGCAGTCATCGTTCTGATCTCGGCCGCATTCCTGGCCTTACCGGCCTCCGCAGGCGAGTACATCACCACGCACAATCTTCCCGCCGAGTACGTCGAGCTCGAGTACATCGAGTGCGACGGACGCCAGATCATCAACACGGGCATCAAGGCGACCCCTAAGACCAGCTTCGAGGTCACTTTCCAGGTCACGAACACCACCGTCGGCACGTCCGACGAGGACAAGGCTGCCGGCAAAGGCGGCTCCGGATCATACAAAGGCATAATCGGCGTTAACTGGGGCGGCGGCGGCGGAGACGGTTATAACGGAAGGCTCCAGATCAGCTATGGCCGCACGGACGACTGTTATAGCATCGCTTTGGGCAACAAGGCAAACAAGGATTTCAAGAAAGACACCGTAAAGCACACGCTTGTCATGGACGCGGCAAATTCCAAGGCGATCTTCGACGGCTCTGAGGTCATTTCAATTCCCGAGGGAAATAACCTTTCGGATGAAAAACTCGGCCTGATCGGCTTAGGAGGCACCAACTACACGTCCTCCACTTCAGAATGGGGTGACTACCAGTCGCTGGCCGCCGCTAAGATCTACTACGCCAAGATCTCCAACGACGGCGCCGTTCAGGGAGAATTCATCCCCGCCTACCGCGTGGCCGACCAGAAGGTCGGTATGTACGACCTCGTGACCAAGACATTCTTCGAGAACGTCCATGAGACTGTACTTAAGGACGACACCGGCGCCGAGACCAGCAGGACCCTCCACGGTTTCGCGATGCCCGCCGACGCCGTGCTTACGGCTCCCGCCGCCACGACCGGCTCCAGCGGAACCAGCGGATCCTCCACCACCTCTCCCGCCACCGGCGATAACACCGTGTATCTGTTCACGGCCGTTGCCGCCGCGGCAGCCGTGCTCTGCATCGCCGTGGTCAGCGTCTCCCGCAGGGCCTTCGCCGGCAAGCAGGACTGACGTTCCGGGACCCGTAAACGGATCAAAGTTCAAATAGACCATCTTATGACGCTCATAGCCGGCTCCGGCCGGTTATGAGCGTTATGACAAAGAGGAGAAAATGAAAAAAATTATCGCTCTGGCCGCCGCGCTGTTCATCGTTCTGGCCGCTGCGGCCGTCACGTTTTCCGCGGGTGCGTCCTTCGCCACCCACAACCTGCCCGCCGAGTACGTCGAACTCGAGTACATCGAGTGCGACGGACGCCAGATCATCAACACGGGCATCAAGTGTACCCCCAAGACCTGCTACGAGGTCACTTTCCAGGTCACGAACACCACCGTCGGCGAGTCCGATGAAGACATAGCCGCGGGCAAGGGCGGATCCGGATCCTACAAAGGCATAATGGGCTGCAACTGGAGCGGCGGCGGCGGAGGCACCGGCTCTCCCGGAAGGTTCCAGATCAGCTACGGCGTCTCGGCAGATAATTACAGCATCGCTCTCGGCGGTACGGCAAACAAGGATTACAAGAAAGACACCGAGAAGCACACGCTCATCATGGACGCGGTAAGCGCCAAGTGTGTTTTCGACGGGGTCGAGGTCATCTCGCTTGCCGAGGGCACTACCCTTCAGGATGAAAAACTCGGCCTGATCGGCATCGGTGGCTGCAACTACACTTCCTCCACCACGGAATGGAACGACTATCAGTCGCTGGCTGCCGCTAAGATCTACTACGTCAAGATCACCAACGACGGAACCACCGTCGGCGAGTTCATCCCCGCCTGCCGCGTGGCCGACCAGAACGTCGGCATGTACGACCTCGTGACCAACACGTTCTTCGATAACGTCCATGAGACGGTGCTTAAGGACGATTCGGGCAAAGAGGTCAGCAGGACCCTCTACAGATTCATGATGCCCGGCCAGACCGAGGCCGAGACCGCCTACCCTCCGATCACTCAGGCTCCCGAGACCCAGGCCCCTGAGACCCCGGCTCCGGAGACTCAGGCTCCCGAGACCCAGGCTCCCGAGACCCAGGCTCCCGAGACCCAGACCCCGGAAACTCAGGCCCCTGCCACTCAGGCTCCCGAGGCCGAGCCTGCCAAGAAAGGCTGCGGAAGCTCATCTGCCGTTCTGCCCGCCGCCGCGTTGTTCGTGCTCGCCTCGGCCGTATGCGGCTGCGTGATCACTAGAAGGAAGCGCGGATAACGGGCATAACGACTGAACACCGTCGCCCGGACGGCCCGTCCGCCCGGAATCAGGGATACGTCTAACTACAACGAACATAAGAAAGGACGCAGAAATGAAAAAACTCCTGTCTTTAGCGGTCGCAGCCGTTATGATCGCGGCCGTCTTTGCCGCCTTCTTCGCCGTTCCGGCGTCGGCGTCGCACGTCCTCCCGTCCGAGTACATGGAACTCGAGTACATCGAATCCGACGGCGTCGAGCTGATCGACACCGGCATTCCGGTCAACTCGAAGATCAGGCTCGAGGTCACCTTCCAGATCGTCGATCCCGAACTGCCCGGGAAGGGCTCCAGCGCCGGCATCGTCGGCACCTACATCGGCGGCGGCGACACCACCGGCCGCTTCCAGATCGCCTACAACCGCACCCAGGACTACATCACCATGGGCATGGGCGCGCTGCTCGTCAACAAACCCGAGTACATCCACAAGGACACCGAGAAGCACACCGCCATCTTCGACGCCCCGGCCGGCACGTTCACCTTCGACGGCAACCTCGTCGCCAGCATAGATCCGGCAAACATCGACATCAACGACGAGCATCCGAACCTCTGCAACTTCACCATCGGAGGCACCAACTTCAGCAAGACCACCGAGTCGCTGACCAGCTACTCCCTCGGCGCCACCAAGATCTTCTACGTCTCCTTCCAGAAGGACGGCGTGATGATCGCCGAGTTCATTCCCGCGCTGCGCATCGCCGACAACTACGTCGGCATGTACGACACCGTCAGGGCCCGGTTCTTCGAGAACGCTCTCTATGACGACGTCCCGTTCCTTGCCGACCCCGCGGTCGTGACCACCGCCGAGGCGACCACCAGGGCGCCGGCCACGTCCGCACCCGTCACCACCAACGCTCCCGTGACCAATGCTCCGTCTACCGACGCCGTCACCGACGCCCCGGCCGCCGTCACCACGGGCGAGGCCGGCAAGACGGAAAAGAAGGGCTGCGGCGGCTCCGCAGCAGCAGCGTGCGTCGCGGCAGTGGCCGTTGCGGGCTGCGCGCTCATACGCAGGAAACACTGATCCCGGCGTCGAAA